>NZ_JAAGPF010000266.1 GCF_017104645.1 Burkholderia sp. Ac-20379
TATGCGTGGCGCCCGCCGCCGCGCCGGCCGCGTTGCGCACCGTGCGCGCGACGTTGCGCGTGACGCAGACGGTGCGATCGACCTGCGCGGTCAGCACCGGGCCGGCGTCGAAGATGTCGACGTAGCGGTCCGGCTCGAACCCCTCTTCAAGGTGAATGTCGTAGGCGAGCAGGCCGTGCTGGTTCGGCTCGCCGAGCACGCGCTGCGCCGCCTCGGGCAGCAGCGGCACGTAGATCGGATACACCGGCATCACCTCGGCGATGAACGTGCGGCTGCGGCCGCCCGATTCCACCTCGATATCGGCGAAATCGCGATGGAAGAACTTGCGGCCCACCGCCTCCCAGAACGGCGACGCGCCGTTCTCATCGGTCACGCCGAGCAGCAGCGAGAACACCTCCGGCGTGAAGCGGCGGCGGTTCGCGGCGATATACATCATGCGGGCGCGCGAGACGAGATGCGCGGCGGCGTCGCCGCGCAGCGACGGATCGACGTAGAAACCGGCCAGCCGGCTCTTGCCGGTCAGCTCGTGCGACATCGTCAGCGCGTGGATCTTGCGGTTCACGTGCAGCTCGCGCGAGGCGTGGATCAGCGCGTCGTTGCGGAACGCGTAGAACGGCTCCGAATACCCGGCCGCGGCGACGAGGCTGGCCGTGCCGAGCAGGCGCCCCGTCTCGCTGTCTTCCAGCACGAACAGGTAGAACTCCTCGCCGGGGAAATCGGCGTCGGCGCGAAACGAATCCTCGGACAGCGCCACGCGCGATTCCAGCGCGCGGCGGTCGTGCGGCAGCGAGTGCAGCACGGGCCGCGCGGTGCGGGCCATTTGCGCCAGCGCGTCGAGATCGGCAAGCCTGCCGGGGCGTACGAATAGCATCGTCGGTCCTGTGGGCGGAATGGGCCGGGCGGGGAAGATCAGCGGCTCGCGCCGACGACCTCGTCGACCGCGCGCGAGAAGCGCGCGAGGCCTTCGTCGAGCACGTCGAGCGGAATCACGAGCGATGGCACGAAGCGCAGCACGTTCGGGCCGGCGATCAGCATGATCACGCCATGCGCAGCGGCCGCGTTGACGAAATCCTTGGCGCGGCCGTCGAAGGCTTCGGTCAGTTCGGCGCCGATCAGCAGGCCCTTGCCGCGGATCTCGCGGAACAGGCCGCCGTGCTTCGCGTCGAGCGCGGCCAGCGTGGCGCGGATCCGCTCGCCGCGCTCGTGCACGCCGGCCAGCAGCTTCGGATCGCTGACCAGTTCCACCACCTTGTCGGCGATCGCCGAGGCCAGCGGGTTGCCGCCATAAGTGGTGCCGTGCACGCCCACCTTGAAGTGCGCGGCCAGTTCGTTGGTGGTCAGCATCGCGCCGATCGGGAAGCCGTTGCCGAGCGCCTTCGCCGTGGTCAGGATGTCGGGCGTGACGCCGGTATCCATATACGCGTAGAACTGGCCGGTGCGGCCGACGCCCGTCTGCACCTCGTCGAAGATCAGCAGCGCGCCGTGCGCATCGCACGCTTCGCGCAGCGCCTTCAGGAACGCCGGATCGGCCGGAATCACGCCGCCCTCGCCCTGCACCGGCTCGACGATCACCGCGCAGGTGCGCGGGCCGATCGCGGCCTTCGCGGCCTCGATGTCGTTGTACGGCAGATGGCGGATGCCTTCGGGGCGCGGGCCGAAGCCGTCCGAATACTTCGGCTGGCCGCCCACGCTGACGGTGAAGAACGTGCGGCCGTGGAACGACTGCGCGAACGAGAGGATCTCGTATTTGTCCTCGCCGAAGCGGTCGAACGCCACGCGGCGCGCGAGCTTCAGCGCGGCCTCGTTCGCTTCCGCGCCCGAGTTCGCGAAGAACGCGCGATCGGCGAACGTCAGGCTTTCGAGGCGCTTCGCGAGGCGCAGCACCGGCTCGTTGGTGTAGCCGTTGCCGATGTGCCAGAGCTTGCGGCCCTGCGCCTCGAACACCTTCAGCACCTCGGGGTGGCCGTGGCCGAGCGCCGTCACGGCGATGCCGCCGGCGAAATCGACGTAGTCCTTGCCGGCCGTGTCCCAGATGCGCGAGCCTTCGGCGCGGTCGGGGATGAATTCGGCCGGCGCAAACACCGGCACCATCACGTCGTCGAAAGTCTGTCGGGTCACGTTATCGCGGGTCATGGCGGGTCCTCGGTTCAAAAATCACAGGGTTCAGTGTAGGCAACGGGGCGCAAATCGTCTTGCGCATTTGCGACGGGTTCTATCGGCTTGATCGGTTGCGCATCGCGAAACGCGCGCGGCGCGGGAACGCGATTCGCGCGCCGGGCCGGCGCAGGCGTGCAGCGGCGTGTACAGGCGCGTTCATCGGCTGCCATCGCGCTCGACCAGCGCGCCGGCGCGCGGTTCGCTCGCGCCGCCGTGCTGCTTTTCGAGCCACGCGCGGCGATCCTCGCGCGGCGTCACGCCGAAACGTTCGCGGTAGGCATTCGAGAAATGCGCGGCCGACGAAAAGCCGCAGGCCAGGCTCACCTGCACGACCGACTTGCTGGTGCGCTGCAGTTGCGTGCGCGCCTTCAAGAGCCGCAGGTTCAGGTAATACTTCGACGGCATCGCGCCGAGATACTGGCGGAACAGCCGTTCGAGCTGCCGCCGCGAAATGCCCACCAGCTCGGCGATCTCGTCGGTCGTCAGCGGATCCTCGACGTTCGCTTCCATCAGTTGCAGCGCATCGTTCAGGCGCGGGTGGCGCTCGCCGGGCGCGGTCACGAACGGAATCCGCTGGCGCGTCTCGCCGCTGCGCGGCGTGGCGCAACCGAGCGCGTCGGCGATCCGCTCGGGCAGCGCCGGGCCGTGATCGCGGCCGATCATCGCGAGCATGAAATCGAGGCTGGCCTGGCCGCCCGCGCAGGTCGCGCGGTCGCGGTCGATTTCGAAGATCTGCTGGGTGACGATGGTGCGCTCGAACTGCTCGGCGAACTGCTGATAGGTTTCCCAGTTCACCGCCACGCGGTAGCCGGCCAGTTGCCCCGCCATCGCGAGCCACCACACGCCGTGATGGATGCCGGTGACGAGCGGCGTGCGCTGCCCCACGCGCGCGAGGCTGGCGAGGAACAGGCGGTAATCGGCGAATTGCTGAAAGCGCTCGCTGACGACGATCAGCCAGTCGCAGGCGACAGCATCGTTGAAGGCCGCGTCGGCCTGCCATTGCGCGCCGCCCGCGAGCGGCACCGGCTTGCCGTCCCACGAGCACACCTGCCAGCGGTAGAGCGCGCGCCCTTCGATCTCGTTGGCCAGCGCGAGCGCGTCGACGATCGGGCCGACGCCCGACATCGACACCGGCGGCAACGCCACGATCGCCACCTGCGTCGTGCGCGCGGCGCGGCCGATCGCGGCCACCTTACTTGAGGCTGCCGGACAGGAACTGGCGCAGGCGTTCGCTCTGCGGCCGCGCCAGCACCTCGGCCGGATGGCCCTGCTCCTCGGTGCGGCCCTGATGCAGGAACATCACGTGGTTCGACACGTTGCGCGCGAAACCCATCTCGTGCGTGACGACGATCATCGTGCGGCCCTCTTCCGCCAGCTTCTGCATGACCTTCAGCACTTCGCCCACCAGCTCCGGATCGAGCGCCGAGGTCGGCTCGTCGAACAGCATCACGTCGGGGTGCATCGCCAGCGCGCGCGCGATCGCCACGCGCTGCTGCTGGCCGCCCGACAGATGCGACGGATATTGCTTCTCGACGCGCGGCTGCAAACCCACCTTTTCGAGGTATTCGCGCGCACGTTCCTCGGCCGCTTTCTTCGACAGCCCGAGCACGTGCACTGGCGCTTCCATGACGTTTTCCAGCACGTTCATGTGCGCCCACAGGTTGAAGTGCTGGAACACCATCGCGAGCTTGGTGCGGATCCGCTGCAACTGCTTCGGGTCGGCCACTTCGAGCGCGCCGGCCTTGTCGGCCTTGGTGCGCACGGCTTCGCCGTCGACCACGATCTGGCCCGCGTTCGGCCGTTCGAGGAAATTGATGCAGCGCAGGAACGTGCTCTTGCCCGAGCCGCTGGCGCCGATGATGCTGATCACGTCGCCCGCTTTCGCGTCGAGCGAGACGCCCTTCAGCACTTCGTTGTCGCCGTAGCGCTTGTGGATGTCGAGGGCCGCGAGCTTGCTGGCGGCGTTCGGCGGGGTGGTCTCTGCCAACTGGCGTCTCCCGGAATGGATACGAATCAATGACGTCCGGCCGCGAGATACGCGAGCCAGTGGCGCTCGGCCCGGCGAAACGCCGCGACGAGTGCGAACGATACCGCAAGATAGATCAGGGCGGCGATCCCGAACGACTGGAACGCCATGTAGGTGGCGGAGTTCGCGTCGCGCGCCACCTTGAGGATGTCGGGCACCGTGGCCGTGAACGCCACCGTGGTGGCGTGCAGCATCAGGATCACCTCGTTGCTGTAGAGCGGCAGCGCGCGGCGCAGCGCCGAGGGCAGGATCACGCGGCGATAGGCCGTGAACGGGCTCATGCCGTAAGCGCGCGCCGCCTCCACCTCGCCGTGCGAGGTGGCGCGGATCGCGCCCGCGAAGATCTCGGTGGTGTACGCGCAGGTGTTCAGCGCGAAGGCCAGGATCGCGCAGTGGAAGCCGCTGCGGAAGAACGCGTCGAGCAGCGAATGCGAGCGCACGAATTCGAGGCTGTACATGCCGGTGTAGATCAGCAGCAACTGCACGTAGAGCGGCGTGCCGCGAAACACGTAGGTGTAGGCGCGCACCGGCATCGACACCCAGCGGTTGCGCGAGACGCGCGCCACCGCGAGCGGAATCGCGCACACGAAGCCGATGCCCACCGACGCCGCCAGCAGCCACAGCGTGACGGCGAGGCCCGACAGGCGCTGCCCGTCCCAATACAGGAACGCGCGGCCGAACTCCTGGACGATCTCGATCATAGTTCCGCGTGCCTCACGCCGGTCGAATAGCGCCGCTCCAACTGCCGCAGCACCAGGTTGGACAGCGTCGTGATCGCCAGGTAGATCAGCGCCGCGACGAGGATGAAGAAGAACATGTTGAACGTGCTCTTGCCGGCGTCCTGCGCGGCCTTGACCACGTCGGCCAGGCCGATGATCGACACCAGCGCGGTGGCCTTCACGAGCACCTGCCAGTTGTTGCCGATGCCGGGCAGCGCGAAGCGCATCATCTGCGGGAACAGGATCCGCGCGAACACGCGCAGGCCGCTCATGCCGTAGGCCGCGCCCGCCTCGAGCTGGCCGCGCGGCACCGAGAGAAACGCGCCGCGGAACGTCTCGGTGAAATACGCGCCGTAGATGAAGCCGAGCGTCAGCACGCCGGCCACGAACGGATCGATGTCGATCTGATCCCAGCCGAGCAGGTCGGTGATGTCGTTGAGCCAGATCTGGATGCTGTAGAACAGCAGCAGCATCAGCACCAGGTCGGGCACCGAGCGGATCAGCGTGGTGTAGCCGGTGCCGATCGCGCGCAGGCCGCGCTGCGGCGACAGCTTGGCGAGCGCGCCGAGCAGGCCGAGCACCACGGCGGCGGCGAGCGACAGCACCGACAGCTCGATCGTCTGCACGGTGCCCGCCCAGATGACGGGGCCGAATCCGTAGAGGAACACGCGCGTCTCCTGAGATGGGTCGGGTGGGGAACGCCGGCCGGCGGGCGGCGGCGTTCGAGTGGAGCGGATGGTTGCAGGCGAAAAAAACAGCCACAAACCGGGGCCGGCCGGATTGCTGCACCGCAACATCCTGGAACGACGCCCGGCGCGGCGCGCAGCGGCCCGCGATACGTGGGCTCGCGCCGCCACGGCAAGCCGCCGGTCAGGCTCGGGGCCGGATGCGGGCGGTGCGTTTTTGCACGTTTCGGGTCGCTTTTTCGATAGCGCGGGACCGGCGGAAGCGGCTGGCGGGCCGATGGGGACGCGCCCATATCGTCAACTCTTATATAAGATATAAGACGTTTGACGCAAAAGGGGTTTACGACTAGAATCCCGGTCGAAGCAGCACCCGTAACAGGTAACAGCCTCGGAGCGCCTGAAAGGCCTTCGCCCTGAAACGCCCAATCAGCAGGTCCCCCATGCTAGAAAACTTCCGTGCTCACGTAGCCGAACGCGCCGCGCTCGGTATCCCTCCGCTGCCGCTGAACGCCAAGCAGACCGCCGAACTGGTCGAACTGCTCGCGAACCCGCCCGCAGGCGAAGAGCAAACCCTCGTCGAACTGATCACCTACCGCGTGCCCGCCGGCGTGGACGAAGCCGCCCGTGTGAAGGCCGGCTTCCTGGCCGCCGTGGCCAAGGGCGAAACCGCCAGCCCGCTGATCTCGCGCGAGCGCGCCACCGAGCTGCTCGGCACGATGCTGGGCGGCTACAACATCCAGCCGCTGATCGAGCTGCTGTCCGACGAAGCCGTGGCCGCCACCGCCGCCGACGCGCTGAAGAAAACCCTCCTGATGTTCGACCAGTTTCATGACGTCAAGGAGTTGGCCGACAAGGGCAACGCCCACGCCAAGGCCGTGCTGCAAAGCTGGGCCGA
The DNA here is from genome assembly GCF_017104645.1 of Burkholderia sp. Ac-20379. Lineage (GTDB taxonomy): Bacteria > Pseudomonadota > Gammaproteobacteria > Burkholderiales > Burkholderiaceae > Burkholderia. The sequence continues at coordinate 6,484 of NZ_JAAGPF010000266.1, forward strand.
CGCCGAATGGTTCACGAGCCGTCCGGAAGTGCCGGAAAGCCTGACCATCACGGTCTTCAAGGTCACGGGCGAAACGAATACCGATGATCTGTCCCCCGCGCCGGACGCCACCACCCGCCCGGACATCCCGATGCACGCGCTGGCGATGCTGAAGAACGCGCGCCCCGGCATCACGCCGGAAGAAGACGGCAAGCGCGGCCCGATCAAGTTCATCGAATCGCTGAAGGACAAGGGCCACCTGGTCGCCTACGTGGGCGACGTGGTCGGCACCGGCTCCTCGCGCAAGTCGGCCACCAACTCGGTGCTGTGGTTCACGGGCGAAGACATCCCGTTCGTGCCGAACAAGCGTTTCGGCGGCGTGTGCCTCGGCGGCAAGATCGCCCCGATCTTCTACAACACGATGGAAGACGCCGGCGCGCTGCCGATCGAACTCGACGTCTCGCAGATGGAAATGGGCGACGTGGTCGAGCTGCGCCCGTACGACGGCAAGGCCCTGAAGAACGGCGCCGTGATCGCCGAATTCACGGTCAAGTCCGACGTGCTGTTCGACGAAGTGCGCGCCGGCGGCCGCATTCCGCTGATCATCGGCCGCGGCCTGACGGCCAAGGCGCGTGAAGCGCTCGGTCTGGCCCCGTCGACGCTGTTCCGCCTGCCGCAACAGCCGGCCGACAGCGGCCGCGGCTTCTCGCTCGCGCAGAAGATGGTCGGCCGCGCCTGCGGCCTGCCGGAAGGCCAGGGCGTGCGCCCGGGCACCTACTGCGAACCGAAGATGACCTCGGTCGGCTCGCAGGACACCACCGGCCCGATGACGCGCGACGAACTGAAGGATCTGGCCTGCCTGGGCTTCTCGGCGGATCTGGTCATGCAGTCGTTCTGCCACACGGCCGCCTATCCGAAGCCGGTCGACGTCAAGACGCACCAAACGCTGCCGAACTTCATCAGCACGCGCGGCGGTATCGCGCTGCGTCCGGGCGACGGCGTGATCCACTCCTGGCTGAACCGCATGCTGCTGCCCGACACCGTCGGCACCGGCGGCGATTCGCACACGCGCTTCCCGATCGGCATCAGCTTCCCGGCCGGTTCGGGCCTGGTGGCCTTCGCGGCCGCCACCGGCACGATGCCGCTGGACATGCCGGAATCGGTGCTGGTCCGCTTCAAGGGCAAGATGCAGCCGGGCGTCACGCTGCGCGATCTGGTCAACGCGATCCCGCTGTACGCGATCAAGGCCGGCACGCTGACCGTCGCCAAGCAGGGCAAGAAGAACATCTTCTCGGGCCGCATCCTCGAAATCGAAGGGCTGCCGGATCTGAAGGTCGAGCAGGCATTCGAGCTGTCGGACGCGTCGGCCGAGCGTTCGGCCGCCGGTTGCACGGTGCACCTGAACAAGGAACCGATCATCGAGTACCTCAACAGCAACGTCACGCTGCTGAAGTGGATGATCGCCGAGGGTTATCAGGATCCGCGCAGCCTGCAACGCCGGATCGACGCCATGCAGCAATGGCTGGCCGATCCGCAACTGCTGCAACCGGATGCGGATGCCGATTACGCGGCCGTCATCGAAATCGATCTGGCCGACATCCACGAGCCGATCGTGGCCTGCCCGAACGATCCGGACGACGTGAAGACGCTGTCGGACGTGGCCGGCGCGACGATCGACGAAGTGTTCATCGGCTCGTGCATGACCAACATCGGTCACTTCCGCGCGGCGTCGAAGCTGCTCGAAGGCAAGCGCGACATTCCGGTCAAGCTGTGGGTCGCCCCGCCGACCAAGATGGACCAGAAGCAACTGACGGAAGAAGGCCACTACGGCGTGTTCGGCACGGCCGGCGCGCGCACCGAAATGCCGGGCTGCTCGCTGTGCATGGGCAACCAGGCGCAGGTGCGCGAAGGCGCGACGGTGATGTCCACGTCCACGCGCAACTTCCCGAACCGTCTGGGCAAGAACACCAACGTGTATCTGGGCTCGGCCGAACTGGCCGCGATCTGCTCGCGTCTGGGCAAGATCCCGACCAAGGAAGAGTACATGGCCGACATGGGCGTGCTGACGGCCAACAGCGACAAGATCTACCAGTACATGAACTTCGACCAGATCGAAGATTTCAAGGAAGTGGCCGACACCGTCAAGGCTTGACGGCACGTCGGGCGGCGGCGGGGCAACCCGCCGCGGCATCGCGTCAATGAAAAAACGGCGCCGCGGGGGAACCCGCGGCGCCGTTTCTTATTGGGTCGCCGGCAACGAGGCCGCCCTACCGCCCTTGCATCAGATCCGACCGCGAGGTGGTGGTCACCAGCCCGTCGTCGCCGAAATGCACGTTGTAGAACGCGTCCTGATTGACGCCGTCCTCGCGCCAGCGCCAGCTCCAGACCGTTTCCGGCTTGAGCGGGTAGCGCGCCACCTCGGTGGGCTTGCCGAGCAGTTGGCGGACTTCGTCCTGCGTCATGCCGGGGCGGATCATCGCGAAGGTATCGGCCGTCAGCACCTGCGTCGCGCCGAGATACAGGCCGTTGCGGTCGATGTCGACCATGTAGGTTTCGTCGCCCATCGGGCCGCGCGGGTATTCGAGGCGCTTCGAGCCGTCGAGGTTGCGGCGTTCGGTTTCGGGCTTGCCGAGCTGCGCGCGCACGTCGTCCTCGGTCGAGACGCCGGCCTTCAGGCTGCGCAGCAGCAGCGGCGCGGGCTGGATCGAGCGGAACAGTTGCTTGAAGCGATGCACGACGGCGTCCTCCTGGCGGCTGTCGCAGCCGCCGAGCAGACAGGTCGCGGCGACGGTTGCGGCCACGAGCCACGGCCGAGCCGGCCGGAAAACAGATGGAATCATGAGGAACACGGATGCGCGCGAACGCACCGATCTGGGCACCGTGGAAGCATACGCGCGTCGGTACGCTCTCCACAAATCGGCGCTCGCCAGGCCGGGCCAGCGCCTAGCGCGTCTCGTCGGCGTGCTCGCGTTCGGGCCGCTGCGCCCGCGATACGTGCGGCTCCGGCCCGGCCTGGCGAGCGCCGCCGTCATCGTCCGACGCCGCCGGTGCCTTCACGTCCTCGTGCTTCGATTCGCGCAATGCGCGCCGCGTCACGCCGATCTCGACGATCTGCCACGACGCCAGCGCCAGCCCGCCGAACAGCAGCTCGCGCGCGCGCCGCACCAGCGCCAGCGAGAACGCCGTCTCGCGATCGACGCCGAACAACTGCGCCAGCACGACGATGGTGCCCTCCTGCACGCCCACGCCGCCCGGCACCATGAACGCCGCGTGCCGCACCGCCTGGATCATCGCCTCGATCGCGATCGCGCCGCCCACCGGCACGCGATGGCCTAGCAGTTCGAGCGCCCAGTAGATTTCGAGCGCGCCGATGAGGTAGGCGACCAGTTGCAGCAGGAACGCGCGCGCCAGCAGCCCGGTGCGCTTGAGCAGGCCGGTGATGTCGGTGTCGAGCCGCTTGCCGTCGATGCCCTGCAGCAGCGCGCTGGTATCGCCGAGCAGCTTGCCCGCGAAGCGTTCGATGGTGTGGAAGATCCCGCCGCGCCGCAGCAGGAAGAAGCAGACGGCCGGAATCGGCAGCGACAGCACCAGCGCCAGTGCGATGGTTCGGGCGCTGCCGCCCCCGCCCGTATCGGTCAGCGCCAGCAGCATCACGAGGCCGATGGCCGAGAACGCGTACTGCACGCTGACGGTGATCAGCACCTCGACGATCACCGAGGCCGTGACGAAGCTCGCATCGGGCACGCGCCAGCGCGCGAGCCGGATGCCGACGATCTCGCCGCCCACGCCCACCGTCGGCAGCAGCCGGTTGACCGCCTCGCGGATGGTGGCGATCCACCAGAGAAACGGCAGCGGCGCGCGCCGGTCGAGCAGCAGGCGCCAGGCCTGCGCGTCGAGCAGCAGCGGAATCAGGTGAAACGGCACGAGCCACAGCAGCACGAAGCCCGCCCGGCCGATGATCCGCACCACGTCGCCGAAGCCTTGATGCACGACGGTCAGGAGCAGCAGACCGATGCCGACCGGCCAGCCGAGCCGGTGAATCCATTTGATCATCGCGCCGCACCCGCCATATCGGCCCCACCCGCTGCCCCGCTTGCCGCCTGCGCGCCGCCGAACACCGCCGCGAACCCGCCGCGCGCCACGCCCGCGGCG
>NZ_JAAGPF010000267.1 GCF_017104645.1 Burkholderia sp. Ac-20379
GAGCCGCAGCTCGCGCGGCTGCGCCCGCCCGTGCAGGCCGCCGCCGTGGCGCTGCACGCCGAGCCGGCCGCGCAGGCCGCCGATCCTGCGGAATCCGAAGCAAGCGCCGAGGGCGATCACGCACGGCCCGTGTCGGTGCGTTTCGCGACCGTCGCGCCGCAGTCGGAGCCGTACCGCGGCTATACGCTGTACGGCACCGCGCAGCCGGTGCAGAACATGATGTATCGCGCCTGGGCCGAGATCGCGCAGGATGGCCGCCGCGTCGAGCGCTCGGGCCTGATCGGCCCGCGCTTCTCGGATCCGGAGGCGGCCGAGCGTTTCGCCATTGCCTGGGCGCGCGATTGGGTCGATCAGCAAAACGCGCTCGAAGCCGATGCCGCGCTGCCGGCCGCCACGGTGGTGGCCGCACCGGCCGCGGTGCCGTTCGCGCATCACGAGCCGGTGTCGCTGCCGAAGCTGCGCACCGTGCATCCGGTGTCGGCCGCGCTCGCCACGCTGTCCACGCTGGTGCCGAACGATCGCCACAACATCCGTCATTTCGGCGCCGAGCGCCTGCATCGCGGCGACGACGAACTCGGCGAGGCTGCGGCGCGCTCGCAGGAGCTGTCGCACCGCGAGTTCGCCTATCAGATCGGCTGAGCGGGCCGGGCGGCCGCCGCGTTCGAAGGCGGCGCGTCACGGCGCATGACAATGCATGAAAAAACGCCGGCGCCTTCGGGCCACCGGCGTTTTTTCATGCGCGCGCGTTGCGATCGCGCGCCGCAACGCCGCAATGCCCCGGCACCGCGCAAGCCATGCTACGCACTCCCAACGAAAACGCGGCGGCCCGCCGCGCACCTTGCCGGCACGCGGCGGGCCGCCGCGAGGCGAACCCGTTCCTGCTTCGATCAGGCTGCGTGAAGCGGGCCGAGCATCAGCCGCGGCCGTACGTATCGTCGAAGCGGACGATGTCGTCCTCGCCGAGATACGAGCCCGATTGCACCTCGATCAGTTCGAGCGGCACCTTGCCCGGGTTGTCGAGCCGGTGCGTGGTGCCGAGCGGGATGTAGGTCGATTCGTTTTCCGACAGCAGGAACGTTTCGTCGCCGCGCGTGATGCGCGCCGTGCCGCTCACCACGATCCAGTGTTCGGCGCGATGGTGATGCATCTGCAGCGAGAGCTTCTCGCCCGGCTTCACGACGATGCGCTTGACCTGGAAGCGCTCGCCCATGTCGATCGAATCGTAGTGGCCCCACGGGCGATGCACCTTGCGATGATTGGTGGCTTCCGTGCCGGCCTCGGACTTCAGTTGCTTGACGATCTTCTTGACGTCCTGCACGTTCGACTTGTCGGCCACCAGGATCGCGTCGGGCGTTTCCACCACGATCAGGTCGCGCGTGCCGACGCAGGCCACCAGCCGGCCTTCCGAATGCGCGAACGTGTTCGACGCGCCCTCGAACATCACGCGCCCGCGCGCGACGTTGCCGCCGTCGTCCTTCTCCGAGATCTGCCAGATCGCATCCCACGACCCCACGTCCGACCAGCCCGCATCGAGCGGCACCACCACGCTTTCGCACAGCGCCGGCGCGTTGACCAGCGGCTCCATGACCGCATAGTCGATCGAGTTCGACGGCGATTCGCCGAAGCTCTCGCGATGCAGGCGGAAGAACGTGCCGTCGTCGGTGCCGTTGGCCACCGCGCGTTCGCAGGCTGCGTGGATCTGCGGCTGGAAGTGCTGGATCGTCTTCAGCCACACCGAGGCGCGCACCACGAAAATGCCGCTGTTCCAGAGGTAGTCGCCCGACGTCACGTATTGCTGCGCCAGTTCGAGGTGCGGCTTCTCGACGAAGCGTTCGAGCTTGCGCACCGGCAGCGCGCCGCCGTCGTCGAGCGCCGGGCCGACGCGGATATAGCCGTAGCCGGTTTCGGCATGAGTGGGCAGGATCCCCATCGTCGCGATGCGGCCTTGCGCGGCGTGGCGGATCGCGGCGTCGATGGCGGCCTGGAAGCGCGGCAGGTCGGCCACCGCGTGATCGGCCGGCATGACTGTCAGCACCGCGTCGCCGCCTTCGGCGAGGGTGCGCAGCGCGGCGATCGTCAGCGCGGGGGCGGTGTCGCGGCCGAACGGCTCGAGCACGATCGACGCGTCCTTGCCCGCCAGCCGCAGTTGCTCGGCCGTCGTGAAGCGGTGATCGTCGCCGCACACCACCATGATGCGTTCGGAGACCGGAAGATCGCCCTCGTAGCCTTCGAGGCGGCGGGTGGTGGATTGCAGCAGCGATTCGTCGCCGAGCAGCGCGATCAGCTGCTTGGGAAACTGTTCGCGCGACATCGGCCAGAGGCGCGTGCCGGAACCGCCCGCCAGCACGACCGGCTGCACGGCCACGCGGGTGGCCGCCTGCGCGACGGTGTCGCGTTGGGCGGCGGGAGCGGGCGTGGCGGGGGAGACGACGTTCGGCGCGGCGCCGACGACGGACGGAGGGTTCATTGGGCACTCCTCGAAACGATGGATCGGTGCAAATATTTTTAGCACGACATAATTGATCGATAAAAGCGTTTTGCTGCGCCGCACGATCGCCGGCCACCGTAAAAATATAAAAAATTATGTCGGTGCCGGCATCAAAATTCGTCTGGGTAAAAAGTGTAAAAAATAGGAGAGAGTGAACTGTACTGCATTGATTTTCAAGGGATCGTTGAGTTTTGTGAATTTCTGGCCATCGCAAACGATCTTTGAATTCGGAAAAATTTGCTCAGAAAAAATCGCCCAAAAAATGCAAAACTTTCCGAATATTTTTAGAAATACTTGCGCGCTTGCAGCAACAATTTTCTTGCCGCTTCAATAACGCCTGCAGCCAGCGAGACGGTGTCGTGTCGCGCTGCGACCCGATCATTTGTCCAGGCTGAAGGAGCGACCATGTTGAGCGTGTTGGCGAGAGTGATCGATATCGCGATGGCGTTGCTGGGTGCGCTGATCGCGGCCGCGCTGCACCGCGGCGGCTTCGTCGCGCTCGACGATCTGCAGCGTTCGATGGTGCTGTTCAACGGCATGCTGATCGTCGCGTTTTTCCCCGCGTTCGGGATCTATCAATCCTGGCGCGGCAAGCCGGTGCGCGCGCTGTTGTGGCGCGTGGCCTGCGCCTGGTGCGTGGTGGAGAGCGCCGGAATCCTGATGAGCTTCAGCTTCCACCATTCGGGCGAGCTGTCGCGCCTGTGGCTCGGCTACTGGGGCGTGATCACCGCGGCGCTGCTGGTGGCGTCGAAGGCGAGCGTGCACTGGGTGCTGCGCAGCCTGCGCCGCGAGGGCTACAACCACAAGGCGGTCGGCATCGTGGGCGACACCGGCGTGACGCGCCGGCTGATCGCGCAGATGCGGGCGCGGCCCGAGGCCGGCTTCACGCCGTCGTGCGTGTTCGACGTGACGGGCCAGGTCAGCAGCCGCGAATGCGACGGCGTGCCGGTGGAGCGGCGCTTCTCCGAGCTGGTGCGGCTGGTGCGCGGCCGGGCGCTGCGCGAGCTGTGGCTGGCGCTGCCGATCACCGAGGAGCAGCAGATCCACCGCATCGTGACCGAGTTCCAGCACGACTTCGTCAACATCCGGCTGATTCCGGACGTGCGCAGCCTGTCGTACTTCAATCAGGAGGTGGTGGAGCTGCTCGGCGTGCCGGCCATCAATCTGGCGGCCTCGCCGATCACCGACGTGCGGATCCTGCCGAAGTTCGTGTTCGACCGGCTGTTCGCGCTGGCCGCGCTGGCCATGCTCGCGCCGATCATGCTGCTGATCGCGGCGCTGGTGAAGGTGACCTCGCCCGGCCCGGTGTTCTTCCGCCAGACGCGCAAGGGCATCGACGGCAACGAATTCCGCATCTACAAGTTCCGCTCGATGAAGGTGCACAAGGAAGTGCACGGGCAGGTCACGCAGGCGCGCAAGGGCGACGCGCGGATCACGCCGGTAGGCCGCTTCCTGCGCCGCACGAGCCTCGACGAGCTGCCGCAGTTCATCAACGTGCTGAAGGGCGAGATGTCGGTGGTCGGGCCGCGCCCGCACGCGCTCGAGCACGACGACATCTACAAGGATCTGGTGCGCGGCTACATGTTCCGCTACCGCATCAAGCCCGGCATCACCGGCTGGGCGCAGATCAACGGCTTTCGCGGCGAGACCGACCGCGTCGAGAAGATGTCCGGCCGCGTGAAGCTCGACCTGTACTACATGCAGAACTGGTCGTTCTGGCTCGACATCAAGATCGTCGTGCTGACGCTCTGGAAGGGCTTCACCGGCAGCAACGCGTACTGAGCTTGCGCATCACGCGGCGCGCCGCTCCCGGCGCCGCCGCACTTTTCCGATCAACGCGAACGACCCTCACCGGTCGCAAGGGCTGAAAAATGAACCTGACTATCATCGGCAGCGGTTATGTGGGACTCGTCACGGGCGCCTGCCTCGCCGACATCGGCCACGACGTGTTCTGCCTCGACGTGAACGCCGCCAAGATCGCCGTGCTGAACGACGGCGGCGTGCCGATCCACGAGCCGGGCCTCAAGGAAATCATCGCGCGCAACCGCGCCGCGGGCCGCCTGCGCTTCTCGACCGATGTCGCTTCGGCGGTGGCGCACGGCGACGTGCAGTTCATCGCGGTGGGCACGCCGCCCGACGAGGACGGCTCGGCCGACCTGCAATACGTGCTGGCCGCCGCGCGCAACATCGGCAAGTTCATGACGGGCTTCAAGGTGATCGTCGACAAATCGACGGTGCCGGTGGGCACGGCCGAGCGCGTGCGCGAGGCGGTGGCCGGCGAGCTGGCCGCGCGCGGCGTGGACACCATGTTCTCGGTGGTGTCGAACCCGGAGTTCCTCAAGGAAGGCGCGGCCGTGGACGATTTCGCGCGCCCCGACCGCATCGTGATCGGCTGCGACGACGACGTGCCGGGCGAGAAGGCCCGCGAGCTGATGAAGAAGCTTTACGCGCCGTTCAACCGCAATCACGACCGCACGCTCTACATGGACGTGCGCTCGGCCGAATTCACCAAGTACGCCGCCAACGCGATGCTGGCCACGCGCATCTCGTTCATGAACGAGCTGGCGAACTTCGCCGACCGCGTGGGCGCCGACATCGAGGCGGTGCGCCGCGGCATCGGCTCCGATCCGCGCATCGGCTATCACTTCCTGTACGCCGGCGCGGGCTATGGCGGCTCGTGCTTCCCGAAGGACGTCGAGGCGCTGATCCGCACCGCCGACGCGAGCGGCCAGGCGCTGCAGATCCTGCGCGCCGTGTCGGACGTCAACGCCGCGCAGAAGCAGGTGCTGGCGCGGAAGATCGTCGCGCGCTTCGGCGAGGACCTGACGGGCCGCACGTTCGGCGTCTGGGGCCTGGCGTTCAAGCCGAACACCGACGACATGCGCGAGGCGCCGAGCCGCGCGCTGATCGCCGACCTGCTGGCGCGCGGCGCGCGGGTGCGCGCCTACGACCCGGTCGCCACGCAGGAAGCGCGGCGCGTGTTCGCGCTCGACCTGGCCGGCCGCCCGGACGATCTCGAACGGCTGACGTTCGTCGACGACGCGGGCGACGTGGCGCAGGACGCCGACGCGCTCGCGATCGTCACCGAATGGAAGGCGTTCAAGAGCCCCGATTTCGCGGCGCTGGCCGCGCGCTGGAAATCAGCCGTGATCTTCGACGGCCGCAATCTCTACGAGCCGCTCGCGATGCGCGAGCTCGGCATCGAATACCACGCCATCGGCCGCGCGCACGCGGTGCAGGCCCATGCCGCCGCCACCGCGGCCGTCAGGCCGGCCGCCCGCGCGGGCAAGTCCAACGACAAGGCGCGCGCCTGAGCGTAGCCGCCGCGCAACCGAAGCAGGAGGAAAACGCGATGTTCCGCAATGTGCTGATCGTCTGCCACGCCAACGTGTGCCGCAGCCCGACCGCCGAGATGCTGTTCCGCTCGCATGGCCAGGAGGCGCTGGAAAACTGCGCGTTCCATTCGGCCGGGATTCACGCGAACGACGGCGACAACATCGATCCGGTGATGCAGGCGCTGCTCGCCGAACGCGGCGTGGACGCCTCGACGCACCGCTCGCGCCGCCTGAGCCAGGCCATCGTGCGCGACGCCGACCTGGTGCTGACCACCGAGCGCCGCCAGATCGACGCGATCGAAGCGGTCGACCCGTGCGCGCGCGGCAAGGTGTTCCTGCTCGGCAAGTGGGAAGACGCGGAGATCGCCGATCCGCACGGGCACAGCGAAGCGGCCTACCGCGAAAGCTGCGAATTGATCGAACGTCTGGTTCAAGGATGGCTGCACAAACTATGCTGATACGCCTGTTTCCGCGCTCCCTCGCGGCGCGCTGCGCGCCGCTGCTGATCGCCGCGCTGCTGTCGGCCTGCTCGACCGCGCCCGGCAACTACCTGAACACGTCGCGGCTCGACGACAAGGGCACCATGCCCGACACGCACTACGACGTCCACATGATCACGCCGCAACTGGTGGCCGCGCAGGCGCTGGCCGCCTCGCAGGTGCAGCGGCCGCTGCCGCCCGACATGTTCTCGGATCCGTCGCAGTACGTGTACAAGATCGAGTCGCAGGACATTCTCGGCGTGACCGTCTGGGATCACCCGGAACTGACCACGCCGCAAGGGCAGTCGTTCTCGGCCGGCGGCAACACCACGCAGACCATCGCGGGCGCGCTGCAGCAGCCGTACACCAACGCGCTGCCGGGCCAGGCCGATCCGTACGGCCAGACGGTCGGCCCGGACGGCACCATCTACTTCCCGTTCGTGGGCCGCCTGATGGTGGCCGGCCGCACCGCGCAATCGGTGCGCGAGGAGCTGGCCGCGAAGCTGTCGCGCTACGTCAAGAACCCGCAGGTGGACCTGCGCGTGCTGTCGTACCGCAGCCAGAAGGTGCAGGTGACGGGCGAGGTCAAGACGCCCGGCCCGCTCGCGATCACCGACGTGCCGCTGCGCCTGGTCGACGCGATCACGCGCTCGGGCGGCACCACCGCCGAGGCCGATCTGCAGCGCGTGCGCCTGACCCGCCACGGCCAGTACTACGTGCTCGACGCGAACGCGATGCTCGACAAGGGCAACACCTCGCAGGACGTGATGCTGCAGCCGGGCGACGTGATCAACGTGCCGGATCGCACCGACAGCCGCGTGTTCATCATGGGCGAGGTCAAGCAGCCGATCACGGTGCCGATGCTGAAGGGCAAGCTGACGATTGCCGATGCGCTGACGGCCGGCGGCGGGCTGCTCGACACCGATGCGAACCCGCGCCAGATCTACGTGCTGCGCGACATGATGAACAACCCCACCGCGCCCGACATCTACCGCCTGGACATGACCCAGCCCGAGGCGCTGATGCTGTCGAGCCGGTTCCAGTTGAAGCCGCTCGACGTGGTGTACGTGGGCACGGCCGGTTCGGTGCAGTTCAACCGCCTGCTGCAGCAGATTTTCCCGACCATTCAGTCGGTCTACTACATGAAGCAGATCACGCACTGATCTGGCGCGGCCGGCGTCGTCCGACGCCGGCCCACCGAACCTGAGGCGGATAGCCATCGTGAATACGCAAGTCAAACATCCCTACGCGGATCTGGCCGCGAAGCCCGACGAGGAAGACGTCGTCCTCGGCCAGTTGATCCAGGTCGTGCTCGACGACATCTGGCTGCTGCTCGGCATCGCCGCGCTGGTGGTGGCGCTCGCGGGCGTCTATTGCTACCTCGCGAAACCCGTCTATTCGGCCGATGCGCACGTGCGCGTCGAGGCCGCCGACAACACCACGCAGGCGCTCACGCAGACGCAGACGGGCGCGGTGATCAACAGCGGCCCGAGCTCGCCCGCCACCGACGCCGAAATCGAAATCATCAAGAGCCGCGGCGTGGTGGGCCCGGTGGTCGAGCAGTGCAAGCTGAACTTCTCGGTCGCGCCGAAGACGATGCCGCTGCTCGGCGCGATCGCCGCGCGCATCGCCACGCCGGGCAAGCTCGCCGCGCCGTGGTTCGGCCTCAAGTCCTACGCCTGGGGCGGCGAATCGGCCGCGATCGATTCGATCGACGTGGCCCAGCCGCTCGAAGGCAAGCAACTGACGCTGACGGCCGGCGAGGGCGGCGCGTATTCGCTGGCCGATCCGAACGGCGGCCTGCTGCTGCGCGGCCGCGTGGGCGAGCGCGCCGAGGGCAACGGCGTGTCGCTGACGGTGTCGAAGCTGGTGGCGCGTCCGGGCACGCAGTTCACGGTGGTGCGCCAGAACGATCTCGATGCGATCACGGCGTTCCAGTCGGGCATCCAGGTGTCCGAGCAGGGCAAGCAGACGGGCGTGATCCAGATCTCGCTCGAAGGCAAGGATCCGGACCAGACGGCGCTGATCGCCAACGCGCTCGCGCAGTCGTATCTGAATCAGCACGTGGTCAGCAAGCAGGCCGAGGCCAACAAGATGCTCGACTTCCTGAAGAGCGAGGAGCCGCGCCTGAAGTCCGACCTGGAACGCGCGGAGGCCGCGCTGACCGATTACCAGAGCACGTCGGGTTCGATCAACGCGAGCGACGAGGCGAAGGTCTATCTGGAAGGCAGCGTGCAATACGAGCAGCAGATCGCCGCGCAGCGCCTGCAGATCGCGTCGTTGAGCCAGCGCTTCACGCCCGAGCACCCGATGGTGATCGCGGCCAACCAGCAGCTCTCGCAGCTCGAGAAGGAACGCGACAAGTACGCCGACAAGTTCCGCAGCCTGCCGGCCACCGAGGTCAAGGCCGTGGCGCTGCAACGCAACGCCAAGGTGGCGGAAGACATCTACGTGCTGCTGCTGAACCGCGTGCAGGAACTGTCGGTGCAGCGCGCCGGCACCGGCGGCAACATCCGCCTGGTCGACGCCGCGCTGCGCCCCGGCGTGCCGGTCAAGCCGAAGAAGGCGCTGATTCTGTCGGCGGCCGTGATTCTGGGCCTGATCGTGGGCACCGGCGTGGTGTTCCTGCGCCGCAGCCTGTTCAAGGGCATCGAGGATCCGGAGCGCGTCGAGCGCATGTTCAACCTGCCGATGTACGGCCTCGTGCCGAAGAGCGCCGAGCTCGAGAAGCTCGACACCGCCGCGCAGAAGAGCGGCAGCGACATGCGGCCGATCCTGGCGGTCGCGCGGCCCAAGGATCTCAGCGTCGAGAGCCTGCGCAGCCTGCGCACCGCCATGCAGTTCGCGCTGATGGACGCGAAGAACCGCGTGATGGTGCTGACCGGCCCGACGCCGGGCATCGGCAAGAGCTTCCTGACCGTCAACCTGGCCGCGCTGCTCGCCGCCTCGGGCAAGCGCGTGCTGCTGATCGACGCCGACATGCGCCGCGGCGCGCTCGACCGCTACTTCGGCGTGTCGCGCCGCAACGGGCTGTCGGAGCTGCTGAGCGGGCAGGTGGCGCTGGAGGACGCGATCCGCGAGACGCAGGTGCCGGGGCTGTCGTTCATCCCGACCGGCCAGCGCCCGCCGAACCCGTCGGAGCTGCTGATGTCGCCGCGCCTCGCGCTGTATCTCGACGGGCTCGGCAAGCGCTACGACGCGGTGATCGTCGATTCGCCGCCGATCCTGGCCGTGACCGACGCCACGCTGTTCGGCGTGCTGGCCGGCTCGACGTTCCTGGTGCTGCGCTCGGGCATGCACACCGAGGGCGAGATCAGCGATTCGATCAAGCGCCTGCGCACGGCCGGCGTGCACGTGCAGGGCGGCATCTTCAACGGCGTGCCGGCGCGCACGCGGGGCTACGGGCGCGGCTACGCGTCGGTCCACGAATATCTGAACGCCTGAGGCGCGCGAGCGCCCACGCCCAAGACGAGGTGAAGCACCGATGAAACTTTCCGTACTGGTTCCGACCTACCGGCGTCCCGCCGATCTCGCCCGCTGCCTCAGCGCGTTGCAGCGCCAGCGCCGCGCGCCCGACCAGGTGATCGTGGTGGCGCGCCCCGAGGACGACGCCACCCACGAATGCCTGGCCGACCCGCGCGTGCGCGGCGCGCTGCCGCTGGTGATCGCACCGGTCGAGGTGGGCGGGCAGGTGGCCGCGCTGAACCTCGGGCTCGACACGGCGTCGGGCGACGTGGTGGCGATCACCGACGACGACGCCGCGCCGCACGCCGATTGGCTCGAACGGATCCACGCCGCGTTCGCGGGCGACGCGCGGCTCGGCGCGCTCGGCGGCCGCGACTGGGTGCACGAGAAGGGCCGCGTGGTGGACGGCGAGCAGCCCGTGGTGGGTCGCGTGACGCTGTCGGGCAAGCTGATCGGCAATCACCATCTCGGCGTGGGCGGCGCGCGCGAGGTGGACATGCTCAAGGGCGCCAACATGATCTACCGGCGCGCCGCGATCGCCGGGCTGCGCTTCGACACACGCCTGCGCGGTGCGGGCGCGCAGACCCACAACGACATGGCGTTCAGCATGGCCGTCAAGCGGCGCGGCTGGAAGCTGGTGTACGACCCGGCCGTGGCCGTCGATCACTATCCGGCCGAGCGCTTCGACGAGGACCGGCGCGACGCCGCCTCGCGCAACGCGATCGTCAACGCCGCCTACAACCTGCATCTGACGCTGCGCGATCACTTGCCGGGCGCCAAGCGCGAGATCGCCTGGTGGTGGTACGCGCTGGTCGGCACGCGGGTGTATCCGGGCTTCGCGCACGTGCTGCTGTCGGTCGGCTCGCCGCGCGGCGGAAGG
>NZ_JAAGPF010000268.1 GCF_017104645.1 Burkholderia sp. Ac-20379
CGCGCCAGTCGCCGGCGGCGTCGTCCCAGGCGTAGTCGGCCCAATAGGCTTCGTCCATGCGCGCGTCGAGCGCGGCCAGCACGCGCGCGGGCGGTTGCTGCCCGGCCGCGAGCGCGTTGAGCCGCGCGTGTTCGGCGCAGGCCAGCAGCGTGCCGACCGGCACCACCGGCAGGTCGCGGCCGAACGCGAGGCCCTGCGCCACGCCGGTGGCGGTACGCAGGCCGGTGAACGAACCGGGCCCGGCGCCGAATGCAATGGCGGCGCAATCGGCCAGCGTGAAGCCGGCCTCGTCGAGCAGTTCGCGCACGGCCGGCAGCACGCGCGTGCTGGAGACGGCGCCCGTTTCGTCGTGGCGGAACCAGATGCGGGGGGCGGAAGCGGCGGCCGCGTCGGCGGGCGCGGCGATCAGGGCGACCGAGCAGAATTCGGTCGACGTATCGATGGCGAGGAGCACTGTTTGCGTCATGGCCGACATTGTAATGCGGCGCCCCGCCGGTTCGGGCGTTTCCGGACAGCCGGCCGTCGCGCACGCGCCTCGCCCGGGTTTGGAAGGAACGCTCGACCCGCCGCGCCGCGCCGCTTGCTACCATCTGCCGACCTGAAAACCCACGGAGACACCCGCATGAGCGACATCGCCACCCAGTTCAAGCAAGCTCAGGACGACGTCCAGCAACTGACCGAGCGCCCCGGCAACATGACGCTGCTGCGCCTCTACGCGCTCTACAAGCAGGGCAGCGAAGGCGACGTGCACGGCGACAAGCCGGGCTTCACCGATATCGTCGGCAAGTACAAGTACGACGCCTGGGCCGCGCTGAAGGGCACCGCCCAGGAACAGGCGCAGCAGCAATACGTGCAGCTCGTCGAAGATCTGAAGAGCGGCGCCGCTTCGTAGGCCGCCGCGCTGCGACGCCGCTTATGTGTGACATAAGTGGCGTCAAACGTAAGCAATCGTGTCGAACCGGCGTGCAACGCGCCGGCATTTCACAAAAACGCCATGCAGCAGTGGCGCGCCGCAGCAAATCCCGCTATACTCGCTCCCGCATCACGCACTGGCCGGCCGTCTGGCCCCACCGCCTGATGCCTCGTACGTTTCGCTCCAATCCAGTTTAGAACCTGTCCCCTCCTGCCTCTCTGGGCCCTTGCGGCCATCAAAGTATCAGGCTGGCGGCGTGTTCGGCGATATCCGGTTTTCGGACATCCGCCGTGTGCCGCACCCGAAACAGCTTCTAACAGCACCCGTGAGTGAGTCTGCGTTTTTCAGAACGCGGACGTCTGTCACGTTCCCGATTTGCTCGATGCATTGTCGACTTGGGCATGCACGATTGGCGCCGACGTTTAACCTACCGTGTTTCAAGGATTGATATGACTTCGAGCCAACCCCAAAGCCCCATGACCGCGATTGCTGACGAAGCACTCGGCGTGACGACCACCGACGCGCCGGCGCCCGTCGAGGCAGCCGCGCAGCCGGTCGTCGACGGCCCGACCTTCGAATCGCTCGGGCTGTCGCCGGAGATCGTTTCCGCGCTGCAGGCCGCCGGCTATGTGAAGCCGACGCCTGTTCAGCAGCGTGCGATCCCCGCCGGCATCGCCGGCCGCGATCTGCTGGTGTCCAGCCCGACCGGTTCGGGCAAGACCGCCGCGTTCATGCTGCCCGCCATCGAGCGCTTCGCTCAGATGCAAAAGAACCTGGCCCAGCAGCCGCGCACGCCGCGCGAGCCGCAATCGGCCGACCGCCGTCAGCGCCGTCCGCAGCCGGTTGCCCGCCCGGGCCTGCTGGTTCTCACGCCCACCCGCGAGCTCGCGATGCAGGTCACCACGGCCGCCGCGAACTACGGCAAGCACCTGCGCCGCCTGCGCACCGTCAGCATCCTCGGCGGCGTGGCCTACGGCCAGCAGCTGATGCTGCTCGCGAAGAACCCGGAAATCCTGGTCGCCACGCCGGGCCGTCTGCTCGACCACCTCGAGCGCGGCCGTATCGATCTGTCCGAACTGCAGATGCTGGTGCTCGACGAAGCCGACCGCATGCTCGACATGGGCTTCATCGACGACATCGAAACGATCGTCGCGGCCACGCCGGCCACGCGTCAGACGATGCTGTTCTCGGCCACGCTCGACGGCAAGATCGGTTCGCTGACGAGCCGCCTGCTGAAGGATCCGGAACGCATCGAGATCGTCCAGAAGCTCGAAGCGCGCACCAATATCGCCCAGACCGTCCACTACGTCGACGACCGCGATCACAAGGATCGTCTGCTCGATCACCTGCTGCGCGCCGAGTCGCTCGACCAGGCCATCATCTTCACGGCCACCAAGATCGACGCCGACAACCTGGCTGGCCGTCTGGCCGACGCCGGTTTCGAATCGGCCGCGCTGCACGGCGATCTGCCGCAAGGCGCGCGTAACCGCACGATCCGCGCCCTGCGCGAGCGCCGTGTGCGCGTGCTGGTCGCGACCGACGTGGCCGCACGCGGGATCGACATCCCGGGCATCACGCACGTGTTCAACTACGATCTGCCGAAGTTCGCCGAAGACTACGTCCACCGTATCGGCCGTACCGGCCGTGCCGGCCGTTCTGGCACGGCGGTGAGCCTCGTGCACCACGCCGAGCAAGGCGCGCTCAAGCGCATCGAGCGCTTCGTGCGTTCGCCGCTGCCGGTCAACGTCGTCGAAGGCTTCGAGCCGCGCAAGGCGCCCCCGCGCAACGGCGCGCCGGGTGGCCGCGGCCGTCCGGGCACCGGCAACGGCGGCCGCCGCTTCGGCAGCGGCGGCGGCAAGCCGGGTGGCAGCCGTGAAGGCGGCTACGGCGGCAACCGCGAAGGCGGCCGCAGCTACGGCAGCGGCAATGGCGGCGGCTGGAGCGGCAAGTCGGCCGGCGGTAATCGCGAAGGCGGTTACGGCGGCGGCAACCGTGAAGGCGGCTACGGCGGCGGCAACCGCGAAGGCGGTTTCGGTGGCGGCAACCGCGAAGGCGGCTACGGCGGCAACCGTCGCAACGACGGCCCGCGCGGCCCGCGTCGCGGCACGGCCTGAGCGAACACGCGGGTGAGCCGGCGGCCCTGAACGGCCCCTCGCCTCGCCCGTTTCGCCAGCCGCGAACGAACAACCGGTGCTTCGGCACCGGTTTTTTTTCGCCCGCATTGGCACTTTCACAATGCGGGAAACTGGTCTTGTCCCGTCAAAGACGTTCGCCGAAGCGAACCACCAGCAGTTCCCGGGCAGGATGCCGCCGTACAACGGCTCGCCGTCGAACGGAGAGGCCTGGCACGGGCCGCTCCGGTTTCAAGACCGTTACGACCCGCGCGCCGGTTCCGGCTCGCGGGTTTTCCTTGTACGGCACCTCATCGGTACACGATCACCGGAATCTTCGTATGCGTGAGCACGCGCTGCGTCTCGCTGCCGATCAGCAGGCTGCCCAGGCCGCGCCGGCCGTGCGACGCCATGAAGATCACGTCGCAGCCGCCCCGCTCCGCCGCCTCGATGATGCCGAGATACGGCGACGGGTGCAGGCTCGTCCAGCTGTCGCACGCCACGCCGGCCACACGCGCGGCCGCTTCCACCTCGTCGAGATGGGCACGCGCCTCGCGCTCGCAGCGCTCGCGAAAATCCACCGGCGGCTCGACCACCGCCTCCATGGCGAACGGGGAATAGGGATAGTGCGGCAGGCACGCGTAGGCCGTGACGCGTGCGTGGACCGTGCGCGCGAGATCGATCGCGCCGTCGATCGCCTTGTGCGACAGCTCGGAGCCGTCGGTTGGAACCAGGATGTGCTTGAACATGGCGCCCTCCGTCTGGTCGACGCCGCGGCGGCATCGCCCGCCTACGCCGCGGCAGCCTTCACCCACTGAGTGTAGGCCGCCGAACCGGCAGAGCCGGTGCGGCAAAGGGTTCGTCCTGATATCGGAAACGCGGGGCCGGGCCGTGTTTCAGCCCCAGTAGCCGGGCCGTTCGTAGGTGTGCTTGAGGAAATCGAGAAACAGCCGCACGCGCAACGGCAGATGGCGGCGCTGCGGAAACACCGCGTGGATGCCGATCGGCGGCGCGGCGAACGCGTCGAGCACGCTGACGAGCCGGCCCGCCGCGATGTCCGCGCCGACCTCCCACCACGAGCGCCATGCCAGCCCCTGCCCGGCCAGGCACCATTCGTGCAGCACCGCGCCGTCCGAGCATTCCATCGTGCCGTTCACGCGGATCGACACGGTCTGCCCGTCCTGCTGGAACACCCAGCCGCGCTGCTGGTTGGCGTTGGCGGCCAGCGCCAGGCAGTGATGCCGCGCGAGATCGTCGAGCGTGGACGGCGTGCCGGCCCGCGCCAAATAGCTTGGCGAGGCCACGCACACGCGCCGGTTCTCGCCGAGCTTCAGCGACACCAGCGACGAATCGGGCAGCTCGCCGAGCCGCACCGCGCAGTCGAACCCCTCGTTGACCAGATCGACCACGCGATCCGACAGATCGAGCGTGATCGTCACATCGGGATGCGCGCCCGTGAACGCCGGGATCAGCGGCGCGACGTGACGCCGCCCGAAGCCGGCCGGCCCCGACACGCGCAGATGCCCGCTCGCCTTCACGCCGCCCGCGGACACGCTGGCCTCCGCGTTCTGCATGTCGTGCACGATGCGCTGGCAATCCTCGAGGAACGCCGAGCCCTCGAACGTCAGCGTGAGCTTGCGCGTGGTGCGCACCAGCAGCTTGACGCCGAGCCGCTCCTCCAGCGCATCGAGCCGGCGGCCGATGATGGCCGGCGCAACGCCCTCGGCGTTCGCGGCCGCCGACAGGCTGCCCTTCGCGGCGACGGCGATGAAGGTCTCGATCTGCTTGAAACGGTCCATGGGGAAGGCGGAAGCTCAGGAAAAACGCGGGCGTCGCGCCCGCAATGACCGCCAGACTAGGTTGGTAAAAGTAAAAGATCAAGTGATCGTTAGCCGCTTATTGCGCCGCGCGCATCACGAATAGAATCGTTTTCCGACCTCTCACCGGAGCGCACGGCCATGTCGCCCATCGCGGCCCCTGCCCCTTTTCCCAAAGCCATCCTGTTCGACGCCTACGGCACGCTGTTCGACGTGCATGCCGTGGTGGCCGCGGCCGAGCAGTTGTTCCCGGGGCGCGGCGAGGCGCTCTCGCAACTCTGGCGCCGCAAGCAGATCGAATACACGCAGTTGCGCACGCTGTCGGCGCCCGACGGCGCGCGCTACCGCCCGTTCTGGGACATCACGCTCGACGCGCTGCGCTACGCCGCGCGCACGCTGGGCGTAGCGCTCGGCGCATCGGCGGAGAAGCGCCTGATGGACGAATACGCGTGCCTGTCCACCTACCCCGACACGGTGCCCGTGCTGCGCCGCCTGCGCGCGCTGCCCGGTGCGCCGCGGCTGGCGATCCTGTCGAACGGCGACACGCGCATGCTCGACATCGCCGTGAAAAGCGCCGGCATGGCGGGCCTGTTCGATCGCGTGCTGTCGGTGGAAACCGTGCGCGCCTACAAGCCGGCCGCGGCCGCCTACCGGCTCGGCACCGCGGCCTTCGACGCCGAGCCGCACGAGCTCGCGTTCGTTTCGTCGAACGGCTGGGATGCGGCCGGCGCCGGCTGGTTCGGCTACACGACGTTCTGGCTCAATCGCGGCGGCGCGCCGGGCGAGGAGCTCGGCATCGCGCCGGCCGCCACCGGCGCCGGCATGGACGATCTGCTCGCCTTCGTCTCCGGCCTCGCCGCCTGAGCAGGCGCGCATCGCGCGGCGGCGCTCTTACAATACCGGTTCGTCCTCGTTGCCCGACCGCATCCGATGAACCCGTCCGCCGCCTCGATCACGATCGACATACCGCCCGAATTCGCGCCCACGCCCGAGCATCCGTTGCGCGTGCGGCCCCGGCCGATGCCGGCCGCCACGCGCATCCCGCAGCACACGCACGCCTGGGCGCAGCTCGCCTACGCGCCGCGCGGCGTGTTGCGCGTGACGACGGCGGGCACCACCTGGATGGTGCCGCCGTCGCGTGCGATCTGGACGCCGCCGCACGTCGCGCACGAGATCGTGGTGGTCGAGGATGCGTTCCTGCGCACGCTCTATATCGACGAATCGGCGATTCCCGGCGGCCTCGACGATTGCCGCGTGGTGGAGGTATCGGGGCTGCTGCGCGAACTGATCGTCGCGCTCGATGCGCGCGACCTGCCGCAGGCGCGCGAGCGAATGCTGACGGCGCTGATCCTCGACGAGCTGACGCGCAGCGAACCGCTACCGCTCGCCGTGCCGATGCCGACCGAGAAGCGGCTGCGCGCGCTGTGCGAGGCCGTGCTCGCGCATCCGGCGCAGGCCGAATCGCTCGATTACTGGGCCGCCCACGTCGGCGCGAGCACACGCACCGTGGCGCGGCTGTTCCGTCAGGAGTTGGGGGTGAGTTTCACGCAATGGCAGCAGCAGGCGCTGCTGGCGCGGGCGATCCCATTGCTGAACCAGGGGCGGCCGATGTCGCACGTCGCGCAGGAGCTCGGCTATCAAAGCCAGAGCGCGTTCTCGGCGATGTTCCGGCGGGCGTTCGGCAAGAGCCCGCGCGCATTCATGCTGGGCGACACGGGCACGCAGCCGCCCGATCCCGAAGATCCCGCCGCGCTGGCCGAACTGGCCGCGCGCGCCGATACGGCCTGAGCACGCCGACAGCGGCACGCGGCCGCTCGCTCAATGCACGCGCCGCACCATGTGGCGAATCGAACCGAGTTGCGCGAGCCGCGGCCCCGCGAGCCGGTAACCCATGCGCAGATAAAGCTTGGCCGCCGGGTTGTCGACGAACACGCGCAATTGCGTCTCGCGCAGCCCGCGCGCCTGCGCCCAGCGATGCGCGGTGTCGAGCAGATAACTGCCCGCGCCGATGCCGCGATTGCCCTCGCTGATCTGCACGTCGCGGATATGCAGCGAATCGCCCTCTTCGGTCAGCCGCATCATGCCGACGCGCACGCCGTCGCGCTCCAGAATGAAGTTTTCCGATTCGCACCAGCTCAGATAGAACAGATCGGCGCGCCATTGCAAGTCGTGGCGGCGATAGTAGTCGCCCATGTTGGCGTGCGTGAGCGCTTCGGCGAACTCGAAATCCGCCGGCTCGGCCGGGCGAAGCTGGAACAGCAGTCTGACGTCGATGGGATCGAACATGGCATCGTGAAATATCCCGGATCCCCGCCACAATAACCCAGCGCGCCGCCGATGCAATGCCGGATTGTCCCGATTTGCAGCGGCGCACGAAATTCGGCGACAGATCCAGCGCGCCCGAGCGGCGCGCCAAAGCAAAAAGCCCGTTCAGGACATCCTGAACGGGCTTTGCATTCTGGCGGAGCGGACGGGACTCGAACCCGCGACCCCCGGCGTGACAGGCCGGTATTCTAACCAACTGAACTACCGCTCCAGCTTTTCACTACCACCAGCAGGCGTTGGTCGCTCCTGCCGGCACATCGATCGAATCAATCGAACGACGCCTGTGTTTGGCGTCCCCTAGGGGATTCGAACCCCTGTACTCACCGTGAAAGGGTGATGTCCTAGGCCTCTAGACGAAGGGGACTGCGTACCGCTTCTTTACTGCCGCCGCGTTGTTGGTGGAGGTAAGCGGGATCGAACCGCTGACCTCTTGCATGCCATGCAAGCGCTCTCCCAGCTGAGCTATACCCCCATGCACCGCGACAACACTACTACGCTTTACTGCTTGCTCATCTACAACAAAGCCCGTTCAACGAACAGCCGAACGGGCTTGACGTATCTGGCGGAGCGGACGGGACTCGAACCCGCGACCCCCGGCGTGACAGGCCGGTATTCTAACCAACTGAACTACCGCTCCAGCTTTTCACTACCACCAGCAGGCGTTGGTCGCTCCTGCCGGCACATCGATCGAATCAATCGAACGACGCCTGTGTTTGGCGTCCCCTAGGGGATTCGAACCCCTGTACTCACCGTGAAAGGGTGATGTCCTAGGCCTCTAGACGAAGGGGACTGCGTACTGCTTTCTACTGCTTGCACCTTTAACGATAAAGCCCGTTCATCGAAACAGCCGAACGGGCTTTGCGTTTTGGTGGCGGAGCGGACGGGGCTCGAACCCGCGACCCCCGGCGTGACAGGCCGGTATTCTAACCAACTGAACTACCGCTCCACACTACACTTCCCGACAAGCCGGCGCATTCTGCTGCTCGGCTCATCCGCATCGCACCAACCGGGCACGACGCTTTGACTGGCGTCCCCTAGGGGATTCGAACCCCTGTACTCACCGTGAAAGGGTGATGTCCTAGGCCTCTAGACGAAGGGGACAAAATCTTTGCAGATTTGTCTTGCTGCTGGTTTTTGCTGTTTGCGCATTCAGCAAAGACCGAGATTCTTACTGATTTTCAGCGTTTTGTGAAGGATTTTTTTCAACCCGTTCACGACAACCGCTTCAATCAAGATACTGCATAAAACACTGTTCTGTTGGTGGAGGTAAGCGGGATCGAACCGCTGACCTCTTGCATGCCATGCAAGCGCTCTCCCAGCTGAGCTATACCCCCTTGCAGAACAGAAACGAGATTATAGAGAGCGACTTTGGGTTTGTAAATACCCTTTTTATCGGAATCGCAAAAAATCCGCCGCCGCGCGCCGCTCTCGCGCTGCCCGGAAGCCACCCGCCGCAACAGCGAACGCGCGCCCTCCGAGGCAGCCGTCACCTCACACCGAGAGACGCGACACCACGGCGTCGCGATCGAGCAGCGCCAGCACGGCGTCGATCGACGGCGTATGCGTCGTGCCGACCACCAGCAGACGCACCGGCATCGCGAGTTGCGGCATCTTCAGGCCGTGCGCGGCGAGCGCGCCCTTCAGCGCGGCGGCGATCGCTTCCTTGGTCCATTCGGCCGTTTTCAGCGCGGCGGCGAGATCGGCCAGCGCGGGCTTCACGGCATCGGTCACGCGCTGCGCGAGTTCCTCGGCATCGGGGGCCGGCACGCGATAGAACATCGCGGCGCCATCGACGATTTCCTTGATGGTCGACGCGCGATCCTTCATCAGGCCGATCACGGCCGGCAGCGCCGCGCCGTTCTCTAGCGTGGCCTCGTCGATGCCGAGCGCCGCGAAGAACGGCTTGGCCAGCTCGGCCAGGCGCGCGTTGTCGGCTTCCTTGATGTAGTGGTTGTTGAGCCAGTCGAGCTTGGCCTGGTCGTACTGCGCCGGCGACTTGCCGAGGTGCTCGAGGTCGAACCACGACACGAACTGCTCGCGCGAGAAGATTTCCGCATCGCCGTGCGACCAGCCGAGGCGCGCCAGGTAGTTGAGCACGGCTTCGGGCAGGTAGCCGGCGTCGCGATACCCCATCACGCTCATCGCGCCGTGGCGCTTGCTCATCTTTTCGCCCTGCTCGTTGAGCACGGTCGGCAAATGAGCGTAGACGGGCTCCTCGCCGCCGAGCGCGCGCAGGATGTTGATCTGCCGCGGCGTGTTGTTGACGTGATCGTCGCCGCGGATCACATGGGTGATCTGCATGTCGAGATCGTCGACCACGACGCAGAAGTTGTAGGTAGGCGTGCCGTCCGGACGCGCGATCACGAGGTCGTCGAGTTCCTCGTTCGAGATCTCGATCGTGCCCTTCACGGCGTCTTCCCACACCACCGAGCCGGTCAGCGGATTGCGGAAGCGCAGCACCGGTTGCACGCCGGCCGGCGGCTCCGGCAGCACCTTGCCCGGTTCCGGGCGCCAGGTGCCGTCGTAGCGCGGCTTTTCGCCGGCTTCGCGCTGGCGTTCGCGCAGCGCGTCCAGTTCCTCGGTCGACATGTAGCACGGATAGACGAGCCCCTTCTCGACCATCTGCGCGAGCACCTCGCGGTAACGGTCCATGCGCTGCATCTGGTAGAACGGGCCTTCGTCGAAATCGAGATCGAGCCACTTCATGCCTTCGAGGATCGCGTCGACCGAGGCTTCCGACGAACGCTCGACATCGGTGTCCTCGACGCGCAGCACGAACACGCCCTGCGTGCTGCGGGCGAACGCCCACGGATAGAGCGCGGAGCGGATGTTGCCGAGGTGGATGAAGCCGGTCGGGCTGGGCGCGAAGCGGGTACGGACAGGACGGGTCATAGACGGGAACTCGATGGCCGCTTGCGCGGCTCGGATGACAAACGACGCGGCGACGGCGCACGGTGCGCGCCATGCGCGCGGGCGCAGCCGGCGCCGGAACGAAATAAAACGATCCGGAATTATACCCGCCGCGCGCCGGCTTCGAGGGGCCCGCGGCCTCGGCCGGATGGCCAGGCCGAACCGCCTCGCCGCTCCGCTCGAGCACCGCGACGGTTCCGCCCGCGTCCTGCCGCTTGATTTATGATGTGCGCGCCGCGGCGGGGCCGCCGCGCGCGAGGTC
>NZ_JAAGPF010000269.1 GCF_017104645.1 Burkholderia sp. Ac-20379
TCCGGCCGCAGCGTGATCGCCTACGACCGCCTCGGCTTCGGCCGCTCCGATCCGGCCGCAGCGCCGCTGCCGTGCGATTTCATTCATGCCGAAGCGCGCGACGCGCTGCCCGCGCTCCAGCAGGCATTCGGCTTCTCGCGCTTCGTCGCGCTCGGCCACAGCGTCGGCGGCGCGATGGCCGCCGCCTGCGCCGCCGTGCATACGGCGCAGTGCGAGGCGCTCGTCACGCTCTCCGCGCAGGCCTTCGTCGAAGCGCGCACGCTCGACGGCATTCGCGCGGCCCGCGACGCGTTCGCCGCGCCCGAGCAGTTCGCGCGGCTCCGGCGCCATCACGGCGAACGCGCGCGCTGGGTGCTCGAGGCGTGGGTGGATACCTGGCTCGATCCGGCGTTCGCCGCCTGGACGCTCGACGCCACGCTCGCGCGAATCGTCTGCCCGGTGCTCGCGCTGCACGGCGACGCCGACGAATACGGCTCGCCGCTTCACCCGGCGCGCATCGCCGAATTCGCGGCCGGCCCAACGCGTGTGGTGCTGCTGCCCGGCTGCGGGCACGTGCCGCATCGCGAGGCGACGGCCGAGGTGCTGGACACCGTTTCGACATTTCTCTCCGAAGCTCGCCGCGCCTAGCCGACAGGGTTATCCACAGAAAATGTTGGCAAGCTTGTGGATGACCTGCGCATGGCTTTCCCAAGCCATTGAATGAAATCGGCTTTTTCTCGCGCGACACGGTTTCGGCAGGCGCCGCGCAGCAGGCAGGCTTGTCCACAGATTTTGTTGGCAAGCTTGTGGATATCCTTTCTGGCTTCTCGCCAACACCTTGATTCGATGGGGATATTTCCAGGAATGCCGGGTTCGGGCAGCGGCATTTGCGCGATTCCGGCCACGTGTTTCGCGGCCGTATCGGGAAAAAAGCGTGTTCAATCAACGCCGAACCGGCGCATTGGTTGCGCCGGCAACCGCTTGCCGGGCGGCGTGCCGATCGCGTCGGACGATCCCGTCACGCGCCGCTCCCGGCCCGAAACCGCCCCGGCCAGCCGCGCCGCCGCCTGGCCGGGTTGTCCACAATTTTTGTTGGCAACATTGTGGATTTCCTGAGGCCATACGCGCCAAGCCATTGATCCAGCTATATTTTTCGCCACATGTCGCGAATGTGGCAGCACCTGCCTCGCCAAGGTGCAACCGAGGTTGTCCACAATTTCTGTTGGCAAACTTGTGGATTACCTGCGCATCCGCGACGCAAGGCATTGATCCGACACGGTTTACCGCGCGGCGTCGCGGATGCGGCAGGGGGCGGCGCCGGCCGCGGCAACGCTCGCGGTCGAACGCGTCGCGATCCTGCGTGCCGGCAGGCGCGGCCCGCTCAGGCCGCCACGGCCCGGTCGAGCTTCGGCGGCCGCATGCGGCTGACCGAAGCCAGCGCCGCCAGGCTGACCATCGCGGTGGCCATCAGGTAGAAGCTCGGCGCGCTGCGGTTCGCGGTGGCGCTGACCAGCCACGTGACGATGGCCGGCGTGAAACCGCCGAACACCGTCACGCCCACGTTGTAGCCCACCGACATGCCCGTCGAGCGCGTGGCGGCCGGGAAAATCTCCGACATCAAGGCAGGCAGCGCGCCGAAGTAGATCGACTTCAGCAGCGCGAGCCAGCCCACCAGCGCGAACAGCGCCGGCACCGATGCATTCGACACCGCATACGAGAACGCCGGATACGCGCTCACGGCAAACAGCACCGCCACCACGGCCATCTGCTTCAGGCGGCCGATGCGATCCGACAGATGGCCGGCGAACGGCGTGACGACGGTCAGGATCACGCCGCCCGCCATCGTCGCCGCGAAGCTGGCCGCGGCCGGCAGGTGCAATTCGCGGATCGCGAAGGTCGGCAGGTATTGCAGCAGGTAGTTGACGGCCGTGGAAACCGTCAGCGCGCCGATCGAGATCAGCACCATCTTCTTCTGCTTCGAGAACACGTCGCGCACCGGCGTTTCCGTGCGCACGGCTTCCGTGAACGCCGGCGCGTCCTCCAGGAAGCGGCGCAGGTACAGCCCGAGCGGCCCGATCAGCAGCCCGAAGAAGAACGGCACGCGCCAGCCCCAGGCGGCCAGATCGGCCGGCGACAGCAGCTTCGCCAGCCCGAAGCCGAACGATGCGGCCAGCAGCGTCGCGAGGCCCTGCGTGGCGAACTGCCAGCTCGCGAGAAAGCCGCGCCGGTGCGGCGCGTGCTCGATCAGCATCGCGGTGGACGCGCCGAACTCGCCGCCCGCCGAGAAGCCCTGGATCAGCCGCGCGGCGAACACGCCGAGCGGCGCGGCCAGCCCGATGCTCGCGTAGGTGGGGATCAGCGCGATGATGCCGGTGCCGATCATCATCAGCATGACCGACATCATCAGCGCCGCCTTGCGGCCGCGCCGGTCGGCATAGGCGCCGAGCACCACGCCGCCGAGCGGACGCACCAGGTACGACGCGCCGAACGAGCCGAACGTCAGCAGCATCGAGGCCGTTTCGTTGGTCGCCGGAAAGAAATGCTTGCCGATATAGATCGCGAAGAACGCGTAGATCGCGATGTCGAACCATTCGAGCGCATTGCCGGCGGATGTCGCGACGACGATCTGCGTGAGGCTCAACGGCTTGCGCGCGGGCGGAGTGGAAAGCGGAGTCGGGTTCATGAGGCGCTCGATCGGTTGACGGGAACGGAGGCCGCGGCGCGCATCAGGCGAGCGCGTTCGACGGCGACGGCGACGGAGAAGCGGAGGCGGCCCGGCGCGCGGCGACGATGCGCTGCGCGTCGTCGCCGAGATCCCACCAGAGGCCCGCCATCACGCCGAGCGCCTCGCGCGCGACCGAGCCGAGCAGGTGCTCGTTCGGCGCATGTTGGGCGCAGGCCGGATACGAATGCGGCACCCACAAGGTCGGCAGGCCGAGCGTGTCGGCGAACACGTCGTTCGGCACGGTGCCGCCGAGGTTCGGCAGCAGCGCGGGCTTCTTGCCGGTGGAGGCGCGCAGCGAGCCGAGCGCCCAATCCACCCACGGATCCTCGGGATCGAGCCGCGTGGCGGCGGCGCTTTGCGTGACGCGCACCTGCACGTCGTCGAAACCGTGCTTCGCGAAGTGCGCCTCGAGATGCGCGCCGGCCTGCTCGGCATCGGTGCCGACCACGTAGCGCAACTGGCAGGTGGCCTTCGCCGTGGCCGGAATCGCGTTGACCGGCGCGTCGGGGTTGCCGGTGCGGAACGCGAGCACCTCGAGCGTGTTCCAGGCGATCACGCGCTCGGTCGGCGTCAGGCCCGGTTCGCCCCAGGCGGGATCGATGGCCGGAGCGTTGTCGTCGCCGCCGAGCGCGATGTCGGCCAGCGCGCGGCGCACCGCGTCGGACACGGGCGGCGGGCGCAGCCCCTCGACGGCGATCGCGCCGCGCCGGTCGATCATGCTGGCGATGGCGTGCGCGAGCACCGTGCCGGGGTTGCGCAGCACGCCGCCCCAGTTGCCCGAATGATGGCCGCCGTCGCGCAGCGCCACCGTCAGTTCGATCGTCACGCCGCCGCGCGAGCCGAGGAACAGCGTCGGGCGCTCGGCCGACACGCGCGGGCCGTCGGAGGCGAGGAACAGGTCGGCCGCGAGCGCGCCGCGTTCGGCCGCGCACACGGCGTCCAGCCCCGGCGAGCTGATTTCCTCGCCCGTCTCGAAGATCACCTTCACGTTGAAGCCGAGCTTGCCGCCGCGCGCGTCGAGCACGGCCGCGAGCGCCGCGAAGTTGATCGAGTGCTGGCCCTTGTTGTCGGCGGTGCCGCGGCCGTACCAGCGGTCGCCGTCGACCGTGACCGTCCAGGGCGCGAGGCCCGCGCGCCATTGATCGTCGTGGCCGCGCACCACGTCGCCGTGGCCGTAGGTCAGCACGGTCGGCAACGCGGCGTCCTCGATGCGCTCCGCGATCAGGAACGGCGCGCGCGGCGCGTCGGGGTTGGCCGCCAGCCGCGACGTGAAGCCGAGCGCGGCCAGCGCCGGCGCGATTTCGTCGCTCAGGTAGGCGTGCAGCGCATCGGCCTGCGCGGCGTTCTGGCTTTCGGTGCGGAACGCGACGCGACGCGTCAGCTCGGCGAGCAGACGGCCCGAGTCGTAGTGCTCGAGCGCGCGCTCGATCGCTTGCTGGCGGGGGCTGCGGGGGGAATGGCTGGCCGTCATGAGGTCTCCTTGCAATCCTGACGTGAGAGGAAGTCCGGCCAGTCTAGGAACGCCATAAATTCTCAACAATTTCAAAAATTGGTTTTAGACTTGCCGAAATGGCAACGCAAGGAGAGCGACGATGCTGCACGGGATCGCGCTGAAGTATTTCGTCGAGGTGGCGCGCACCGGCTCGCTGGCCGCGGCGTCGGAAACGCTGCATGTGGCGGTGTCGGCGATCAGCCGCCAGATCAGCAAGCTGGAGCAGGATCTGGGCGCGTCGCTGTTCGAGCGGATGCCGCGCGGCATGGTGCTGACCCGCTCCGGCGAGTTGCTGGCCGAACACGCGCGGCGCGTGCTGCTCGAAGCCGACGCCGTGATCGGCGAAATCTCGGCCGGCGCGAACCAGGGCAGCGGCCTGGTGCGGATCGCGTGCACCGAAGGCTTCACGCGCTCGTTCCTGCCCGGCGTGCTCGCCCGCCACCGGGCCGGCGCGCCGGACGCGCGCTACGTGCTGCGCGCGGGCACGCCGGCGCAGGTGGAACACTGGGTGGCGACGGGCGAGGTGGATATCGGCATCGCGTTTTCGAGCGGCAGCGCGTCGCCGTCGCACGTCGAATACGCGGTGGGCATGCCGGTGCGCGCGCTGCTCGGGCCGACGCATCCGCTCGCCGCGCACGACCACATCACGCTCGAGGATCTGCAGGCCTACCCGATCGCGCTGCTGGAACGCAGCACCACGGTGCGCCAGTTGTTCGACCTGTGCTGCTCGGCGCGCGGCGTGCGGATCGAGCCGCTGCTGTCGAGCAACAATTCGGCAGCGCTGCACGCGTTCGCGGCGCTGACGGGCGCGATCACGCTCGGCAGCGAGGTGTCGCTGAAGGGGCGCGCCGGCGGCAAGACGCTGATCGCGCGGCCGATCGACGAGCCGCTGCTGAACCAGCGCATGCTCGAAATCACGACGATGCGCGAACGGCGCCTGCCGATGGTGGTGAAGGCACTGCTGGCGGTGCTGAAGCGCGAACTGGGCGAGGCGTAGCGCCCCGCCGCGTTGCGCCCCACCCGGCGCACAGCCGAAAGCCTCAGGCCGATTGCGGCGGCGTGCACTGCGCCATGCCTGCGCGGATCTGCTCGGGCGTCAGGTCGCGCTGATGCGTGGCGACCGACCAGCGATGGCCGAACGGATCCTCCAGTTGGCCGTAGCGATCGCCCCAGAACATGTCGGTGACGGGCATCGTGAGCTTCGCGCCCGCCCCCACGGCGCGCGCGACCACCGCATCGACATCCTCCACGTACAGATGCAGCGTGACCGGCGTGCCGTTCAGCCGCTGCGGGCCGAGCGCGCCGCAGCCTTCCATTTCGTCGGTCAGCATCAGCGCCGAATCGCCGATCCGGATCGCGGCGTGCATCAGCTTGCCGTCCGGGCCGGGCAGCCGGCTCGTTTCGGTCGCGCCGAACGCGGCCTGATAGAACGCGATCGCATCGGCCGCGCCCCGGCAGATCAGATGCGGCGTGAGGGTGTGCATGCCTTCGGGAATCGGCTTGACGGCGGGCTGGGCTTGGGCGGACATGATGCGGCTCCTTGGGTGGATGTGCCGGCGGTGCGGCGAAAAGCGCGAACGCGCGTGGGTGTCTCCACCACGCGCAACAGCCCCCGGAATCGGCATCGCCGAGAAATCATTTCGGCTATCGTGGAGGCTCGCCGATGGATAGTGATCGCACCGCCCAAAGTTATCCACAGTTTTTGTTGGCAAGTCTGTGGATATCCGTCCCCCGATCCGGCCAAGACATTGATCGGACAAAGAATTTTTTTGGGCCTCTCGGCGCGCTCACCAATGCGTCACGCCGCACATACACAGGATCAGACCCCTGATCCTCGCCGCGAGCCGAAGCCCGCCCCGCACAACCGCCGCCACAGTGGAAAAGCCCCGGAAACCGGGGCTTTCGAGCGCATTGCGTTCAGCGCGAAGCCCGAATTCGGGCCTGCTCCACCGCCAGCCGGTCAGGGCCGTTCGAGCCCGCCCATCAACTCGGTGGCCTTGTCGCGCAGCGCTTCGTAGCCGGCGCGCGCGTGCTCGGGCAGATCGGGATCGCCGATCAGCGTGCCGAGCGTCTCGACGAGGCTGAACGCCAGCCCCTTCGCCGCGCCCGCCGCGATCGACTGCGATTCGACCGAGGCATGCAGATGATCGACCGCCGCTTCCATCTGTTCCAACTGGGCCTGGCGCGTATCGCCGGGCCGGGGATCCTGGGTCATGATTGCCACCTCCTCGTTGTGATCCGGCGCGCCGCGAGCCGCCGCGCGCCATTGCCTATCGTGCCTGACGGGATGCCTTCGCGCCATCGGTGCATCCCGCGGCGCTCGCGGGCGCGTTGATCCCGCGCACGCGAGCGCCGCATCCGGTTACAGCGCGGCCACCACCTTCACGCGGCCGCTGCCGCCCTGCGCCGACGCGATCACCTGCCCGTTGACGCGGCGGAACGTCAGCGAGACCGTTTCCGCCCCCACGCTCAGGTTGTCGAGTTCGAGCCAGTCGATGCCGTCGGGCAGCGTGGGCTGCTCGATGCGCACCTCGCCGCGCGCCGCGTCGACGCTGACGCCGAGGCAGGCCTGCAACATCATGAACGGCGAACCGGCCGCCCAGGCCTGCGGCAGGCAGGCGACCGGGTAGGCGGTCGGCGATTCGCCTCGCCGGCGCGGGAAGCCGCAGAACAGCTCGGGCAGCCGCATGTCGAAGCTGACCGCCGCCTCGAACAGCGCGCGCAGCAGCTCGGTGGCGGCCGTCTTGTTGCCGTAGCGCGCGAAGCCGCGCGCGGCCAGCGCGTTGTCGTGCGGCCAGACCGAGCCGTTGTGATAGGCCATCGGATTGAAGCGCGGCTGGCCGGCCGCCAGCGTGCGCACGCCCCAGCCGGTGCGGAACAGCGAGGAATCGAGCGTGCGCGCGACCGATTCGCCGCGGCTCGCCTCGGGCAGGCCGAACGCGAGCAGGTGGCCGGCGTTCGAGGCCAGCACGCGGCACAGCTCGCCCTTGCCGTCGAGCGCGATCCCGTAGAAGCCGGCTTCCGGCATCCAGTAATGCGCTTCGACCACCGCGCGCAGCTTGCTCGCGCGCGCCGCGTAGTCGGCCGCGCGCTCGGCGTCGCCGCGATGCGTCGAGAACGTCGACATCGCGTCGAACGCCGCGCACGCGTAGGCCTGCACCTCGACCAGCGCGATCGGGCCTTCGGGGAAGCGGCCGTCGGCGTGGAACACGGAATCGTGGCTGTCCTTCCAGCCCTGGTTGGCAAGGCCACGCTCGGACGTCTTCTGATAATCGAGCACGCCGAGCCGGTTGCGGTCGCAGGCGCGCATCACCCAGGCGGTCGCGCGTTCGAGCGCGGGCCAGAGTTCGTCGATCAGCGCGGTGTCGCCGGTTTGTTCGAGATAGGCGCCGGCCAGCACGACGAACAGCGGCGTGGTGTCCACCCCGCCGTAATACAGCGCGAACGGCACCTCGCCGGTGGCGGCCATCTCGCTGCGGCGGAACTCGTGCATGATCTTGCCCGGCTCGGCATCGCGGAACGCCGACGCCTCCAGCGCCTGATGCTTGGCCAGGAAGCGCAGCACGCCGCGCGCCAGCGACGGCTGCAGCCACAGCATCTGCAGCGAGGTGATGATGGCGTCGCGGCCGAACGGCGTGGAGAACCACGGGATGCCGGCATACGGATAGGGGCCGGTGTCGAGCTGGGTGGTCAGCAGGCCGAGGTCGGCCAGCGAGCGGTCGAGCCAGGCGTTGAACAGCGGATTGCCGGTGCGCACGCGCGCAATGGTGCGGCGGCGCTCGCGCATCTTGCGGTGCACGCCCACCAGCGCGCGGCGCAGGCCGGGCCGGCCGGCCTTGGCGAGCGGCTGCTGCGGCTCGGCCGGCTCGCCGTCGCGCTCGATGCGCGCCTCGACGGTCAGGTAGATCGACACGCAGGCCTGCGCGGCGATCGTCAGCGTGTAATCGGCGCGGTCGGGCGTGAGGCGCACCGGGGCCGGCGAAAAGCCGATCCGCACCGTGCGCGTGACGTCGTCGAGGCCGTCGTAGCGCAGCTTGACCTGGCCCGAATCCACCGCCGGCGCGGCCACCGTGCCGCGATGCTCGCGCGGCGTGCCGCGCACCTCGAACATGTCGAGGAAATCGGACGAGAACGAGATCGACAGCGGCACCTCGGCATCGGTCGTGCCGTAGTTGGTCAAGGTCAGCGCTTCGTACAGCACGTTATCGGCCAGCACGCGCGTGCGGTCGATGTGGATCACGCCCTCGGGCATTTCGTGGCCGCCCAGCGGCGGCAGCGGCCGGTTGGTCAGGTGGGCGGTGAACGAGGCGTTGTCGGCGCTGGTCGCGCCCGACAGCAGCGACGGCGCGCGGCCGCCGAACGTCAGGCGCCAGCCCGACAGCACGCGCATGTCGTCGACGAACAGGCCGTCGTCGTAGCCGGAAATATCGCCGAGCGTGTCGCTGACGACGAACGCGTCGCCGGATTTCAGCACGTGCTGGCTGCCGCGCACGGGCTTCTGGGAGACGGGTTCGGGCGTGATGAACGGCGGCGCGCCGGACGGATCGGCGGGCGGTGCGGAAGACACGGGGGATGGTGCGACGACGGCCTCGTCGGCCGACGGGGAAGCGGGATGAGCTTGCGTTCCGGGCATTGCGACTCCTGGCTGCTGCGGTCCACGGGGAAACGGGTGCTGGCGACTGCTCGCACCCCGATTCGCCACAGCATAGGCCAGAACGGCCCGGGTTCGCAGTTTCGCGCCCGCCCGGTCAGGCGGCGCGAAACGAGTGCCGGATCAGTGATCGAGATCCATGACGAGCCGGCCCATTGCCAGGCCCGCGCCGCGCACGGCGCAACTGAGCGGCTGCTCGGCCACGCGCACGGCCAGGCCGGTTTCGTCGAACAGGCGGCGATCGAGGTGAGCAAGCAGCGCGCCGCCGCCGGTCAATACGATGCCGCGATTCGCAACGTCGGTGATCAGTTCGGGCGGCGCCCGTTCGAGCACGGCCTTCACGGCGCTGACAACCTGATTGAGCGGCACCGTGAGCGCCTCGGCCACGTCGTGATTGGACAGCTCGATGGTGCGCGGCAGGCCGTCTTCCACGCCGCGCCCGACCGCGCGCATCGATTCGCGCGGCACCGAGCCGGTCGCCGAACCGATGTGCTTCTTGACGTGCTCGGCCGTCTGCTCGCCGAGCTGGACGTTGTAGAGGCCGCGCACGTGATTGATGATGGCGTCGTCGAATTGATCGCCGCCGACGCGGATCGAGTGCTGATACACGGCGCCGCCGAGCGACACCACGCCGACTTCGGTGGTGCCGCCACCGATGTCGACCACCATCGAGCCGATCGCCTCGGTCACGGGCAGCCCCGCGCCGAGCGCGGCCGCGAGCGACTGGTCGATCAGGTTCACGCGCGACGCGCCAGCCGCGCTGGCCGCCTCGCGCAGTGCGCGGCGCTCGACGGCGGTGGCGTTGGACGGCACGCAAACGGTGAATGCCACGCGGCGCCCGAACAGCGAGCGCGCATGCGACATGCCGACGAACTGGCGGATC
The DNA here is from genome assembly GCF_017104645.1 of Burkholderia sp. Ac-20379. GTDB lineage: Bacteria > Pseudomonadota > Gammaproteobacteria > Burkholderiales > Burkholderiaceae > Burkholderia. The sequence goes on from NZ_JAAGPF010000269.1 coordinate 9,731, forward strand.
ATCTGCTCGGCGGCCGGATAGTGGGCGATCACGCCGTGCCGCAACGGCCGCACCGCGCGCAGGTGCTCGGGCACGCGCCCGATCAGCGCCTTGGCGAGTTCGCCGACGGCTTCGACACGCGCCTTTTCGAGGTGAGCATCCGATTTACGGAAACAGACGACCGACGGCTGATTCAGCACGATGCCGCGTTCCTGCGTGTAAATCAGCGTGCTCGCGGTGCCTGGATCGACCGCGACGTTATTGGCGAAAAGCCTGCCCAGAATGGGTGTCGACATGGATGAGCCTTTACTTGCAGACGAGCCGAACCTCGCGAATCGCGGCCAATCCGGCATTTCCCCGCGCCGGTGCTGCTCGAATGGCCGCCTGCGCGCATCGAATGGCGATGCGTCGGCGAGAGGCAGTTTCTACTGTAGGCAATTCGCGGTCAATGGAGAATATTCCGATAATGCAATTATCAATCTGACACATCGCTTGGGAGTCCGTCCTATTTCGGAATCGATTGACGCGCGCCGCAATGCCTGTACCCTCTCGTCTCGCCGTCGCGCGCCACGCTGCGCCGGGCCTGGCCAATCCGCTATTCGAACAACAATGAAACA
>NZ_JAAGPF010000270.1 GCF_017104645.1 Burkholderia sp. Ac-20379
TCGCCACCTACACGCTGATCCTGCCGCTCGCCGCCGGCCGCTTCGGCGCGAGCGCCGCGCAGGGCGGCGTGGCGTTGCTGGTGTTCGGCGTGACCGGGATCGCCGGCAATCTCGTCGCGCAGCGCCTGTCGCTGCGGCATTCGGCCGATCGGCTGCTGACGGTCGTGATGCGCACCATGGCGCCGGTGTTCGTCGCGATCGCGCTGCTCGGCGCGGCCGCCTGGGCCGACAGCCTGCGCCAGGCCGCGTTGCTGGCGCTGCTCGTGGTGTGGGCGCTGATGCAGGATCTGTTCTATCCGTCGCAGTTGCGGCGCGTGGTGGCGCTCGAACCGGACTATCGCGGGATGACGATCGCGCTCAATTCGTCGGGGATCTTTCTCGGCATTTCGCTGGGCGCGGGGATCGGCGGGCGGGTGGCCGATCACGTCGGGCTCGGGGCGCTGGCGATCGTGTCGGCGGGGCTGACGGTGGCGGCGTTCGCGGCGTTGAGGCTGTCGCAGCGCCATGCGGCGCGGGGCGATTCGGCACGCGTGGCGTGCGGCGCGGCGGCGCGTTGACGCGTTTCAGGCACGGAAGCGGCGCGGCCGGCGTTCGATCGCGAGCGCCGGCCGCTTGGCTTTGGCGTGGTGCGAGGCTCAGTAGCCGTGCGTGACGAGCGACAGCACCGACAGATCCGGATGCGAGCCGTCGACGATCATGCCGCCGACCCGTTTCGCGTCCTGAATTGCCTCGTCGGCGGTGGCGAAGCTTTCTTCTCCGTTCGGGTGAAACGGCACCGTGTGCCCGGGCAGCGCCGGGCTCGCGCCCGGATGGCAGACATAGCCGATGTACGTATGCCGGTTCGCCACCGCGGTGGCGGGCTGAACCGTGACGTGGATTTCGTAGCCTTCGTAGGGGATCGATTCGATCCGGGGCGGGACCTCGAGCGTTGCCGTCATGATGGCCTCCGTGTCGCCGCGGACGATGCGTGGGTGTCACGCGCCGGGCCCGCGAAACGCTGCGTTGAGGCTTTCATTCTAGGTGAGGAAACGGGGGGCGTGATGCGGACGAGTCGAGCTTCCGGAAAATTCCATCGAATTGACGATGTCGTTGGAATCGATCCCAAGTTTTGTAAGGGATGCCATCCTTCAGAGAGAAAATCAGGCCGCTAGAGGCCGTACAAGAAGATGGGTAACGAATGCGTGCAACCGATTTGAGTCGGAACGACCGGCTGATCGAGGCGGGTATCCCGTCGCTGCCGGATACCCGGCAAGTAAGATGAAGAGCAGGAAGCGGCATTCGGCACGGCCACGATGAAGGCGATGCAATGGCGAATTGGGAACTCTATGGATATTGTCAAAGGTGCGATTGCCAATCTCACGATCAGGCGGCGCAGCCGGGATTTCGTGATGAGTGAAATGCAGCATCGAATGATGGAAACCACGGCCGTCGGCGCCGCGGGCCTTGGCATGGGGGCGCAGGCGATCGGCTTGCTGAACATGTCGTCGAACGCCGAAGAGGATGCGGATTGGGTCGAATTCGAATTGGGCGGTCAGCCGATGAAAGGGTGGCTATGGAAAATGCCGATGCTGAATGGCGACGAGGTGGAGGTGGCGGCTGAAAAAATGCAGGGCGATGTTTTCACCGTATTTTCGATACGGCGCCCGAGCGATGGCGTGGTGGCTGTCTACCCGCATGCGGCATCTGGCCGGGTGGCGAAGTATCTGAGCATCATGAAAATGATGCTGATCATTTTTGCCGTCGTGTATTGTATTTTTTTCGTATTCTTTTTATACGATGTGAAAAAAGAAGAAGTTCGGGATGTGATCGAATATCTCTTGATCACCGGGGCCTGCGCGCTTTTTGTGCGCCTGGATATTGTTCCATCTTGCCTATCGGAAATTGCGAGGCTTCTCGGTGTTGGCCGAGTTGATATTCTCGTGTTACGGGTGGCGGGATGTCGCCAGGCTCGATCTGGCCAGAGAGTCGAAAAGAGGGAAGCCCGAAAAACGCGCCGCCGGGTACGGCGTGCACTATTTCATGTACAAACCCGCCGAAGGCCCGCAATGATGCATCCGATTCGAATCGGGCACGACACCGATCACGGCGGCACGGCCACCGCGCGCGCCGCGGCTGCCATTTGAATTCGAGCCTGACCTGACGCGGGCGATAGTGCCGATCGCCGCACGCCGGTCAGGCTGCCGGCTCACATCAGCACGATGTCGTACTGCTCCTGGCTCAAATTCGATTCGACCTGCAGCGACACCGGCTTGCCGATGAAATCGATCAGCATCGCCAGATGCTGCGATTCCTCGTCGAGGAACAGATCGATCACCTCTTGCGATGCGATCACGCGGAATTCGCGCGGGTTGAACTGCCGCGATTCGCGCAGGATCTCGCGCAGCACGTCGTAGCACACCGTGCGCGGCGTCTTGACCTGCCCCTTGCCGTGGCAGGTCGGGCACGGCTCGCACAGCACATGCGCCAGCGATTCGCGCGTGCGCTTGCGCGTCATTTCCACGAGCCCGAGCTGCGAGAAGCCGTTCACCGTCACGCGCGTGCGGTCGCGCGACAGCGCCTTCTTCAACTCGCCGAGCACGGCGTCGCGATGCTCGGCGTTTTCCATGTCGATGAAGTCGATGATGATGATCCCGCCCAGATTGCGCAGCCGCAATTGCCGCGCGATCGTATGCGCGGCCTCGAGATTGGTCTTGAAGATCGTGTCGTCGAAGTTGCGCGCGCCGACGTAGCCGCCCGTGTTGACGTCGATCGTCGTCATCGCTTCGGTCTGGTCGATCATCAGGTAGCCGCCCGATTTCAGATCGACGCGCCGCGACAGCGCGCGTTGGATCTCCGATTCGATGTTGTACAGATCGAACAGCGGCCGCTCGCCGGTGTAGTGATGCAGCCGCGCGCTCACGGCCGGCGTGAATTCGCGCGCGAACGTGGACAGCCGCGCGAACGTCTCGCGCGAATCGATCTGGATCTTCGAGGTGTCGTCGTTCGCGAAATCGCGCAGCACGCGCTGCGCCAGGTCGAGATCCTGGTAGAGCAGGCTGGTGGCCGGCAGCCGCTGCGCCTGCGCGACGATGGTCGCCCAGGTCTTGCGCAGGTAGGTCACATCGGCGCCGAGTTCCTCGCCGCTGGCGTCCTCGGCGATGGTCCGCACGATGTAGCCGCCTTTCTCCTCGGCCGGGATCACGGCCGTCAGCCGCGCCCGCACGGCCTCGCGCTCGGCCTCGCTCTCGATCTTCTGCGAGATGCCGATATGCGGCTCCTGCGGCAGATAGACCAGCGTGCGCCCGGCGATGCTGACCTGAGTGGACAGCCGCGCGCCCTTGGTGCCGATCGGATCCTTGATCACCTGCACCATCAGCGTCTGGCCTTCGAACACGATCTTCTCGATCGGCGGATGCGGCACGCTGCCGTGCGGATCGCCGGGCGGGCGCGGCTGCCAGATGTCGGCCACGTGCAGGAACGCGGCGCGCTCCAGGCCGATGTCGATGAACGCCGATTGCATGCCGGGCAGCACGCGCACGACCTTGCCGAGATAGATGTTGCCGACCCGGCCGCGCGACAGCGTGCGCTCGACATGAAGCTCCTGCACCGCGCCTTGCTGCACGAGCGCGACCCGCGTTTCCTGCGGGGTGAGATTGATCAGGATTTCTTCGTTCATGGCGGGGCTCAGAAAACGACGCGCGCCGCGCGCAGCAGCGCGGCGGTTTCAAATAGGGGCAGACCCATGATACCGGAATGCGATCCGTCGATCCGCTCGACGAACTCGGCCGCGCGGCCCTGGATCGCATATGCGCCGGCCTTGCCGAACGGCTCGCCGCTCGCCACGTAGCGCGCCAGCGCCTCGGCGCCGACCGGCCCGAACTGCACGGTGGAGCGCGACAGCGCCGGCATCAGCGGCGTGCCGTCGGCGTCCACCACGGCCAGCGCGGTCAGCACTTCGTGGGTGCGGCCGGCCAGGCGCGCGAGCATCGACAGCGCGTCGTCGGCGGTGGCGGGCTTGCCGAGGATGGCGCCGTCGATCGTCACGGTGGTGTCGGCCACCAGCACGGGCGCGGTGGGCAGGGCGCTGGTCACGAGCCGGGCGCGCGCCGCATCGGCCTTCGCGGCGCACACGCGCACCACGTAGTCGGCCGCCGATTCGCCGGGCAGCTCGGCTTCGAGCGCCTCGGCGTCCTCGTCGGGGCGCGGCAGCAGCAGCTCGAAGCCGACGCCGAGCTGGCGCAGCAACTCCTGCCGGCGCGGGCTCTGCGACGCGAGATAGACGAACGGGTAGGTCGTGTCGGGCAGGAGGCGGCGATCGGACATCGTCATGGTTCTCGTGGTGGGCGCATGACGGTCGCGAACGCGGCGCGTCATGCGCGGTGGTAGGGGTGATTCTGCGTGATGCTCCACGCGCGGTAAAGCTGCTCGGCGAGCAGCACGCGCACCATGCCGTGCGGCAGCGTGAGGCTGGAGATCCGCAGCAGCATGTCGGCGCGCGCCTTGAACTCGGGATCGAGCCCGTCCGCGCCGCCGATCACGAACGCGACGTCGCGCCCGTCCTGCTGCCAGCCCGGCAGCGCCTGCGCGAGCTGCATCGAGGTCCAGTCGCGGCCGCGCTCGTCGAGCGCGACGATGCGCGCGCTCTTCGGCAGCGCCGCTTCGATCCGGATCTTCTCGGCCGCCATCACGCTTTCGGCGCTGCGGCCGCCCGAACGCAGCTCGGGCTTGATCTCGCGCAGCTCGATACGCAGCTCGGGCGGCATGCGCTTGGCGTATTCGTCGAACCCGTCCGACACCCAGCCGGGCATCTTGTGGCCGACGGCGACGATATGCAGCTTCATGGGCGCGAACTCAGTGCCAACGCTTCACGGGATGCGCGCAACTCAGCTGCGGCGCAGATGGCCCTTGCGGGCCGGCTTGGCGGCCGGTGCATCTTCGCCGTCCTCGTCTTCCTCGCCGTCGGATGCCTTGGCGAGGCCGGCGCTGCCGGCCAGCTTCATGCGCACCGGCTTGTCGCCCCAGATTTCCTCGAGGCGGTAGTACTGGCGCAGGGCCGGCTGGAGGATGTGGACCACGGCGTCGCCGCAGTCGACCAGCACCCATTCGCCGGTGTCCTCGCCTTCCGAGCTGACGATGTCGCCGCCGGCTTCCTTGACCGATTCGCGCACGCTGTTGGCGAGCGCCTTGGTCTGGCGGTTCGAGGTGCCGCTCGCGATGATCACGCGGTCGAACAGCTCGGTGAGGTGGCTGGTGTTGAACACCTTGATGTCTTGCGCCTTGACGTCTTCGAGGGCGTCGACGATCACGCGCTGCAGTTTGCGAATATCCATGTCAGGAATGGTAGAGACGATGTTGAAGAATATAGGCCCAGACGGCGGCCGGCACATGCTCGGCCTCCGCGTCGGGGACTTGCGCGCGCCGCGCGATGCATTCGCGCAGGTGCGTGCGGATATCGGTGGCGGCGATATCGAATGCGAGCGTGGTGTCCACCAGCACGCGGCCGGCCGGGCTCGATTGCAACGCGGCCGCGTCGGCGCGGCGCGCCGCGATCTGGGCGGCCACCACGGGCGGCGCGGCGCTCAGGTCGAAGCCCGGGCGCGTGGCGACGCACACGTGCGCCAGTTCGAACAGCAATTTCCAGTCGCGCCAGGTGTCGAGCCGTACCAGTTGATCGGCGCCGATCACGAACGACAGCGACGCCTCCGGACCCACCCGCTCGCGCCAGCGCGCCAGCGTTTCGGCCGTGTAGGTGGCGCCGGTGTGCTCGATCTCGTCGGGCGCGACGGTGATCGTCACGCCGGGCCGCGCCAGCGACGGCGCGGCGGCGCGCGTCATCGCGAGGCGATGCTCGGCCGCCGACACGTCGCGCTTCTGATAGGGCTGGCCGGCCGGCATCAGCACCAGCTCGGTCAGCGCCAGCACGTCGGCGAACCGCCGCGCGAGCGCGAGGTGGCCGTCGTGGATCGGGTCGAACGTGCCGCCCAGGATGGCGATCCGGTGCGGCAGCGGGTTCGGTCGGGCTTGAGTGTCCAGAACGCGTCCTTTGCTTACGGTCAGGGCCTTGGGTTCACGATGGGCGCGCGGCTTACAGCCAGTCGCGCGGCACCAGGAAATCGCTGTAAAGACGCGCTTCCGGCGTGCCCGGTTCGGGCTGCCAGTCGTAGCGCCAATGGGCGGCGGGCGGCATCGACATCAGGATCGACTCGGTGCGGCCGCCGCTTTGCAGGCCGAACAGCGTGCCGCGGTCGAACACCAGGTTGAACTCGACGTAGCGGCCGCGCCGGTAAGCCTGGAACTCGCGCTCGCGCTCGCCGTACGGCGTGTCGCCGCGGCGCTCGCAGATCGGCAGGTAGGCGCCGAGGAACGCGTCGCCCACCGCCTGCATCATCTCGAACGACCGCTCGAAGCCCGGCTCCGAGAGATCGTCGAAGAAGATCCCGCCGACGCCGCGCGTTTCGTTGCGGTGCTTGAGGAAGAAATACTCGTCGCACCAGGTCTTGAAGCGCGGGTAGTACGTGTCGCCGAACGGCGCGAGCGCATCGCGGCAGGCCGCGTGGAAATGGCGCGCGTCGTCCTCGTAGCCGTACACGGGCGTGAGATCCATGCCGCCGCCGAACCAGAAGATCGGCGCTTCGCCGGCCTTGGTGGCCACGAACATGCGCACGTTCATGTGCACGGTCGGGCAATGCGGGTTGCGCGGATGCAGCACGAGCGACACGCCGAGCGCCTCGAAACCGCGGCCGGCCAGTTGCGGGCGCGCCGCGCTGGCCGACGGCGGCAACGCGTCGCCCGACACATCCGAAAAGCCGATGCCGGCGCGCTCGAAGAACCGGCCGCCTTCGAGAATGCGCGTGCAGCCGCCGCCGCGCAGGCGCTCTTCCGGGCCGCGCCGCCAGGCGTGCGTCGCGAGCGGCGCGCCGTCGAACGCGCCGAGCGCGTCGGCGATGCGGGCCTGCAGGCCTTCGAGATAGGCGCGAACGCGGTTGGCGTCGATATTCGATTCGGTGGTCATGACGTCGGAAAGAGGGCGCGGCTCGCTCGGGAGCCGGTTGCCGGGATTGTAGACCTTCCGGTCCGGATGCCCCGGCGCCGGGGCGGCGCACCATGAAAAACGCCGCCCGGCGCACGCGCACCGGGCGGCGGCAAGCACGTTCAGCCCAGCTTGCGGTTCAGCGCGCGATGGCCGATGTCGCGGCGGTACTGCATGCCTTCGAAGTTGATCTGGTTGATCGCGTCGTAGGCGGCCTGCTGCGCGCCGCGCACCGAATCCGACAGCCCGACCACGCACAGCACGCGGCCGCCCGACGTGACGAGCTTGTCGCCGTCGTGGGTCGTGCCGGCGTGGAACGTGACCGAATGGCCGTTTTCCTCGGGGATGTCGTTGATGCGATCGCCCTTGCGCGGCGAATCCGGGTAGCCGTGCGCGGCCAGCACCACGCCGAGCGCGGTGCGGCGGTCCCATTCGAGCTCCACCGTGTCGAGCGTGCCCGCGATCGCCTGCTCGACGACCTTCGAGAAATCGCTCTTCAGGCGCGCCATGATCGGCTGCGTTTCCGGGTCGCCCATGCGGCAGTTGAACTCGAGCGTGCGCGGGTTGCCGTCCTTGTCGATCATCAGGCCCGCATACAGGAAGCCCGTGAAGCGGATGCCGTCGTTCTCCATGCCGCGCACCGTCGGCATGATGATTTCGCGCATCACGCGCGCGTGCATCTGCGGCGTGACGATCGGCGCCGGCGAGTAGGCGCCCATGCCGCCCGTGTTGGGGCCGCGGTCGCCGTCGAGCAGGCGCTTGTGATCCTGGCTCGAGGCCAGCGCCAGCGCATGCTTGCCGTCCACCATCACGATGAAGCTGGCTTCCTCGCCGTCGAGAAATTCCTCGATCACGACGCGCGCGCCGGCATCGCCGAGCTTGTTGCCCGACAGCATCATGTCGACGGCGTCATGCGCTTCTTCCAGCGACATCGCCACGACCACGCCCTTGCCGGCGGCCAGGCCGTCGGCCTTGACCACGATCGGCGCGCCCTTGGCGTCGAGGTAGGCATGCGCGGCGGCGGCGTCGGTGAAGGTTTCGTACTCGGCCGTGGGGATGCCGTGGCGCTTCATGAACGCCTTGGCGAAATCCTTCGAGCTTTCGAGCTGGGCCGCTTCGCGGGTCGGGCCGAACACCTTGAGGCCGCGCTGACGGAAGTGGTTGACGATGCCGGCCGCGAGCGGCGCTTCCGGGCCGACCAGCGTGAACGCGACCTGCTCGTTCTCGGCGAAATCGGCCAGATCGTCGAGCGAGGTCAGATCGATGTTTTGCAGGCGCGCATCCTGCGCGGTGCCACCGTTGCCGGGCGCAACGTAGACGGTCTGAACGCGCGGCGACTGGGCGAGCTTCCAGGCGAGCGCATGTTCGCGGCCGCCGGAACCGACGACGAGTAGTTTCATGGGAATCCCCGCAGACTAGAAAATAGGGCGGCCGGCGCGCATCGAGCGGGCCGGCCGCGGTACCTGGCGGTGGCCGCCTTTCACCCGAAAGACGGACCGGTTCGCGTTCATTCGTCGCCGATGACCGCGTTCGTGTAGACCTCTTGCACGTCGTCGAGATCTTCGAGCACGTCGAGCAGCTTCTGCATCTTCACGGCGTCGTCGCCGGAGAATTCGATTTCGTTCTGCGGCTTCATCGTGACTTCGGCGAGTTCGGCCTTGAAGCCGGCCGCTTCCAGCGCGTCCTTCACGGTGGAGAAGGCCTGCCAGTCGCACAGCACTTCGATGCTGCCGTCTTCGTTGGTGTTCACGTCGTCGGCGCCGGCTTCGAGCGCGGCTTCCATCAGCGTGTCTTCCGAGGTGCCCGGGGCGAACAGGAACTGGCCGACGTGATCGAACATGAACGCGACCGAACCGTCGGTGCCCATGTTGCCGCCGTACTTCGAGAACGCGTGACGGACTTCCGCGACGGTGCGCACGCGGTTGTCGGTCATGGTGTCGACGATGATCGCCGCGCCGCCGATGCCGTAGCCTTCGTAGCGGATTTCCTCGTAGTTCGCGCCGTCCGCGCCGCCCACGCCGCGATCGATCGCGCGCTTGACGTTGTCCTTCGGCATGTTCGCATCGGCGGCCTTGTCGACCGCGAGACGCAGACGCGGGTTCGAATTCGCGTCGCCGCCGCCCAGGCGTGCCGCCACCTGGATTTCCTTGATCAGGCGCGTCCAGACCTTGCCACGCTTGGCGTCGGCCGCTGCCTTCTTATGCTTGATGTTGGCCCATTTGGAATGACCAGCCATACCCGTTCTCCGTCGCCCGCGCGATGCGGCGGGCGTGTCTTAAGCGATGTGTTGCGGTGCGCCGAATGGCGAAGCCGCGAGATGTCGATGAATTCGCGATTGCGCCTGCGCGCGCGATGCCGGCGGCAGGCCCGGACGGCCCCTGACGGGCGCCGGACGCGAAGCACGCGATTTTACCATGCGGCGCAACCCGAACCGGTGCGTCTGCGTGCAAAGGGCCAGGCGCGATGGCGCGGAGAATCGGGGAGGGATCGAAGCGAGGGCGTGCGGCGTGCCGGCCGGCAAGGGGTGCGGGGGCGGCTGCGCGCGCCGGGCGGGCCCGGCACGCGCGCGATCCGGCCGGCGGCGGTTCAGTTCTTGGTGCCGAACAGGCGGTCGCCGGCGTCGCCGAGGCCCGGGATGATGTAGGCGTGGTCGTTCAGGTGCGAATCGAGCGAGGCGACGTAGACCTTGACGTCCGGGTGGGCGTCCTGGAACACCTGGATGCCTTCGGGCGCGGCCACCAGCGCCAGGAACGCGATCCGCTCGCCCGGCACGTTGCGGCGCTTGAGCACGTCGACGGCGTGCACCGCCGAATAGCCGGTGGCGATCATCGGGTCGCACAGGATGAAGTTGCGGTCTTCCAGATCGGGCAGCCGCACCAGGTATTCGACCGGGCGGTGATCGTCGGCGCGGAACACGCCGATATGGCCGACCCGCGCCGACGGCACCAGGTCGAGCAGGCCGTCCGACATGCCGATGCCGGCGCGCAGCACCGGCACGATGGCCAGCTTCTTGCCGGCGATCACGGGCGCGTCGATCTCGACCAGCGGGGTGGCGACCCGTTTGGTGGTGATCGGCAGATTGCGCGTGATTTCGTAGCCCATCAGCATCGTGATCTCGCGCAGCAGCTCGCGGAACGTGCGCGTGGACGTGTCCTTGTCGCGCATGTGGGTGAGTTTGTGCTGGATCAGCGGGTGATCGAGGATAAATAGGTTCGGAAAGCGGCTGTCCTGGGTCATGACGGGCGGCAGAAAACGGTGCGTGGAGATCGGGGAGCGGCGCAGGTCGCGCGGCCGGTGCCGCAAGTTTACCGAAGATGGCCGGCGCGATCCGGATATTATCGACCTCTCTCGCGCGGCGGCCCGGCCGGCGGGCTCGGGGCGGCAGCGGCGCGGTTTCGCCGGCAGATCGGAAGAGCTTCGTGGACGGTCAGAGTGCTGGTTGCAGTGTAGGACGTGGTGGG
>NZ_JAAGPF010000271.1 GCF_017104645.1 Burkholderia sp. Ac-20379
GCACGCATTCCGACGCCACGCCCGGGCCGATCACCTCCGACAGCCCGTAGATGTCCACCGCATCGATGCCGGCGCGCTGCTCGATCGCGGCACGCATTTCGTTGGTCCACGGCTCCGCGCCGAAGATCGTGCCGGCCGCCAGCGCCGCGCCGGCCGCCGCCAGCTCCGCCCTGCGGGCAGGCTGGCTCGTCAGCGCGATGATTCGCGGCGGGCGGGCCCGCGCACGCAACTGTTCGACGCAGCGCATGCCGACATCGCCGCAGCCGACGATCAGCACGCGCGAACGGCGCAGGGTTCGTGTCGCAATCATGGTGTTACCGGAATTCGTAGCGCAAACATTGTAGCCGCCGTGCCCGATGTGCACGGTCCCCACTTTTGGTTCATGGACTTATGGCATTCAACGTAACCCTCAAGCAAAGCGGCCGGCAATTCCAGGCCGAGGCGGAAGAAACCTTGCTGGCGGCCGCCCTGCGGCAGAACGTGCATCTCCCGTATGGCTGCAAGAACGGTGCGTGCGGCTCGTGCAAGGGGCAGATCGTGCAGGGGCAGGTCGAGCAACGCCCGCATGCGGCGTCGGCGCTGTCGAACGACGAGCGCACGCGCGGGTTGGCCCTGCTCTGCTGCGCCACCGCGCAGTGCGATCTCGAAATCGACGTGCGTGAAATCGCCGGCGTGGACGGCGTGCAGGTCAAGAAGCTGCCGTGCCGCGTCAACGCGATCGAGCGCCGCGCCGACGACGTCGCCGTGCTGAAGCTGCAACTGCCGGCCAACGAGCGTCTGCAATACCTGGCCGGCCAATACATCGAATTCATCCTGAAGGACGGCTCGCGCCGCAGCTACTCGATGGCCAGCGCGCCGCACGAGGAAGGCCCGGTCGAGCTGCACATCCGCCACATGCCCGGCGGCAAGTTCACCGATCACGTGTTCAACACGATGAAGGAACGCGAAATCCTGCGCTTCGAAGGCCCGCTCGGCACGTTCTTCCTGCGCGAGGATTCCGAGAAGCCGATCGTGCTGCTGGCCTCGGGCACCGGCTTCGCGCCGATCAAGGCGATCATCGAGCACGCGCGGCACAGCAATTTCACGCGTCCGATGCGCCTGTACTGGGGCGCCCGCCGCAAGAAGGACATCTACATGTTCGAGCTGGCCGAGCAATGGGCGCGCGAGATCCCGAACTTCAAGTTCGTCCCCGTGCTGTCCGAGCCCGACGCCGGCGACGCGTGGGAGGGCCGCACCGGCTTCGTCCACCGCGCCGTGGCCGAGGATCTGCCCGATCTGTCCGGCCATCAGGTGTATGCCTGCGGCGCACCGGTGATGGTGGAATCGGCCCAGCGCGACTTCACGGCCCATCACAGGCTGCCCGCCGACGAGTTCTACGCCGATTCGTTCACGAGCGCGGCCGACCTCGCCAACGCCGTTTGAACGGCGCGGCCGGCGTCTCGCCCACGCGACGCGCCGGCCGAAAATCCCCGCTCGACACGCGTTTGTCGCAACCGCGCGGTTTACTTATCGCCGCGTCATGCCGTATGCTTGCGCCATGAACCGCTTCCTGTCCGCCCTCCGACGTCGCCGCTCGCCGCATTGCACGGATGCCGCCGGCTCGTCACGGACGCACGCGTAACCCACCCACCTGTTACGCCCAAGCTGTTCGAACTACCAAGCCACGGCATTCCGTGGCTTTTTTATTGTCTCTTTCTTCCCCTGTCGCTACCCGCTGGAGCCCGCAGCCATGCCTCTGAACGATTATCCGATCGACTCGCTGATGTACATCACGACCCGCCCCGACCTCGTGTTCACGCACGGCAAGGGATCCTGGCTCTACGATCACAACGGCAAGCGCTATCTGGATTTCATCCAGGGCTGGGCGGTCAACAGCCTGGGCCACTGCAACGACGGCGTCGTCGAGGCGCTGAAGAGCCAGGCCGAACGCCTGCTGAACCCGTCGCCGGCGTACTACAACGAGCCGATGGCCAAGCTGGCCGGCCTGCTCACGCAGCACAGCGTGTTCGACAAGGTGTTCTTCGCCAACAGCGGCGCGGAAGCCAACGAAGGCGCGATCAAGCTCGCGCGCAAGTGGGGCCGCAAGAACAAGAACGGCGCGTTCGAGATCATCACGTTCAATCACAGCTTCCACGGCCGCACCATCGCCACGATGTCGGCCAGCGGCAAGCCGGGCTGGGACACGATCTACGCACCGCAGGTGCCGGGTTTCCCGAAGGCCGAGCTGAACGACATTGCTTCGGTCGAGGCGCTGATCACCGACAAGACCGTCGCCGTGATGCTCGAGCCGATCCAGGGCGAAGGCGGCGTGATCCCGGCCACGCCGGAATTCATGCAGCAACTGCGCGCGCTGACCAAGCAGCACAACCTGCTGCTGATCGTCGACGAAGTGCAAAGCGGCTGCGGCCGTGCCGGCACGCTGTTCGCCTACGAACTGTCGGGCATCGCGCCGGACATCATGACGCTCGGCAAGGGCATCGGCAGCGGCGTGCCGCTGGCCGCGCTGCTGTCGACGGCCGAAGTGGCGGTGTTCGAGGCCGGCGATCAGGGCGGCACCTACAACGGCAATCCGCTGATGACGGCGGCCGGCTATTCGGTGATCTCGCAACTGGTGGCGCCGGGCTTCCTGGAAAGCGTGCGCGAGCGCTCGGAATACCTGAAGCAGAGCCTGCTCGCGCTGTCGGAAGAGCGCGGCTTCCAGGGCGAGCGCGGCGAAGGCTTGCTGCGCGCGCTGCTGCTCGGCAAGGACATCGGCCCGCAGATCGTCGAGAAGGCGCGCGACATGGGCCCGGACGGCCTGCTGCTGAACGCCGCGCGCCCGAACCTGCTGCGCTTCATGCCGGCGCTGAACGTCACGAACGCGGAAATCGACCAGATGATGGCGATGCTGCGCTCGATCCTCGACACGCTCTGATCGAACCGCCAAGAGACTCGCGATGCATGCCGACGACGACTTGACGATCCGGATCTTCGAGCGCGCGGACACCGAAGCGGTGATCGCGCTCTGGCTCACGGCATTCCCGAGCTATTCGGATGCCAGCGTGCCGCATCGCGACCCGCGACGATCGATCGAGATGAAGCTGGCCGTGCAGCCGGAGCTGTTCTTCGTCGCCTGGCGCGGCGAGCGGCTGGTCGGCACGGTGATGGCCGGCTACGACGGGCATCGCGGCTGGCTCTACTCGTTCGCCGTGGCCGACGACGCGCGCCGGCTCGGCATCGGCCGCGCGATGATGGCGCATGCCGAAGCCGCGCTGGCCGCGCTCGGCTGCCGCAAGATCAACCTGCAGGTGCTGCAGGAGAACGACGAGGCGCGCCGGTTCTACGCGGCGCTCGGCTATCAGGTCGAGCCGCTCGTGTCGTTCGGCAAGCGGCTGCCGCTGCCGGCCTGACCGGTCGATCGGCAAAGGCAAATGAAAAGGCCGCCGCGGTTTCCCGCGGCGGCCTTTTTTCATGCGGGCAACATCTGCCCGGCTAAGCGCTTACTCGCCCAGATACGCGGCGCGCACCTTCGGATCGTCGAGCATGTCCTTCGCGTTGCCTTCCATCGTCACCGTGCCCGAATCCATCACGTAGCCACGGTCGGCGGCCTGCAGCGCCAGACGCGCATTCTGTTCGACCAGCAGCACCGTCAGGCCTTCCTTCGAGATCTCGCGCACCACTTCGAAGATCTTCTCGACCATGATCGGCGACAGGCCCATCGACGGCTCGTCCAGCAGCAACAGCTTCGGCTTGCTGATGATCGCGCGCGCCATCGCCAGCATCTGCTGCTCGCCGCCCGACAGCGTGCCCGCGTACTGCGTCGCACGTTCGCGCAGGCGCGGGAAGAAGCCGAACATGCGCTCGATGTCCGACTTGATGCCGTCGGTGTCCTTGCGCAGATACGCACCCATCTGCATGTTCTCGAGGATCGACATGCGCGCGAAGATGCCGCGGCCTTCCGGCACCATCGCCAGGCCGCGCTTGAGCAGCTCGTGCGCCGGCACGCCCTTGATCGACTTGCCTTCGTAGGTGATGTCGCCGCCCGAGAACGGCTTCAGGCCCGTGATCGCCTTCATCGTGGTGGTCTTGCCCGCGCCGTTCGCGCCGATCAGCGTGACCAGCTCGCCCTGGCGAACTTCCATGTCGACACCCTTCACTGCCTGGATGCCGCCGTAGTTCACCTTCAGGTCCGAAATCTTCAACATTGCCGCTGCCATCAGTGCACCCCTGCGCCGAGATATGCCTCAATCACCTTCGGATCCTTCTGCACGTCCTGCGGCAGACCCTGAGCGATCACCTTGCCGTAATCGAGCACCGTCATCCGGTTGCACAATCCCATCACCAGCTTCACGTCGTGCTCGATCAGCAGGATCGTCTTGCCGTCCGAGCGGATCTTGTCGAGCAGGCTCGTCAGTTCGACCTTCTCGGTCGCGTTCATGCCGGCGGCCGGTTCGTCGAGCGCGAGCAGCTTCGGATCGGTCGCCAGCGCGCGGGCGATCTCGAGACGGCGCTGGTGGCCATACGAGAGGTTGCGCGAGGTGTAATCGGCGTACTTCAGCACGCCCACGTAATCGAGCAGCTCGATCGCGCGTTCCTTGATCTCGCGCTCTTCGCGGCGTTCCGACGGCGTCTGGAACACGGCGCCGATCAGGCCGTGACGCGTGCGCACGTGACGGCCCACCATCACGTTCTCGAGCGCGGTCATGCCGCCGAACAGGCGGATGTTCTGGAACGTGCGCGCGATACCGGCCTTGGCCACTTCGTGCACGGCGGTCGGCGTGTAGTTCGTGCCGTCGAGCTTGAAGTCGCCCGAATCCGGCGTGTACAGGCCCGTGATCACGTTGAAGAAGGTGGTCTTGCCGGCGCCGTTCGGGCCGATCAGGCCGTAGATCTCGCCTTCGCGGATCTGCAGGCCGACGTCCGACAGCGCCTGAAGGCCGCCGAAGCGCTTGTTGACGCCCTGCACGGACAGTCGAATGTTGTCGCTCATTGCTTGTTTCTCCGTATCCGTCCGTTACGCGCCAACAGCCGTCTTCTTGCCGTTGCGCTTGGTCAGCTTCGCGATCTTGTCTTCGTGCTTCGGCGCCGGCCACAGGCCTTCCGAGCGGTAGAGCATGATCACCACCATGGCGAGGCCGTACAGCGCCTGACGGATCACTTCGGTATCGACGATTTCATGGCCGAACAGCGCGTGCTGCAGCGGGCCCATCGTCGAACGCAGCACTTCCGGGAACACGGCCAGCAGCACCGCGCCGAGGATCACGCCCGGGATGTGGCCCATGCCGCCCAGCACCACGCAGGCCAGCACGACGATCGATTCCCAGAACGTGAACGATTCCGGCGACACGAAGCCCTGGAACGCGCCGAACATCGAGCCCGACAGGCCGCCGAACGAGGCGCCCATCGCGAACGCCAGCAGCTTCACGTTGCGGGTGTTGATGCCCATCGCCTTGGCGGCGATTTCGTCTTCGCGGATCGCGGCCCAGGCGCGGCCGATACGCGAGTGCTGCAGGCGCGTACAGACCCAGATCACCAGCAGCGAGCAGATCACGAACGCGTAGTAATACAGGTAGACCGACGTGAACGTGAAGCCGAACAGCGTGTGCGTCTGCGACAGGTTGAAGCCGCCGATTTCCAGCGGCGCCACGCCCGTGATCCCCTGCGGCCCGTTCGTGATGTTGACCGGGCGATCCAGGTTGTTCATGAAGATCCGGACGATTTCCCCGAAGCCCAGCGTCACGATCGCCAGGTAGTCGCCGCGCAGGCGCAGCGTCGGTGCGCCGAGCAGCACGCCCGCGATCGCGGCCACCGCCATCGCCACCGGAATCACGACCCAGTACGGCGTATGCAGGCCGTTCGGGAACATGGCCGCGATCCACTCGAACTGGGTGGTCAGGTGCGGCGAGGTCAGCAGCGCGGCAACGTAGGCGCCCACCGCGTAGAACGCGATATAGCCCAGGTCCAGCAGGCCGGCGAAGCCGACCACCACGTTCAGGCCCAGCGCGAGCATCACGTAGAGCATCGCGAAGTCGAGCACGCGCACCCAGTAGTTGCCGCCGGCGGCGCCGATCAGGAACGGGGCAGCGGCGACGAGAATCGCCACCACGATGCCGACCGTGACGGTCTTGGCGCGATTGCGTTCCTCGACCAGCGTCGTCGAGGTTTCGATCGGTTGAATGGAAGTCATGAAGGGTCTCCTTAAGCGCGGTCGGCCACACGTTCGCCCAGCAGGCCGGACGGACGGAACACGAGCACGACGATCAGCACCACGAACGCAAACACGTCCTGATAGTTCGAGCCGAATACACCGCCCGTCAGATTGCCGATATAGCCGGCGCCGAGCTGCTCGATGAGGCCGAGCAGCACGCCGCCCACCATCGCGCCGCCAAGATTGCCGATCCCGCCCAGCACGGCGGCGGTGAACGCCTTCATGCCCGGGATGAAGCCCATGTAGAAGTGCACGTTGCCGTATTCCGACGCGATCATCACGCCAGCCAGCGCCGCGAGCGCGGAGCCGATCATGAAGGTGGCCGAGATCACGAAGTTCGGGTTCACGCCCATCAGGCTCGCGTTGTTCGGGTTTTCCGAGATCGCGCGCATCGCACGGCCGAGCTTGGTCTTGTGCACCAGCAGCAGCAGGCCCGCCATCACGATGAACGCCACCGCGATGATCACGATTTCGGTCGGCGAGATCACGGCGCCCGGCGTCGTGTCGGTGGCCTGGATCACGTTCAGCGGGTTGGTCGACAGCAGCTGCGGGAACGGCAGCGGGTTGCGCGACCAGATCATCATGGCTGCCGTCTGCAGCAGGATCGACACGCCGATCGCGGTGATCAGCGGTGCGAGACGCGGCGCGCGGCGCAGCGGCCGGTAGGCGACGCGTTCGATCGTGAAGCCCACCGCCGCGCACACGGCCGCGGCGATCACCAGCGCGATGGACAGCGTCGCGACGTGGCCGAGGCCCGGGAAGTGGTTCTGCAGCACGGTGATCGCGGACAACGCCACCATCGCGCCGACCATCAGCACGTCGCCGTGCGCGAAGTTGATGATGCCGAGAATGCCGTACACCATCGTGTAGCCCAACGCGATGATGGCGTAGACACTGCCGAGCACCAGTCCGTTGATGACCTGCTGGACGAAAATATCCATTTAAAGCTCCTTGGTCCGTGCCATCGGGGAGACGCTGCTCGACGCGGGTAGGCGACGGATAGGCGCTCTCGACAGCACTGCGGGTACGAATAAATACCGGTAAGGGTGATGACATCCCGGCGCGCGGCTCGTGGCCTGTACAACCTCGGCCGCCACCGGGATGGGTACAAAACGGCGCCGCACGGGTTCGGCGCCGTCACGAGTCCCGTCGCTACAACTCCACGACATCGAGGACGGTAATCCTGGCCTCCCTGAAGTCGTTAGGCATCCTTACACCTAAGGCCGCCGCATTCCGCATGCCCGCGCCAACGTGCGCGCGCGCCGCCGGACGGCGTGCGAACGGGCGACGTGAAACGGACATGAGGTAAGTGGCGCGCGCTTCGATGCGCTCGTCCTGCCGGCTCGCGGTCCGGCACGACCGGGCGGCTTGCCGCGTCGGCCTGAGGTCGGCGGTGCCGGCGTGACGCCCGGCGGCCGATCCGCCGGCCGGCGATGCGAGCGCATCGCCGGCACGGCGGGTTGGCCGCGTCGCGCGGTGCGCGATCGCGGCCGGCGCGGCGACGTGCTGCGCATCGCCGAGCCCTGTTGCCCCGATATCGGGCATACCGACGCACACTCCCGGTGCAATCGAATCGGCATCCCGTTCCCCGGATGGTGCAACCACGGTCGCAACCGCCGGGCGATTCAAGAAAAACGTATTTCGCACAATACCCAAACCACTCCAAATGCCGAGCCGATGGGCCGGGATCCGCCGTGCCGTCGCGCATGCCGCGCCAGCCGCCCCGAGCCTCCCCATCCATTCAGCAATTTGCGTGCCAATCTGGCGGGCCGCCGCTCCGGCCTGCCGCGCCGGAACCGTCGAACGATCCCGCGCCGCGCACCGGTCATGCGAATGCATTGCTTCGATCCTCAAACCGACCTCGTTATCGTTCTGCTTCCCGTTTGCCGCGCCCCGCCGAGTCAGCCGAACCCGATCGGTCCGGCATGCGTCTCCTGCGTCGGTGCGCATTGCCGTACCCTGTTCAATGGCTCCGCGACGGATTGCAACCCCGCATGTCACGGATAGGGCGACGGCCAACTTGTGCTGCATTAAATCGGTCTCCTGCGCATCGCAAAATCCTTGTCTGCAATGCATTTCGGCCTGAAAACGCGCGCATTGTAACTCCAATTTCTAGATAACCAATATTCCTGATTCGACAGGGTTTTCCTGCATTGCAACCGTTTTTTTGCGAAGCGTTCGTGAAAATATCGCAACCAGGTTGCACTCGATGCGAAGCAAACGGTTGCAAAACGAAATAACGGCACAGGAAAACAAAAAGCGCGCCGGATGGCGCGCTTTTTGAGATAAGGCCGCGTCGGAAAATATCCGGCGGGCGAGAGGCGGGAGCGGGGCTGCTTGCGAGCTTACGCGGCGGGCGGCAGGTTCAGCCCGCGCGGCAGCGGGAACGAGACGTTCTCTTCGATGCCTTCGAGCGCGCGCACGTTGCGCACGCCCAGTTCGCGCAGCCGCGCGATCACGGCTTGAGCCAGCACCTCGGGCGCCGACGCGCCTGCGGTCACGCCGATGCGGCGCTTGCCGGCCACCCATGCCGGATCGATCTGGTCGGGCGAATCCACCATATAGGCATCCACCCCGCGCTTTTCCGCGACTTCGCGCAGCCGGCTCGAGTTCGAGCTGTTCGGGCTGCCGACCACGATCACCACGTCGCACTGCGGCACCATGAATTTCACGGCGTCCTGACGATTTTGCGTCGCGTAGCAGATGTCCTGTTTCTTCGGCTCGCGGATCGCCGGGAATTTCTTCTTCAGCGCGCCGATGATTTCGGCGGCGTCGTCGACCGAAAGCGTGGTCTGCGTGACGAGCGCGACGCGTTCCGGATCGGGCAACTCCAGCGCGAGCACATCCTCGACGCTCTCGACGAGATGCATGCCGCGCTCGACCTGGCCCATCGTGCCTTCGACCTCGGGGTGCCCCTTGTGGCCGATCATGACGATGTCGACGCCATCCTGGCGCATCTTCGCCACCTCGACGTGCACCTTCGTGACGAGCGGGCAGGTTGCGTCGTAAATGCGCAGGCCGCGCACGTCGGCTTCGTCGCGCACGGCCTTCGACACGCCGTGCGCGCTGAAGATCACCGTGTTGCCCGGCGGCACTTCCTCGAGTTCCTCGATGAAGATCGCGCCCTTCTTGCGCAGATCCTCGACCACATACTTGTTGTGGACGATTTCATGGCGCACGTAGATCGGCGCGCCGTGCATCGCGATGGCGCGCTCGACGATCTCGATCGCGCGATCGACGCCGGCACAGAAGCCGCGCGGCTGAGCGAGCAGGATTTCGGCGTCGGCGGCGACGGTCTGGCCGGACAGCGTATCGGTTGAGCTCATGGTTACAGAATCCCGATGATTTTCACTTCGAACGTAATGGCCTGGCCCGCGAGCGGGTGGTTGAAATCGAACAGCGCCGAGGTTTCGCCCACTTCCTTCAGCACGCCGGCATAGCGGCCGCCGTCGGGCGCGTTGAACTCGATCAGGTCGCCGGGCGTGAAATCGTCGCCGACCATGCCGTTTTCGCGCAGGGTTTTCATCGACACGCGCTGGATCATATCCGGGTTGCGGGGGCCGAACGCCTCGCCAGCCGCTAGCTGGAAGGTCGAATGGTGCCCCGACTTCAGGCCGAGCAGAATGCTTTCGAGCGCCGGCGCCAGTTGCCCGGCACCGAGCAGCAAGGTAGCCGGCTTGTCGGCGAAGGTGTTGACGATGTCGGCACCATCGGCGAGCGCAAGCCGGTAATGAAGCGTGACATGGGAACCGGGCTTCACTTCTGAGATATCGATGAGGCTCATGTTTACTCGTTCAATCCGCCGCCGGGCGGCATAACGCAAAACCGCTATTGTAAGTCACCTGAGCGCTCGGGGCGGAATGTCGGCTCGCACCACGGCCCCGCGTGCGCCCAGTGGAGAAAATCGCATGTCGTCAGCCCTCGAACGCGTCACGATCCCCGCCTGCGTCGCCCTGCCCGCCTCGGCCCCAACCCCGGCCCCGGCGTCGACCGCCGCGCC
>NZ_JAAGPF010000272.1 GCF_017104645.1 Burkholderia sp. Ac-20379
GAAAAAAAAAAAAACAATACTACTCTATAAATTTAACAAGTATATGTTACTAGACACTCAATTACACCACCTAACTATCATACACCAGCTCCCAGACACCACGTCTACACTTAGAATATAATTGTATCCAATATGTACCACAACATAATGCCTGACCCAATGAACCGAACGTCGTATACAGACCAACGTAAGCACGTGATGAAACAGTAACACTCTTTCAGTGAGGTACTCTGCCAGA
>NZ_JAAGPF010000273.1 GCF_017104645.1 Burkholderia sp. Ac-20379
TTACGCATTCGACCAACACCCTATCGTCAACTGCCACCCACACGCTCTCACTACCCGCCGCTCTTCCGATCCGACGCCGACCCCGGCGCGAGCGGCGGCCGCCTCGCGCCGCGCCGCGGCGGCGTGCTCGATGCGATCGTCACGCCCGAGCCGCCGACGCTCGCGATCTTCCTGAACACGTCGACGCCGGGCCGCGCGGTGGCCAGCAAGATCTTCGACGGGCTGCTCGATTACGGCGCGGATCTAAAGCCGCGCCCGCAACTGGCCGAGAGCGTCACGCCGTCGGCCGACGGGCTCAGCTGGACGATCCGGCTGCGCCAGGGCGTGCAGTGGCACGACGGCAAGCCGTTCACCGCCGCCGACGTCAAGTATTCGGGCGAGGTGATCTGGAAGCAGTACGCGCCCGTCGCGCGGCGGCTGTTCCAGTACCTCACGCGCGTCGATACGCCCGACAGCCACACCGCGGTCCTGCGGCTGTCGAAGCCGTCGCCGGTGATCGTCAACGCGCTCGACGCGATCGCCGCGCCGATCCTGCCGCGCCATCTGTACGAAGGCACGGACATCCTGAACAACCCGTACAACAATCGTCCGGTCGGCACCGGGCCGTTCGCGTTCAAGAGCTGGCAGCGCGGCAGCGACATCCAACTGACGCGCTTCGCGCACTACTGGCGCGAGAACGAGCCGTATCTCGACGGCATCACCTGGAAGATCGTGCCCGACGCCGGCGCGCGCGCGGTCGCGCTCGAAACCGGCTCGGCGAAATACGGCGAGCGCAATCCGGTCACGTTCTCGGATGCGGACCGCCTCGCCAAGGCACCGTCGCTGGTGGTGAGCCGCGCCGGCTACAACGGCTTCGCGGCGAACTTCTGGCTGATCCCGAACCTGCGCCATCCGATCCTCGGCAACCTGAAGGTACGCCAGGCGATCCTGCATGCGATCGACCGCACGGCGCTGGTCAACACGGTGTGGCGCGGCTACGCGAAGCCGGCCACCGGCCCGGTGTCGTCGCTGCTGAAGACGTTCTACACGCCGGACACACCGCAATACGCGTTCGACCGCGCGGCCGCCGAGAAGCTGCTCGACGCGGCCGGCTATCCGCGCAAGACCGACGGCTGGCGCTTCCACATCAACCACGATTTCATCCCGTACGGCGACGACTATCAGCGCACCGGCGAATTCGTGCGGCAGGCGCTGCGCTCGGTCGGCATCGACGTGACGCTGCGCGCGTTCGATCTGGCCGCGTGGACGAAGAACGTGTTCACCGACTACACGTTCGATCTGGTCAGCTCGTGGGGTGTGAACTGGCAGGATCCGCAGATCGGCGTCGAGCAGTATTTCTGGTCGAAGGCGGCGGTGCGCGGCGTCGCGTGGCAGAACGCGGCCGGCTACGCGAGCCCGGAGGCGGATCGCGTGATCGAAGCGGCGCAGATCGAGACGGACCTGGCCAAGCGCGTCGCGCTGTATGCGCAATTGCAGACGCTCGTGCAGCGCGACCTGCCTCAGATCTACCTGTTCGAATTCCGCTGGTTCGGCGTGTGGGACAAACACCTGCGCAACGTCACGGATACCTACGATCACTCGCAGAGCAACTTCGCGCAGGTCGGTTTCGACAACGCGTGAGCGGCGCGCTCGCGCCGTCTCAGGCGGGCTTGCCCGCAACGGCCGGCCGCGTGGCCGCACCGCGATCGCCCCGGCTGCCGCCGGGGACATCCGCGAACGCCGAGAATCCGTAGTCGAGCAAACGGGCCGCCCCGGCGATTCTGTCCGGCGCGCTCGGCGCGCCCAGCAGCACCGCGAACACGCGTCGCATCATCGCCGGATGCGGCTGCCGGCGCTTCGCCGTCGCCACGATGCAATAGCCCGCCGCCTCGGTATGCCCGGTCTTCATGCCGTCGACCGACGGATCCTTGCCCAGCAGCCAGTTCTTGTTGCGCTTGCTGAAGCGCCCGTACGCGAAATGCGCGTCGGATGAAAACGCGTAGTACTCCGGAAACGCCCGCGTGATGTGCAGGGCCAGGATCGACAGATCGCGCGCCGTCGAATGGTTGCCGGGGGTCGTGATGCCCGACGGCGTCGTGAAATGCGTATGCGTCATGCCCAGCGCTTGCGCGGCCGCGTTCATGCGTTGCTCGAACGCGGCCGGCGAGCCGCCCACGCGCCGCGCGAGCACCATCGCGGCATCGTTGGCCGAGGCGGCGATCAGGCCGCGCACCAGCGTCTTCACCGGCACCGCCTGGCCCGGCGTCAGGTACATCCTCGCTTCGTCGGCGCCCACGCCGGCCACGTCGGCCTCGCTCACCACGATTCTTTCGTCCCATCGCAACGCGCCGCGCTTCAGCGCGTCGAGCACGAGGCAGGCCGTCATCAGCTTGGTCAGCGAGGCGGGTTGACGCTCGGCATCGGCGTTGTGCTCGGCCAGCGTCGTGCCGGACTCGCCGTCGAGCACCAGCCACGAAACGGCC
Organism: Burkholderia sp. Ac-20379; assembly: GCF_017104645.1. Lineage (GTDB taxonomy): Bacteria > Pseudomonadota > Gammaproteobacteria > Burkholderiales > Burkholderiaceae > Burkholderia. The sequence goes on from NZ_JAAGPF010000273.1 coordinate 2,463, forward strand.
CGGACGCCGGCCGGCGGTTCAGCGGCGCCGGCGTGCGCGGCCGACGAAAGGCAGGCCGCCGCGCTCAGGGCGAGCAGCCGGCGGATCGATGGGGAAAGCGATGACGATTTCAATGAAACGGCCTGGAACGTGGCATGTCGGGAATACGCCGGGAACGCGGCCGTTGCAGACGCAACGAATGCGCCGCGGCCCGCGCTTCCCGTCGACGGCCCATCATCCTAGCGCCGGCTGCCTCGCCGGCGATGCGGGCTTCGCATGGGGATATTCCAGCGGCGCATGCCAGGCCGATGGCGGGCAGCGATACGGCGAACCGCCTACCGGTCGTCCGCGAACGCGCCCGTCTGGCCGTCGAATCCTTCCAGATGCGCGATCGCGGCGTCGCTCGCGGGGTTGTTCGACGGATCGCGCCACACCAGCACCAGCTCGGCCTCGGCGGCGCCCGGCCCCGTCAGCGGCAGGAAGATCACGTCGGCGAAATGAATGCTCTCGGCCGAGCGCGGCACCAGCGCCACGCCCATGCCCGCCCCCACCAGCGCGAGGATCGAATGGGCCTGCGTCACGTGCTGGGTTTGCGCCACGCGCACGTGATTGGCGTTCAGCACGCCTTCGATCAGATCGTGGAAATAGACGCCCTCCACGGGCGGATAGGTGATCAGGTTCTCGTCGGTCAGATCGTGGATCGTCAGCTCCTGGCGGCCCGCGAGGCGGTGCCGCCTCGGCAGCGCCACCACCAGCGGCTCGCGGAACACGAGCCGGGTCTGCAGGCCCGGCGCATGCATCGGCGGCCGCGACAGGCCGATATCGATCTGCTGCAGGCGCAGCGCCGCGCGCTGCTCCGCCGACGTCATCTCGCGCAGGCTCAGCGCCACGCCCGGCATCCGCTCCTGCAGCCACTGCACGAAGCGCGGCAGGAAGCGATAGCTCGAGGTGGCCGTGAAGCCGATCGTGATCGCCCCTTGATCGCCCGATGCGATGCGCCGCGCGTCGAGGATCGCGGCGTTCGTCTGCCCCACGATCAGCCGGGCCGAGCGCGCGAACGCGGCGCCGGCCGCGGTGAGCGCGACCTTGCGCGTGCCGCGGTCGAGCAGGCTGACGCCGACGGCATGTTCGAGCGCCTGGATGTGCCGCGTGAGCGGCGGCTGGGTCATGTTCAGGCGCTCGGCGGCGCGCCGGAAGTTCATGTCTTCGGCCACGGCGAGAAAACAGCGCAACTGGACGTAGGTGATCATTGATTCCGTATCAGTATCAATCGATGCCGAGGTGGAAATGCAGGGGCGCGGCGCGGCGATAGCCTTGAGTGACGAATCTTACTCAACCCGCGTCGCACGCGCACGCCGAAATCCCCTGCTCCTCATGTCGACGATCGAACGACCCGAAATCCTGCTTCGCCCCGAAGCCCCCCTGACCGCCCTCGCCGGCAACCTGTTGCACGCGGCGGGGCTCGACCGCGACAAGGCCGACGCCGTGGCCGCCATGCTGGTGCTGACCGACATGATGGGGCGCGGCACCCACGGCCTCGCGCAATGCGGCCCCTACCTGAACGAACTGCGCTCGGGCGCGATGACCGGCCACGGCGAGCCCGACACGATCCGCGATCTCGGCGCGACCGTCGTCTGGGACGGCCGCTACCTGCCGGGCCTGTGGCTGATGCAGCAGGCCATGGCGCTGGGGTTTTCGCGGATCGCGGCATGCGGCGTGTTCACGTTCGCGATGCGCCGCAGCCATCACATCGGCTGCCTGGCCGCGCTGGCCAAGCAGGCCACCGACCGCGGCTACTACGTGACGATCGCCTCGTCCGGCCCGCACACGCGGCTGGTCGCGCCGTTCGGCGGCAAGGAAGGCCTGTTCAGCCCGAATCCGTTCGCGTTCGGCGTGCCGGCCTCGGCGTTCCCCGTGCTGATCGACACCAGCGCCTCGCTCACGACCGTCTCCATGACGCGCCGGAAAGCGGCTGCGGGCGAGCTGTTCGAGCACCCCTGGCTGCTCGATTCGCAGGGCCGCCCCACGCGCGACCCCGGCGTGATGGAGCGCAGCGGCGACCGGGGCAGCCTGATGCTGCTCGGCGGCGTCGAAGCCGGCCACAAGGGCTTCGGGCTGGCCCTGATGATCGAGGCGTTGACCCAGGGCCTGTCGGGATTCGGCCGCCTCGACGCGCCGAAGCAGTGGGGCGCGAGCGTCTACCTGCAACTGATCGACCCCGCCGCGTTCGCAGGCGCGGACGCGGCGCGCGCGCAAATGGATTTCTTCGTCGACCAGTGCCACGCCAACGCCCCGATCGATCCGGAGCGGCCGGTGCGGCTGCCCGGCGAGCAGGCCGCGCGCAACATCGCGCGCAGCCGCCGCGACGGCATCGCGCTCGCGCCGCAGACGGTCGCCGCCCTGCGCGACTGGGCCGCCCGCCTGGAGGTGGACGACAGCCTGCTCGATTGACCCCAACACGGGCCTCGCCCGTCGAACAACAAACCAGACACGGAGACAACACGATCATGAAGGACGACGCAAGCGCGGCGGTGCTGCCGCACGCCATGGCCGGCGCCGAACGGCGCACCCGGGTACGCTGGACGATGCTCGGGCTGGTGTTCATCGGCACGATCATCAACTATCTCGATCGCGCCAACATGTCGGTGGTGGCGCCGCTGATCTCGAAGGAATTCGCGATCTCGCCGGTCGGCATGGGCATCCTGTTCTCGGCCTTCTCGTGGGCCTTCGCGATCGCGACGATTCCCGGCGGCTACGTGCTCGACCGCTTCGGCACGCGCCGCGTCTACGGCTGGTGCCTGGCCGGCTGGTCGCTCGCCACCGTGCTGCAGGTGTTCGCCGGCGGCTTCGCCTCGCTGTTCGGCCTGCGCTTCGGCGTGGGCGCGACGGAGGCGCCCGCGTTCCCGGCCAACAACAAGGTGACGACCTCGTGGTTCCCGCAGCGCGAGATCGGCGTGGCGGGCAGCGTGTGTTCGATGGGCATCTATCTGGGCACCGCCCTGCTCACGCCCGTCGAATTCCTCATCGCCACGCATTACGGCTGGCGCGGCGTGTTCCTGACGACGGGGCTGGCCGGCATGCTGTGGGCCGTGGTGTGGTTCGCCTGCTATCGCGAACCAGAGCACAGCACGCAGGCGAACCGGCAGGAGCTCGACTACATCCGCGAGGGGCAGGCGGCCGCGGGCGCGGCCCGCGCGCGCGAGGGCTTCCGCTGGGATCAGTGCTTGAAGCTGCTGCGCTTTCGCCAGATCTGGGGCGTGTGCCTCGGCAAGTTCGCGGGCACCACCACGCTCTATTTTTTCCTGACCTGGTTCCCGACCTATCTGATTCAGGCGCGCCACATGTCGATGCTGCACGCCGGCGCGGCCGCCATCGGCCCGTATCTGGCCGCCGCCGTGGGCGTGATGTTCGGCGGCTGGTGGGGCGACTGGATGATCCGGCGCGGCTATTCCGTCACCGTGGCCCGCAAGCTGCCGATGGTGATCGGCCTGGCGCTGACCGGCTCGATCGTGCTGGCCAACTTCACCGATTCGAACGCGCTGGTGATGGCGATCCTCTGCTTCGCGTTCTTCGCGCAGGGCATGTCGTCCACCACCTGGGTGATCCTGTCGGAAATCTCGCCGGTGAAGCTGGCCGGCATGACCGGCAGCATCGCCAGCTTCGCGAGCAACATCGCCGGCATCGTGACGCCGATCACGATCGGCTTCATCGTGCAGAAAACCGGCTCGTTCGAATGGGCGCTGGGCTTCTGCGCGATCGTCTCGCTGATCGGCGTGCTCGCCTACACCGTGATGATGGGGCCGATCGAGCGGCTCAAGGTGGAGTGAGGCGCGCCCGGCGCCTCGTTCAAGCCAACGCGGCGAACCGCAGCTCCACACGGCAGCCGGGCCGGTTGTCGGCGATCGTCAGTTCCGCGCCGTGCAGCCGCGCGATCGCGGCCACCAGGCTCAGGCCCACGCCGTGGCCGGCGTGGCCGCTGTCCGCCGACGCCTCGCTCGAAGCCGACGCCGAGACCGAGGCCGCCCGGTAGAACGGCCGCAGCACCGCCGCGCGCTCGGCCTCCGCGATGCCCGGCCCGCTGTCGGCCACGCACAGCACCGCGCGCCGCCCGCCGGGGCCGTCGCGCAGTTGCGCATCGAGGCTGACGGTGCCGCCCGGCGGCGTGTACTTCAACGCGTTGTCGAGCAGGTTCTCGAGCGCGCCGAACAGCAGATCCTGATCGCCGACGACGCCGGCCGGCGTCGCCGCCGCGCCCACCCGCAACGCGATGCCGCGCGCCTCCGCCACCGGCTCGTAGAGATCGGCGAGATCCTGCACGAGCGCGTCGAGCGAGACCGCGTGGAACCGCTCGCGCCGCCCCACCGCCTCCACCTCGGCGATCCGCAGCAGCGCCGCGAAGCGCGCCATCACGAGATCGGCCTCCTCGATCGCCACGTCCACCGCGTGCGCGTAGTCGTCCGGCGACACCGCGCGCCGCCGCGCGCGCTCCAGGCCCGCACGCAGCCGCGCCATCGGCGTGCGCAGATCGTGCGCGATGCCGGCGCACACGCCCTGCACCTCCACCACCAGCCGCTCGATCTCCTCGAGCATCCGGTTGACGATCACGACGAGCCGGTCGAGGTCGCTGTTCGAGCCGTCGCTGGGCAGGCGGCGGCCGAGATCGCCCGACATGATGTCGTCGGCGCTGTCGCGGATCCGGCGGATGCGGCGGTTCGACAGCACCGTCAGCGCCGCGCACAGCGCGCCCGACAGCACGATCGTCAGCGCGAGGCCGATCAGCAGCGTGCGCACGAGCGTGCGGTCGAACGCGAGAATGCCGTCGATGCCGTGCCCCACCACCACGCGCCAGCCGCCCACGGTGGGCACCACGATGCCGCGGTAATGGCGCAGCACGCCGTCGGGGCCGGTCACGGCATAGTCGAACGGCTTGCGCACGAGCCGGCTCGGCAGGCTCGGAATATTGCCCGCGAGCCACCGGCCCTGCCCGTCGAACAAACCGTAAGGACGGCTCACGGCCACGTCGCGTCGCGCCAGCGCGGCGATCGACGCGATCCCGCCGGCGCCGCCGAGCGTGTGGAATTCGGCCACCTCGCCGCCGAGCCGCTCGTCGACCTCGTGGATCAGATAGCGCTCGGTCGTCCAGTACAGCAGGCCGAACAGCAGCACGGCGGCCACGATGAACACGACGGACAGCCAGACGGCCGCGCTGGTGCGCGCGCGGCCCAACGCGTCAAGGCGTTGCCTGAAGAATGTAGCCGACATTGCGTACGGTATGGATCAGCGGCCCGAGGGCGCCGTTCAGGTTGATCTTGCGGCGCAGATGGCCCATGTGGATGTCGATCACGCTCGACTGCGCGCTGAAGTGGTAATTCCACACCGCCTCGAACAGCATCGCGCGCGTGACCACCTGCCCCGATTGGCGCATCAGGGTTTCGAGCAGCGCGCACTCGCGCGGCTTCAGCTCGATCGCCTGCCCGGCGCGCGTCACGGCGCGCGTGCGCAGGTCGAGCGCGAGATCGGCGAAGCTCAGGACGGTGTCGTGCTCCGGCGACCGGTGGCGGCGCAGCAGCGCGTTCAGGCGCGCCGAGAGCTCGAGCTCGTCGACCGGCTTGGTCACGTAGTCGTCCCCGCCGCCGCGCAGCCCGCGCACGCGCTCGTCCACGCCGGCCAATGCGCTGAGGATCAGCACCGGCATGTCGCGGCCGAGATTGCGCAGCGTCGCGAGCACGGACATGCCGTCGATGTCGGGCAGCATGCGGTCGAGCACGATCGCGTCGAACCGCTCGTCGAGCCCGCGCCGCATGCCGCGCTGCCCGGTGGTGGCGGTTTCAACGGCGAAGCCGTGATCCTCGAGCGCGGCCGCGATCTCGCGGCCGAGCGCGAGATCGTCCTCGACCAGCAGGATGCGCGGGCGGTACCCGCCCGCGCGGGCGACAAACGGCGTGGTGTTCAAGAAGGCGTTCCGGTGCGGTGGGCGTCGTGCACGGCGTGGGCGTCGTGCACGGCGGCGCGCCAATGCAGGCCCGGCAGCGGCGCCGTGTGCTGCTCGGCCACCGCCTGCAGCAGCGCGGGATCGAGGCCGAGCGAGGCCAGCACGGTCGGCGCGACGCTGGCGATCGACACGGGCGCGCTCACGCGCCCGCCCTGCCCGCTCAGGCGCGGGCTCGACACCAGCAGCGCCACCTGCGTGTCGTCGTCGTGAAAGCCGCCGTGCTCGGCCAGTTTGCCGTCGCCAGGTTTCGTGTAGATGACGCCGTCGCGCGTCACCACCGCGAGGTCGGGCACGCGCGGATCGCCGGGGCGCGTGCCGAGCCGCTGAGCGAGCGCGTCGCCGGTCAGCACCTCGGCGATGCCGAGCGCCTGCGCCTGGGCTTGAAGCCCGGCCGCCACCTTCGGCGCGGCCGACGCATCGTTCAGCCAGACCAGCGCGCCGTGATCGGGCGTGAGCTGCGCGAGCGCGCCCGGCGCGGCCTGCGCGATGGCGGCCTCCAGCTTCGCGGTGTCGATCCGGTGCAGGCGCGCCGGGTCGAACGGGCCGTTGCCGTGCTTGGCGGTGACCACCACCAGCGTGTCGTCGAGCAGGCCGCGGCGGCGCAGCGCGGCGTCGAAGCCGGCCAGCAGCCGGTCGACATGGCCGATCGCGGCGTCCACGCCCGGCGTCAGCGCCCCGCTCGCGTCGCGATAGCCGTACAGCTTCTGCGCGACGTTGACGGCCTGGAAGTTCAGCCCGAACACGTTCGGCACCGGCGCGGCGGCCGAACCGTCGTGCGTGCGGCCCGCGATCTCCTCGCCGATCGCCTTCGCCTTCATCGCGTCGTAGGCCTCGGTGCGCGCGAGCGAGCCGGTGATGCCGCTCGCGTGCGCGGCGTCGGGCTGCAGCTTCTCGAAGTTCGCGCCGATCTCGGGCAGGAACAGATCGTTCACGCCGCGGCCCGACGGGCCTTCGACGAATTCGTAGGCGGGGTGCTTGTCGATCCAGGCCGAATAGCCGCCGGCCTCGCGCACCGCCTCGAAGATCGTGTTGACGCGCAGGTAGGCATGCGGCCAGACCGGCGCGCAAGCGCGCGCCGGATCGCGCGGCAGGCGGGCCGGATCGATGCCGATGTTGCCGGCCGCGTCGCGGCGGTCGAGGCTCTCGTCGAACGGCACGCGCGTGCCGGGGTGCGTGCAGTCGCTGCCCGGCGCGGCGAGCGTGCGGTCGTAGCTGACGTCGTAGTAGATGCCGGTTTCGGCCGGCGTGCCGCCCGTCACGAGGGCCGCGAGGCCCGGGAACGAATCGGCCGGCTCGACGGTGCGCGCGGCGGTGTACTCCACGCCGCGCCGCGCGAGCCGCGCCAGTTCGCTCGACGGATGGGCGGCCACGTAATGCGCGAGATCGCTGCCGTGCAGGCCGTCCACGCTGATCAGCAGGACATGATGGACGGGCGCGCCGGCCGGGAGCGCCGCCTTGGCGGCCTCGGCAGCCAAGGCCGAGGCCGTGCACGACAGGGCGAAACCGCCGGAAAGGGCCAGCCATGCGGCCCGGGAAAATACGTTCATGGTGTGTCGTCCAGATCGAATGTCACCCACAGCTGCTCGGCCAGCGTCTGGCCCGCGAGCTGGGCGGGAGGTTTGGGGTACGAAGCGTCGCGCACGGCCGCCAGCGCGGCGCGGTCGAGCAGGCCCCCGCCGCTCGACGCGACGAGCCGCACGTCGGATACCGCGCCGTCGCGGTAGCGGAACGCCACGCGCGCGCGGCCCGACATCTGCGCGAGACGCGCCGATTCCGGGTAATGCAGCGCGGCCTGGATCGCGCCGCGCAACGCGCCCTCGAAGCTCGCGTCGGCATGCGGCG
>NZ_JAAGPF010000274.1 GCF_017104645.1 Burkholderia sp. Ac-20379
CCGGCGCCGGCCTCGGCACGCCCGCGCCGGCCTTGCGCGTGCTGCCGCCGCCGCACGCCGCGGCAGCCTCGTAAGCGCGCCGCCGCCACGGCGCACGGACGAAAAAAAGCCCGCCATGAAGGCGGGCGCGAATCCCAGTCAAGGAGGTGTCACACGAACTACGGGTTCAGAGTAAGCGGCCCGCTCCGTGTCGACAACCAAGCATTTCCGATAACGTTATCGTGCGCGCGCCGCTAAGAACATGGCGCGCGCCTCGCGTTGCGCCATCGGGCTCAGGGTTCGTTGCGCAGATAGCCTTCCTTGGCCGGCTCGCGCATGAAGTACGACACGATCAGCGAGATCGCGCAGAGCACCGTCACGTACCAGTAGAACGTCGATTCCGTGCCGGCCTGCTTGAACCACAGCGCCACGTATTCGGCCGAGCCGCCGAACACGGCGTTCGCCACCGCATACGACAAGCCCACGCCCATCGCGCGCACTTCGGGCGGGAACATCTCCGCCTTGATCAGGCCGCTGATCGACGTGTAGAAGCTGACGATGGCCAGCGCGATCGTGATCAGCACGAACGCCGTCACCGGGCTCGACGTGTTGGCGATCGCATGCATCAGCGGCACCGTGCCGATCACCGACAGCGCGCCGAAGAACAGCATCGAGGTGCGCCGGCCGATCCGGTCCGACAGCGCGCCGAACACCGGCTGCAGCAGCATGTAGACGAGCAGCGCGGCCGTCATCACGTTGCTGGCCGTCTTGGCGTGCATGCCGCTCGTGTTGACGAGGTACTTCTGCATGTACGTGGTGAACGTGTAGAAGATCAGCGAGCCGCCGGCCGTGAAGCCCACCACCGTGAAGAACGCGCCGCGGTGATGCTTGAACACGCCGCGCATGGTGCCCGCGCCGCGCGCCTGACGCGATTCGCTGGTGGAGGTTTCGTCGAGCGACTTGCGCAGCCAGAGCGAGATCAGCGCCGCGCACGCGCCCACCACGAACGGAATGCGCCAGCCCCAGGCGCGCAGGTCCTCGGTGCTCAGCAGTTGCTGCAGGATCACGAGCACGAGCAGCGCGCAGAGCTGGCCGCCGATCAGCGTCACGTACTGGAACGACGCGAAGAAGCCGCGCCGCCCCTTCAGCGCGACCTCGCTCATGTAGGTGGCGCTGGTGCCGTACTCGCCGCCCACCGACAGCCCCTGGAACAGCCGCGCCAGCAGCAGCACGATCGGCGCGAGCGCGCCGATCTGCTCGTAGGTCGGCACCGCGGCGATCACCAGCGAGCCGCCGCACATCATCAGCACGGAGATCATCATCGCGCTGCGCCGGCCGCGCCGGTCGGCGATGCGGCCGAACAGCCAGCCGCCGATCGGCCGCATCAGGAAGCCGGCCGCGAACACGCCGGCGGTGTTCAGCAACTGCGTGGTGGGGTTGCCGCTCGGAAAGAACGCGTGCGCGAAATACAGCGAACAGAACGAATAGACATAGAAGTCGAACCACTCGACGAGATTGCCCGAAGACGCGCCGACGATCGCGAGCACGCGACGCCGGGTGTCGTGCGGATCGATCTCGGCCTGGGCGTGGAGGTCGGTCATGAGAGGGTGTTTCCTGTTATGTCGGCTGGGATGCCGGGCGGCGGGATTGGCCGCTCCGGCTCTCGGGCCGCGGGTTGCGCGGGCAGCGTGCGGGTAGCGCACCGCGCGGCAATTCTATCGAACTGAAAGCTTGTTTGCCTTCGGGGCTCGCCCTGATGGCGCGGCGCGGGGCAGCCGCTCGCCGGGGCGGGCTGCGTTCGCCCGGTTTGGGCCCGGGCGCCTCGGCCGCCTGCCGCTCAGCGCTTGCAGTGAACGGGCGGCGTATCGATCGGCTCCATGCCGATGCGCAGGCCGCCCACGTCGAGATCGAAGGCGCGCGGCGCCACGCGCCGGTACTGCCCGTGCGCGAGCGCGTCGCGCTGCTCCGTGCAGCCGGCATCGAGCCGGAACCTCGCGACGGCGTGCCACTCGCCGCCCGCATCCTGACCGAACGCGGTGCCGAAATCGCTGCCGGCCTGCATCAGCAGCAGATCGGCCGTGTGCCGCCCGCTCAGGTCGGCGAGATACACGTCGCAGGTTTCGCCGGCCATCGTCAGGCACAGCGGCAAGCCCTCGTCCTGCCGGTGCGGCCAATCGGTATCGAGAAACGACGCGGGCACGGCCTGCCCTGGCGTGTGCACGACCAGGTGGGCCGCGAGCCCCGCCCGCGTCGGGGCAGTCATCGTGCCATCGCTGCGCGAACGCTCGATCATGCTCCGGCTCTGCTCGCGAATGCTCGCCGCGTTCGGGCCGTCGGCGGTGGCGCGCAGCGCGAGCAGCGCACGCTTGCCGTAATTCGCCGCGTCGTAACGGAGAAACGCGAAGTCGAATGTGTCCGGCGCGATCCGGCCGCTCAACAGGCGCTGCACCTGGCTGTCGACCGACAGCCGCGCCGGGTCGGCGATCGGCGTGTACAGCGCGATCAGCACCGCCAGCGACAGCCAGGCCGTCAGCACGTTGGTCGGCGCGATCGCGGTCAGCCAGTCGCGCCGGGCGAACGCCGCCCGCGCGTAACCGATCGCATAGCAGGCGGCCAGCAGCGTCAGCGCGCCGGCATGCACGCGCTGCACGGTCAGGCCGTGCTGACCGATCCGCAGCGCCAGCGCATAGCCGGCCGCGCCCACCAGGAACGGCAACGTCAGGCTGCCCGCGCGCGCGCTGATCCTCAGGAGCCGCGGCACCGGCTCGTGCGCGGCGCCGTTCTTGAATACGGCGTTGAGCAGCACGATTTCGAGGGCCGCCACGCCGAGCAGCACGCCGGCCGTCGAGCGCGTCTCCCACAGCGGCTTGAAACCGGTCAGCGCCGAGCTGAGCAGGAAGCCGGCCACGATCAGCACCAGCAGCGGCAGCAGCCACGACATCAGCGTCAGCAGCAGCGTGCGCAGCCCGCGCACGATGTCGGCGCGCACGTCGGCGACATGCAGCGCGAGCGCGAACGCCAGCGCATTGACCGGCGCCTCGAACCAGAGCTGCCGCAGCAGCGTACGCAGGAAATGCAGGTCGAGCAGCATGAACAGCGTCGCGCCGGCCCACAGCACGAGATGAAACACGCCGACGAACAGCGCGGCCAGCAGCACTTGCAGCGCGAGCCGCCAGGCCAGCGAGAAATACGCGTCGTACGGCGCGAGCCAGGTGCGCGACCGCTCGCCCGCCGCGATCAGGGTATGGGCGACGAACACGAACAATGCGCACACGGCGCCGGCCTCGAACGTCGGCATCCGCGCGGGTATCGGCGCGAACGACACGTCGGCCAGCGCGGGATCGGCCCCGGCGAGCCACAGCATGCGCGCCGCGTCGTGATAGCCGAGCATCGCCACGATCAGCGCGAGCAACACGGCCCACAGCACCTGCCGCGACATCCGCATCTCGCCGAGCCCGATCACGACGAGCGGCGGAATCAGCAACGCGACGAGCAGCAACGGGCCCAGCGCCAGCCACTGCGGCGCGGCGGGCGGCAGGCCGCGCATGGCGGCCAGCACGCCATACAGCGCGACGCCTTGAATCGCGCCGATCGCGATCCGCCAGGCAAGGCGCCGCGGCGAGGCCGGCGCGGGTTCCTGCGCCGGCGCATTCGTCAATCCTTCGGTCATGGGAGCAATGAGATGGCGATTGTTCAGACGAAATGCGTTTTACCAGAAACGTTTCCTCGACGCAAAACAGCGCGGCCGGCAACGCTGCATGCGTTGCCGGCCGCGCCGGCCCTCCCGACAGGAACCGGACCCCGTCAAACGCGCCCGTCGGGCGGCTTGGCCCGGCACTCGTAGCGCTTGCGCACGGTGCCCGACTCGTCGACGCTTTCCAGGAACACGTCGAACTGCCAGAGCCGCGCCATGTGCTTGAGCACCTCGTCGCTGTCGCTCGACAGATGGCGGTTGTCGGTCATGAAGTGACGCAGCGTGAGGCTGCGGTCGCTGCGCGTGTTGACGGCCCACACCTGGATGTTCGGCTCGCGGTGATGGATGTCGTACTGCCGCGACAGCGCCTGCCGCACGTACTGATAACCGCTGTCGTCGTGGATCGCCGACACCTCGAGCGAGTCGCGCATGTCGTCGTCGAGCACCGAGAACAGCCGCATTTCGCGGATCAGGTGCGGCGACAGATACTGCGCGATGAAGCTCTCGTCCTTGAAGTTGCGCATCGCGTAGTGCAGCGCGGGCAGCCACGGCGTGCCGGCCAGTTGCGGGAACCAGCGGCGATCCTCGTCGGTCGGGTTCTCGCAGATGCGCCGGATGTCGCTCATCATCGAGAAGCCGAGCGCATACGGATTGATCCCGCTGTAGTACTGCTTCGTGACGGGCGGCTGGTAGATCACGTTGCTGTGCGAATGGAGGAACTCCATCATGAAGCCGTCGGTCAGCTTGCCCTGCTGATACATCGTGTTCAGCAGCGTGTAATGCCAGAACGTGGCCCAGCCTTCGTTCATGACCTGCGTTTGCCGCTGCGGATAGAAATACTGGCCGACCTTGCGGACGATCCGGATCACCTCGCGCTCCCACGGCTCCAGCAGCGGCGCATTCTTCTCCGCGAAATACAGCAGGTTTTCCTGCGGCTCGGGCGGATAGCGGCCCTCCACCTCCTCGTCGGCCGCCTCCGGCTTGCGGCCCGGCAGCGTGCGCCACAGCTCGTTGACCTGCGACTGCAGATACGCCTCGCGCTCGCGCCGCAGCGCCGCTTCCTTCGACAGCGACGGCTTCTGCGGGCGCTTGTAGCGATCGACGCCGTAGTTCATCAGCGCGTGGCACGAATCGAGCAGCTCCTCGACGCGATCGATGCCGTGCCGCTCCTCGCACTCGGCCACGTAGTTCTTCGCGTAGACGAGGTAATCGATGATGGCGTGCGCGTCGGTCCAGAGGCGGAACAGGTAGTTGCCCTTGAAGAACGAGTTGTGGCCGTATGCGGCGTGCGCGATCACGAGCGCCTGCATCGTCAGCGTGTTCTCCTCCATCAGATACGCGATGCAGGGGTTCGAGTTGATGACGATTTCGTAGGCGAGGCCCATCTGCCCGCGCCGGTAGCTCTTCTCCGTCGACAGGAAGTGCTTGCCGAACGACCAGTGACGGTAATTGACGGGCATCCCGACCGACGCATAGGCGTCCATCATCTGCTCGGCGCTGATCAGCTCGAGCTGGATCGGATAGATGTCGAGTTCGTACTGCTCGGCCACCTGCGCGATGTGCGTGTCGTACTCTTCGATCAGCTCGAAGGTCCAGTCCGACGGACAGGGCAGCGGCGTGCGATCGGCGGCATTCATGCGCGCCTCCTTATGCCCGTTCTCGGGCGCGGCGGGATGTGGCGACGCGGCAGGCTGCGTGCGCGCGTCGGCCGGGTTCGCGGGGGCGTCGCCGCCCTCGCCGCGCGTCTGATAGCCGCGCGTTTCGTTGTCCGGTTCGCGGGTCGTCATAAGGCGTCAGGTTTCCACATGCTTTTCGAACAGTTCGCGGAACACCGGGTAGATGTCCGCGGCCGAATCCACCTTCTTCATCGCCATGTGCGGCTGCGACAGCGCGAGCTGCGCATATTCGAGCCAGAGGTTCTGCTCCTCCTGCGCGACCTGGATGTAGGCGAAATAACGCGCCTTGGTCAGGATGTCGGCCTCCAGGATCTTGCGGCACTTCGGCGAATCGTCCGTCCAGTTGTCGCCATCGGACGCCTGCGCGCCGTAGATGTTCCATTCGGTCGGCGAATAGCGCTCGTCCATCACCTTGCGCATCAGCTCCAGCGCGCTCGACACCACCGTGCCGCCGCTTTCCGTCGAATGGAAGAACGTGTCTTCGTCCACTTCCTCGGCGCGCGTGTGGTGGCGAATGAACACCACCTCGATGCGCTCGTAGTTCCGCTTCAGGAACAGGTACAGCAGGATGAAGAAGCGCTTCGAGAGATCCTTGCGTTGTTCGTCCATCGAGCCGGACACGTCCATCAGGCAGAACATCACGGCCTGGCTCGACGGCTGCGGCTGCTTCACGCGGTTCACGTAGCGCAGGTCGAACGGGTCGATGAACGGAATGCGCCAAATGCGCCCGCGCAGATGGTGGATCTGCTCCTCGAGCGCGGCGATCTCGACGCGCCGGTCGGCCGGATCGTCCTTCATCGTTTCGAGTTCGGCTTCCAGATCGCGCAACTCGCGCGCGAGCGGCGAGCCGAGCGCGATGCGCCGCCCGAGCGCGCTGCGCAGGGAACGCACCACGTCGATGTTGTTCGGCGTGCCTTCCGCCGCCCAGCCGGCGCGCGCGCTCTTCCAGCTCGGCACGGTCAGCAGGTGGGTCTTGACGAGCCGCGGCAGTTCGAGATCCTCGAAGAAATACTGCATGAACTCGTCGCGGCTCAGCTCGAATACGAAGTCGTCCTGACCTTCTCCTTCGTTGCTGGCCTGACTGCCGCCACCGCCCGCGCCGCCCTGCGGGCGGGCGATCTTGTCGCCGCGGACGTAATCGGCGTTGCCCGGATGGACCATCTCGCGGCGGCCGCCGGGCGCGTGGCGAAACGCCGGCTCGGCGATGTCCTTGCGCGGAATCGTGATGCTCTTGGTGGTGTTGATGTCCTTGATGCTACGGTCGCGCACGGCGTCGGACACCGCGCGGCGAATGTAGTTCTTGACGCGACGCAGAAAGCGTTCGCGGTTAGCAATGCTCTTGTTCTTGCCGGCAAGCCTGCGGTCGATGATTTGATGAAGCACTCCCGGTCTCCCGCTCGAAAGTCGATACGCCGGGACGTGCCGCACGATCCGCCGTGCGGCGCGCCACTCAGGGTGCCCGCGCGGCGCGGCCGCGCGGGCGGTGCAGCGTGCGGATCATGAGGACTTGCGCACGCGCAGATACCAGTCGCACAGGAGCCGCACCTGCTTCGGCGTGTAGCCCTTGGCGACCATCCGGTTCACGAAGTCCTCGTGCTTGCGTTGTTCCTCCGCCGAACCCTTGGCATTGAACGAGATCACCGGCAGCAGTTCCTCGGTGTTCGAGAACATCTTCTTCTCGATCACCACGCGCAGCTTTTCGTAGCTGACCCAGGCCGGGTTCTTGCCGCCGTTGGCCGCGCGCGCCCGCAACACGAAGTTGACGATCTCGTTGCGGTAATCCTTCGGATTACTGATGCCCGCCGGCTTCTCGATCTTCTCGAGCTCGGCGTTCAGCGCCGCGCGGTCGAAGCTCTCGCCGGTGTCGTGATCGCGGAACTCCTGATCCTGAATCCAGAAATCCGCATACGTGACGTAGCGATCGAAGATGTTCTGGCCATACTCCGAATACGACTCGAGGTAGGCCGTCTGGATCTCCTTGCCGATGAACTCCGCATACCGCGAGGCCAGCAGATCCTTCACGAACGACAGATACTTCTGCTCGGTTTCGGGCGGGAACTGCTCGCGTTCGATCTGCTGTTCGAGCACGTACATCAGGTGCACCGGGTTGGCCGCCACTTCCGAGGTGTCGAAGTTGAACACGCGCGACATGATCTTGAACGCGAAGCGCGTCGAGACCCCCGTCATGCCTTCGTCCACACCGGCGTAGTCGCGATACTCCTGATACGACTTCGCTTTCGGATCGGTGTCCTTCAGGTTCTCGCCGTCGTACACCTGCATCTTCGAGAACAGGCTGGAGTTTTCCGGTTCGTGCAGACGCGTGAGCGCCGCGAACTGCGCCATCATCTTCAGCGTGCCGGGCGCGCACACCGCTTCGGCCAGCGAGGAATTGCGGATCAGCTTCTCGTAGATCTTGATCTCCTCGGACACGCGCAGGCAGTACGGCACCTTCACGACGAAGATCCGGTCGAGCAAGGCTTCGTTGTTCTTGTTGTTGCGGAACGCCTTCCATTCCGACTCGTTCGAGTGCGCGAGAATCACGCCGTCGAACGGAATCGCGCCGAAGCCTTCCGTGCCCTTGAAGTTGCCTTCCTGGGTGGCCGTCAACAACGGGTGCAGCACCTTGATCGGCGCCTTGAACATTTCGACGAATTCGAGCAGGCCTTGGTTCGCGAGACACAGGCCGCCCGAATAGCTGTAGGCGTCGGCGTCGTCCTGCGCGAACTGCTCGAGCTTGCGGATGTCGACCTTGCCGACCAGCGATGAGATGTCCTGATTGTTCTCGTCGCCCGGCTCCGTCTTCGCGATACCGATCTGGCGCAGCACCGACGGGTAGCGCCGCACCACGCGGAACTGGCGGATATCGCCGTTGTACTCGTGCAGCCGCTTGACGGCCCACGGGCTCAGGATGCCCTTCAGATAGCGGCGCGGAATGCCGTATTGCTCTTCGAGAATCGGGCCGTCTTCGTCGTAGTCGAACAGCCCGAGCGGCGATTCGTTGACGGGCGAACCCTTGATCGCATAGAACGGCACGCGTTCGGCGAGTTGCTTCAGACGCTCGGCGATCGACGACTTGCCGCCGCCCACCGGCCCGAGCAGATAGAGGATCTGCTTCTTCTCCTCGAGACCTTGCGCGGAGTGACGGAAGTACGCCACCACCTGCTCGATCACCTCCTCCATTCCGTAGAACTCACGAAATGCCGGATACACCTTGATGACCTTGTTGGCGAAGATTCGCGACAAGCGCGGATCGTTTCGCGTATCGACCTGCTCCGGTTCCCCGATGGCTGCCAACATGCGTTCGCCTGCCGTGGCGTACGCCTGCGGATCGTTCTTGCAGAGCGCGAGATACTCCTCGAGCGAGAGCTCTTCCTCCCGGGTTTTCTCGAAGCGGTTCGCGAAGCTGCTGTAAATATCCATGCTACCTCCTCGCCTGTGTCTGAAGACCGATCTTGCCTTCGCAAAATCACGCCGAAGCAGGACCGTTCAATTTCATCCTAAACCCATTTTCTTTTTTTTTCACGAACAAACTTCAGTCGGAACGTTGTTGCCGGACACTCTGAAAAACCCCGCTTGGACTGCGTATTTTTGCTGCCATACAATGTCCTCCCCGAAGTTTGCAACGCGACGTATGCGGCCTCTCCTGTTGCATCGAATCGTCTCTTGCACCGGACGCTTCCCCTCCTCTTTCCTCTACGTGCGACGCGGCGCGACGGATGACGCAGCACCCGCATTCGTTACAATTTTTTGCGATCGCGCCCGTCGTTTCGAGGCTTCGTCGGCGTGCTGCGCGATAAGTTCAATGCCGACGATCGGCGCGATGAAATAAATAACGTTCCCGGCACCTCGATGCGTGTCATGAAAACGCATGTTGCATCGCTCGACATGCATCGCACATCGAAGCAAATGTCCGCTGATGAGTGGGTAACGACGCGTTGCGAAAAGCATGCATCCACGTAAACACCGTGATCGCGAATGTGAACGACTGTGTCGCGATCGAACGATCGTGTTTCGCGTGGCCGCGATGCATGAAAACGATGACGGCCAACGCGCCGAGGCCGCGCGATTCGAAGATGAAAACAATGCGATTGGACGGGCAGCGCGAACGATGCGATACCGGCGGCGAGGATTGTCGACGGCAGCCGGCGCATGCACCGCGAACGCGCATCGTTGAAAGATTGATACGGCGTCCTCGCTGGCGGGCGTGGCAGGCGATCTGCCCCGAAAAACGCGGCGCCATGAAAAAATCCGGCGCGAGGCCGGATTCGGACAACTGCTGGTTGCCGGGTGCGCGTTCGGCCTGAATGTCGGCCCGACTGCCGATCAGCCCGCCTCGATCTCGCTCAAACGGGGAATCGACGGCTGCGCGCCCGCGCGCGTCACGGAGATCGACGCGGCCCGCTGCGCGAAGCGGATCGCCGCATCGGGCGCCTCGCCGGCGGCCAGCCGCGCGGCCAGGCCGCCGATGAAGGTGTCGCCGGCGGCCGTCGTATCGACCGCCTCGACCTTCGGCGCCGGATAGTGCCGCGCCACGCCACCGTCGAACAGCGCGACCACGCCCTGCGCGCCCAACGTGACGATCACATTGCGCGCGCCGCCCGCCATCAGGCTGCGCGCCGCGGCCTCGGCATGCGCGGGCGTGGCGATCGTCATGCCCGTCAGCGCGGCGGCCTCGACCTCGTTCGGAATCAGCCAATCGATCAGCGGCAGCCAGCCGTCCGGCAGCGGCCCGAGCACCGGGGCGGGATTGAGCACCACGGCGCAACCATGACGCCGCCCGGCCTCCAGCGCGGCGCGCACGGCCGGCAACGGCGTTTCGAGCTGGCAGACCAGCACGTCGGCCGCCGCGATCCGGGCGTCGTGGTCGGCCAGCGTGTGCACGCCAACCTCGCCGTTGCTGCCGGCCACGATCACGATGGCGTTCTGGCTCGCGTCGTCCACCACGCTCAGCGCCACGCCGCTCGGCACGCCCGCGCTCGTGCCGAGCGCGCCGCAATCGATGCCCTCGGCCTCCAGGCCGGCCCGCAACGCCGCGCCGTTGGCGTCGTCGCCGAGCTGGCCGATCATCGCCACCCGCGCGCCGA
>NZ_JAAGPF010000025.1 GCF_017104645.1 Burkholderia sp. Ac-20379
CGCCGACGGCCTGTACGAAGTGATCGGCTGCAACGGCCTGGGCCTGAGCCGCGGCTCGTCGGCGGGCAAGCTGATCGCCGAATACGCGCTCGGCCAGCCCGGCGAGCTGACGCGCCAACTGCTCGATACGCCCCGCCCGCGCCAACGGCCCGCGCCCGCGCGGCGCGCGCTTCGGCCGCCGCGCCGACGGCCTGTACGAAGTGATCGGCTGCAACGGCCTGGGCCTGAGCCGCGGCTCGTCGGCGGGCAAGCTGATCGCCGAATACGCGCTCGGCCAGCCCGGCGAGCTGACGCGCCAACTGCTCGATCAGCCCGCGCCGCGCCCGCTGCCCGCGCCCGCGCTGTCCGGTCTCGCCGTCTCGGCGACGATCTGGGCCAAGGAATGGATGGCCGGCGAGGAACGCTAGGCCTGCGAAACGTTTTTTCAAGGACACATCGATGAGCACTCACCACGAATGGCAAGCCCGCGCCGCCGCGCTCGAACTCGACGGCCGCGCGCTGATCGACGGCGCGCGCCGCGACGCGCAATCGGGCGACACGTTCGCCACGCTGAACCCGGCCACCGGCAAGGTGCTGGCCGACATCGCGCGCTGCGGCGCGGCCGACGTGGACGCCGCGGTGGCCGCCGCGCGCCGCACGTTCGACGACGGCGTCTGGTCGAAGGCCGCGCCGGCCCAGCGCAAGCGCGTGCTGCTCGCGCTGGCCGCGCTGATCGAGCAACACACCGACGAGCTGGCGCTGCTCGAGGCGCTCGAAGCCGGCAAGCCGATCGGCGAATGCCTGGGCCTCGACATCCCCGAATCGGCCGCCTGCATCCGTTGGCATGCCGAAGCGACCGACAAGCGCTACGACGCGCTGTCGCCGTCCGGCTCGGACGTCGTCTCGATGATCACGCGCGAGCCGATCGGCGTGGTGGGCGCGGTGCTGCCGTGGAATTTCCCGGCGCTGATGCTGGCCTGGAAGATCGGCCCGGCGCTGTCGGTGGGCAACAGCGTGGTGGTCAAGCCGGCCGAGCAGACCTCGCTCGCCACGCTGCGGATCGCCGAACTGGCGCTCGAAGCCGGCCTGCCGGCGGGCGTGCTCAGCGTGGTGACGGGTTTCGGCGCGGAGGCCGGCGAGGCGCTCGGCCGCCACGACGACGTCGACCTGATCGCGTTCACCGGCTCCACCGCCACCGGCAAGCGCTTCCTGCACTACTCGGCCGACACCAATCTGAAGCGCGTGGTGCTCGAATGCGGCGGCAAGAACCCGCAGGTGGTGCTGCCCGACGTGGCCGATCTCGGCCCGGTGGCGGAAAACGCCGTGGCCGCCGCGTTCTGGAACATGGGCGAGAACTGCAGCGCCGGCTCGCGCATCCTGGTGCCGGCCTCGCGCAAGGCGGAACTGATCGAGCGCATGCAGGACGTGCTGCGCGGCTGGAAGACGGGCGACCCGCTCGACCCGGACGTCAAGCTCGGCGCGCTGATCGAGCAGAAGCATTTCGACAAGGTGATCGGCCATATCGAGCAGGCCAAGGCCGAAGGCGCGCGCGTGGTGTTCGGCGGCGGCGCGGTGCTGGCCGAAACGGGCGGCTGGTTCGTCGAGCCGACGCTGTTCGACCAGGTCACGCCGGCCATGTCGATCGCGCGCGACGAGGTGTTCGGGCCGGTGGTGTGCGTGATCGAATACGCCGACATCGACGAGGCCGTGGCGATCGCCAACGACACCTGCTACGGCCTGGCCGCCTCGCTGTGGACGGACGACGTGAACCACGCGCACCGCGTCGCGCAACGCCTGCGCGCCGGCACCGTGACGGTCAACTGCTTCGGCGAGGGCGATCTCTCGACGCCGTTCGGCGGCTTCGGCCAGTCCGGCTTCGGCGGGCGCGACAAGTCGATCTACGCGCACGACCAGTACTGCGAACTGAAAACGACCTGGCTGAAGCTCGGCTGAGATCGGCCCGCGTCCGGACGAAACCCGCCCTGCCCCCGATTCCGGGCGCGGGGCGGCCCGCTTTGGGGGCCGGTCAACCGGCCGCAAGCGCTTGCCGCGCATGCGCCGCCGCCCTCCGAATTGATTCCGATTGCCAGCGCCGCGCTTCGCTCGCACACTGTCCGTTCCGCGGCCCGCGAGGCCGCCCGCGAGCCGGCGCGCGAACCGGCATTTCGGTCCGAAAGGTCATGCCGATGCAGAAGAAACCGTTGTTTGCCGACCGGCTGCTGGCGCAGATGCCGTCGCTGCGCGCGCTGCGCTGCTTCGTCACCGCCGCGCGCTACGAGAGCTTCACGCACGCGGCCGAGGTGCTGTGCGTGACGCAGGGCGCGATCAGCCGGCAGATCAAGGAGCTGGAGGATTCGCTCGACGTCGCGCTGTTCGAGCGCAGCGGCCGCTACATCACGCTGACCGACGCCGGGCGCGTGCTCTACAACGCGTCCTACCTGTCGATCATGAACATCGCGGAGGCGGCCGACGCGGTGCGCCGCTCCGATTCGCATGCGCTCACCATCTGCGTGTCGCACACGTTCTCGGCGCTGTGGCTGTCGGCGCGGCTGCCCGCGCTGCGCCGCCGTCATCCGCAGTTGCGCCTGCACGTGATGGCCACCGAGCACTTCATGGAGCTCGACGACCTGCTCGAACCGGACGTCATCATCACCAAGAACCCTCCGCGCGAGGCCGGCTACGAGGTCACGCCGCTGTTCCACGACGTGGTGTATCCGGTCTGCAGCCCGGCGTTCCTCGAGCGCAGCCTGCCGCACCGCGCGCTCAAGCCGCTCGACCTGCTCGAATATCCGACGCTGAACCTGTCGCTGCTCGGGCGCGCGCAGGTGTGCGAGCACGTCGACTGGCGCGTCTGGCGCAACTGGTTCCAGCAGGGCGACGGCTCCGAGCGCCTGATCGACAACGATCGCTTCGAGAGCAACGATTACCGCCTGCTGGTGGCGCAGGCCGAGGCCGGCGAAGGCACCCTGCTCGGCTGGCATCACCTCGTGCACCGCCAGGTCGAACAGGGGCGGCTCGTGCGGCCGGTGCGCGACGCGCTCGAATTCCGCGATCGCCATCACTACCTGATCACCCACAAGAACACCAAGCTGCGGCCCGAATACATCCAGTTCCGCGAATGGCTCGACGAGGAAGTGGCCGCGATGATGGGCGACTGGCGTGACACCGCGCCGGCCGGATCGGCAGCGTCGGCCTCGGCGGGCAGTTCCGAGGCCGGCCGCGAAGCGAGCCGCGTGGCCGCCGTGACGGGACGCTGACCGCATGCGCCGCCTCGAGCACACCGCGCCCGACCCGGGCGCCGGCGCCCCCATGAAAGCCACCTCGCCGCTCAACAAGGGCTACCGCCGCCTGATTCCGTCGATGACGGCGCTGGTCGAATTCGAGGCCGTGGCGCGGCTCGGCAGCTTCACGCTGGCCGCGCGCGAGCTGGGCGTGACCCAGGCCGCCGTCAGCCGCCAGATCCGCATGCTGGAAGACACGCTCGGCGCGCAACTGTTCGAGCGCCTGCACCGCGCGATCCGCCTGACCGCCGACGGCGAGCTGCTGCAGGCCGGCGTGTCGGAATCGATGCAGAAGATCGCGTCGGTGTTCGATCGCATCACGCACGGCGGCGC
Source organism: Burkholderia sp. Ac-20379 (assembly GCF_017104645.1). Lineage (GTDB taxonomy): Bacteria > Pseudomonadota > Gammaproteobacteria > Burkholderiales > Burkholderiaceae > Burkholderia. The sequence continues at coordinate 3,594 of NZ_JAAGPF010000025.1, forward strand.
GCAGCGCGAGGTGGTGATCACCGCCACCTCGGCGTTCTCGCACTTCTGCCTGATCCCGCGCATCGCCGGGCTCGCGAAGCTGCGGCCCGACCTGCAGGTGCGCGTCGTCACGCAGATGTTCACGGCCGACCTGCGCAGCCCCGACGCCGACATCGGCATCCGCTTCGGCGACGGCGTGTGGCCCGACTGCCGCTCGCAACTGCTGTTCACCGAGCAGGTGTTTCCGGTCTGCTCGCCGGCCTGGCTCTCCGCGCACGCGATGCCCGGCTCGCTGGCCGACCTCGTCCACGCGCCGCTGATCGAATCGGACAGCACCTCGGAAGGCTGGATCGGCTGGGACGCCTGGCTGCGCGGCGTGGGCGCGCGCCCGCCGAAGCTCGGCTTCGCGCTGCGCACCAGCCTCTACACCGATGCCATCGCCGCGGCCCGCTACGGCCAGGGCATCGCGCTGGGCTGGGGCCGGCTGGTCGGCGCGGCGCTCGCGGCCGGCGACCTGGTGCGGCTGCCGATCGCGACGCTCGACGTGACCGACGCCTATTACGTCGTGATCCCGAACAGCCGCAACGTGCCGCTCTCGCTCGACGAGGTGGTGGCGTGGCTGCAGGCCGACGCGGCCTGAGCGCCGCGCCGCCCGCGAGCAAGCTCAGAACGTGTGCTGCATGCCCACGCCGAGCGTGTTGCCGGTGGGATTGCCGCTGAGCTTGTCGTAGGAATACACCGCGTACACGAACGTGCGCCGCGACAGCACGTATTCGTAGGCCAGGCTCGCCGTGTTGCGCACGTCGCTCTTGTCGAGCGGCTTGCTGTGCGCCGTGCGCGCCCATTCGGCGAGGATCAGGTTGGTGGGCGTGAGCCGCACCGTGGTGCCGAGTTCGTAGGTATGCGAACCGGTTTGCGCGCTGACGTTGCTGGTGGTCTGCGCGGCGGCGTACAGCTTCACGTACTTGGTGTCGTAGGCCGCGCCGGCCAGATACAGGTATTGATCCGAGCTCGGCGCGACCACCGCCGTGCGCACGCGCTGCGCCGAGAACACGGCCGTCAGCGGCCCCTTCGCGTAGGTCAGGTGCAGGCCGACGTTGTCCTTGCCCTGATGGCCGGTGGTGCTGCTCACGCCGTAGATCGCCGTGGCGGTCAGGCCGCCCAGGTTCGGCGAAACGTACTCCACCGCGTTGTCCCACACGGTGTCGCCGATTTCGGTGTTGTCGTAGGTGCTGGTGTACGACTGCACGATCAGCGGCGAGAACACCACCGACGAGCCGAACGGGTTCACGAGCTGCTGGTTGATGTAGGTGGGGTTGGTCTGCTCGCCGATCTTGACCGTGCCGAAGCGCGCCGAGGTCAGCCCCACGTAGGCGTTGCGCGAGAACAGGCCGTCCGTGGTGTTGCGCCCCATCTGCCCGGTGTTCGGCCGGAAGAAGCTCTCCAGCGAGAAGATCGCCGCGTAGCCGCCGCCCAGTTCCTCGCGGCCGCGAATCCCCCAGAACGAGGTGGTCATGCCGCCGCCGCCCACCTGCGCGGTGCTGGCCTTCGAGGTGCTCAGCTTCGAGGTGTCCACGTACATGCCGATCAGGCCGTACATCTGCACCGAGCCCGACGCGGTGTCGAGCGCGGCGGCCTTCGCGGCGCTGTAATCCTCGGCGTGCGCCGCGCCGCTCAGGCCGGCGATCAGGATGCCGAACCAGGCGAGGTGCGGGCGGGCGTGGCGCGCGCGGCGGGCAGCCGCGGCCAGGGGTGCGTTCATGACGAAAGTCTCCAATATGGTTTTTTATGAGGCGAGCGGCGCCGCCACCTGCGTTCGGCGCAAGCGGGCGGGTCATGCCGGCAAGGGGGTGCCCGGGCCGTTCCGCCCGGGCCGGTGAATCAGGACAGCGAAGGAACCGGCGGCTCAGGCCGCGCGGCGGCGGGCCATTTCGGCGTTGAGCTTGTCGCGATCGAGCTCGCGTTCCCAGGCCGCCACGGCCAGCGTCGCGACGCCGTTGCCGATCGTGTTGACGATCGCGAGGCCGGTGCCCATGAAGCGGTGGATGCCGAGGATCAGCACCATGCCCGACACGGGAATCAGCGGGAACACCAGCAGCGTGGAGGTCAGCATCACGAACGCCGCGCCGGCCACCCCGCTCGCGCCCTTCGAGGTCAGCATCGCCACGCCGATCAGCGTGACCTGCTGGATCAGGCTCAGCTCGACGTTGAACGCCTGCGCGATGAACAGCACGGCCATCGTCAGGTAGATGTTGGTGCCGTCGAGGTTGAACGAGTAGCCGGCCGGAATCACGAGGCCCACCACCGATTTCGAGCAGCCGAGGCGTTCGAGCTTCTCGAGCATCTGCGGCAGCGCCGCCTCGGACGAGCTCGTGCCGAGCACGATCAGGATCTCCTCGCGGATATAGCCCATGAAGCGGAAGATGCTGAAGCCGAGCGCGCGCGAGATCAGGCCGAGCACCACCACGATGAACACCGCGAGCGTCAGGTAGAACGCGCCGATCAGCTTCAGCAGCGGCAGCACCGCGCCGATACCGTAGGTGCCGATGGTGAACGCCATCGAGCCGAACGCGCCGAGCGCCGCCACCTTCATGATGATGTGGACGATGCCGAAGAACGAATGCGCGACCTGGTCGATCAGCTGCGTGAGCCCGCGGCCGCGTTCGCCGAGCGCGGCGAGCGCCGCGCCGAACAGCACGGACACCAGCAGCACCTGCAGCACGTTGCCCGTCACGAACGCGCCGATGATCGAATCCGGAATGATGTGCATCAGGAAGTCGACGGCGTTCTGATGATGCGCGGCCGTGGTGTAGCCGGCCAGCGCCTTGGTGTCGAGCGTGGCCGGGTTCAGGTCGAAGCCGGCGCCGGGCTTGAGCAGGTGGCCGCCGATCAGGCCCACCACCAGCGACAGCGTGGACACCACCTCGAAATACAGCATCGCCTTGCCGCCCACCCGGCCGACCTTCTTCATGTCGCCCATGCCGGCGATGCCCGTCACCACGGTGCAGAAGATGATCGGGCCGATCACCATCTTGATCAGCTTGATGAACGCGTCGCCGAGCGGCTTCATCTGCACGGCGAGCGACGGCGCGAAATGGCCGAGCAACACGCCGAGCGCGATCGCCGCGAACACCTGGAAATACAGCGCGCGGTAGAACGGCTTGCGGGGCTGCCGCGCGGCGGCGGTCAGGGTGGCGCTCTTGCTCATGCGGCCACTCCCGGGCGGGACGTCGGATTGTCGATGCGGATCATGCGTGTCTCCTTCATGGATGCGCCGGCGGCGCGCGTGCGCCGTCCGGCCTTGCCTCGTCCGCCGTCTGGCGCGGCGGATCTCCTTAAAACGGGGTCGTACGGTAAAGCGCGGCTCAGCGGCCGTACAGCCGGAGCGGATTATCGACCAACAGCTTGCGGCGCAGTTCGGGATCGGGGCAGAAGCGGAACATCAGGTCCACCAGGCCGCCGTCGTTCGGCATGTCGCGCGTGATGTTCGGATGCGGCCAGTCGGTGCCCCACAGCACGCGGTCGGGCGCGGCCTCGATCAGCGCCTGCGCGAACGGAATCGCATCGTCGAACGGCCGCGTGCCGGCCGAGACGCGTTCGCCGCCGCACACCTTGACCCACGCGAGCGGGTTGCGCATCAGGTCGAGCAGTTGCGCGAACGCGGGCTGATCGACGCCGGCCTCGGCGCGCACGCGGCCCATGTGGTCGATCACGAACGGCACCTGGATGCGCGCGATGCGATCGGCGTAGGCGACGATGTCCTGCGCGTCGAGGTGCAGCACGACGTGCCAGCCCAGATGCTGGATGCGCTCCAGCACGCGGTCGAACACGTCGAGATCGGGCGCGCCGCCCAGGTGCGCGACGAAGTTGAAGCGCACGCCGCGCACGCCGGCCGCGTCGAGCGCGGCCAGTTCGTCGTCGGTCACGCTGCCGTCGACAATCGCCACGCCCATGTAGCGGCCTTCGCTGCGGGCGATCGCGTCGAGCATCGCGGAGTTGTCCGTGCCATGGCAGCTCGCCTGCACGATCACGCCGCGCGCGAGGCCCAGGAAATCGTGCAGCCCCACCAGGCGCTCGAACGGCGCGTCGGGCGGCGTGTAGCTGCGGTCCGGCGCGTACGGGAATTGGGCGGCCGGGCCGAACACATGGCAATGGGCGTCCCAGGCGCCGGCGGGCAGCGCGTGCGCGGGGCGGACCGGATGGGGATCGGGGGGCAGGCAGGATTTCATCGATGTCTCGTGGCTGGCCGCTCGCGGCGGCTGTCGTTCGGGAATGGGATGCATTGTGGTGGCTCGGCCGCCTCGCTACAATCGCCATACCAAACTAGCTGTTATACACATTTCACATAGCCTGATCATGGATCTCCGGCAACTCGACGCCTTCGTGCATGTGGCGGAACTCGGCAGCTTCACGCGCGCCGCCAATACGCTGAACACCAACCAGCCCGCGCTGAGCCGCCTGGTGCGGCAACTCGAAGTGGAACTGCGCCACACGCTGCTGGAACGCAACGGGCGCGGCGTGACGCTGACGCCGGCCGGCCAGCGCATGCTGGCGCACGCCAAGGGGCTGTTGCAGCAGGTGCAGCGCGCCTCGCAGGATCTCGACGAGCTGCGCGGCACGCTCGGCGGGCACTTCGGCATCGGCATCACGCCGAGCTTCGCGCGGGTCGGCACGCTCGAGCTGGTGCGGCGCTTTCGCGGCACGTTTCCGGGCGCGACGCTGTCGGTGGCGCAGGGGCTGTCCACCTATCTGACCGAATGGCTGATGATGGGCCGCATCGACGTGGCCGTGCTGTACGACACGTTCGACACGCCCTCGATCGACAAGCGCACGATCCACACCGAGGAGTTGTTCCTGGTCGGGCCGGGCCACGCCGAGCCGGTCGAATCGATCACGCTGCGCGAGATCGTGCGATACCCGCTCGTGATCCCGGGCCGCATGCACGCGATCCGGCACATGGTGGAGGCCGCCGCCGCCGAGCAGGGCATCCGCCTGAACATCGAACTGGAGGTGGACGGCGTGGCCTCGATCCTCGATCTGGTCAGCGAGGGCATCGGCCACGCGGTGCTGTCGCTGAACGCGATTCCGGCCGACCTGCCGCCCGGCCACTTCCGCCTGACGCGGATCACCGAGCCGACGCTGTACAGCCGCATCGCGATCGCCACCAGCCGCCGCCATCCGCTGCCGCAACTGGCGCGCCAGGCGATCGCGATGCTGGAAGCGCAGGTGCTGCCGCTCTACGGCGCCGCGCGCGGGCGCTGAGCGCGCCCTGCCCCGTTCCCGCTCCGAACCGCCGCGAACCCGGGAAAACACCGATGCCGCAGCCTGCTTCGAGTGTTTACTGTATCGATACACTAAATCGATACAGTCGCCGCGTGGCCGTCGCGCCGACCCCATAACCGGCTCGCGCAGCGCGCGGCACCCAGGAGACATGACCATGCAGTCGAATTCCCGCAGACGCTTTCTTCAAACCGCCTCGGCGGCCTCGCTGGCCGCGGCCGGCATCGGCCTGCCGGCCATCGTGCGCGCGCAGGCGCCGATCGCGTTGCGCGTGTCGTCGTCGATGCCCGCCAACGACAACGCCGCGCATTACGTCTGGTATCAGCACCTGGCGGCCAACCTGAAGGCGAGCGTGGGCGACCGGATCCGCATCGATTTCTTCCCGAACAACCAGCTCGGCAAGGAAAGCGACGTGGTGCAGCAGGTCAAGGTGGGCGCGGTGGACATGATGGTGTCCGGCTCGTCGATCTGGGCGACGGTGCTGCCCGAGCTCGGCATGCTCGATCTCGGCTATCTGTTCGACGGCTTCGACCATGTGGGCCGCGCGATGGACCGCTCGGTGGGCGCGTCGTTCGACACGCTGCTGCAACAGCGCGCCGGCTGCTCGGTGGTGGGCTGGGGCTATTCGTTCGGCGGGCGCAACGTGTTCACCAAGAAGCCGGTGCACACGCTGGCCGACATCAAGGGCCTCAAGCTGCGCGTGCTGCCCACGCCGGCGTTCATGGAAACGTTCAAGCTGATGGGCGCGGTGCCCACCCCGATTCCGGTCGGCGAGCTGTACATGGCCGCGCAGACGGGCGTGGTGGACGGCTTCGAGCACGATTGCGCGACGGTGCTGGCCAGCAAGTTCGACGAGGTCGTGAAGTCGTGCTGGGAAACCCAGCACGTGTTCAGCCCGATCGTGGCCGTGATGGGCCGCCGCGCGCTGGCCAAGCTGCCGGCCGACCTGCTGCCCGCGTTCCAGGCCGCGGCCCGCAGCGCGACGCTGCAACAGCGCCAGGCCGCGATCCAGACGGCCGCGCGCGCCGCCGACGCGCTCAAGCAGCGCGGCATGCAGTTCGCGCCGATGTCGCCGGCCGACCGCGCCACCGTGCGCGGCGAGATGCAGAGCCAGCTGTACGCGAGCTTCGCCAAGCAATATCCGGCCACCGCGCCGCTGTTCCCGGCCATCGCGGCCGCCCGGAGCTGAGCTCATGCGCGCCCTGTCCACCGATTCCACGGCGCCGGCCGCCGCGGCCGGCATAGCGGCCGAGATCGCCGACGCCACCGCCGCTCGGGCCTCGACGCGGCTCGCGCGCGGCCTCGACGGCCTGCTGCGCGCGATCGAATGGTTCTGCGCGGCGGTGCTGGCGGCCGACGTGGCCGTGGTGTTCATCTCCGTCGTCTACCGCTATTTCCTGCACGACCCGGTGGACTGGGCCGAGGAAGTGGCCGGGGCGCTGATGATCGTGCTGGTGTTCTGCGGCGCGGCCACGGTGCTGGCGCGCAGCCAGCACGTGGGCGTCGACCTGTTCCGCGGCATGCTGCCCGCGCGCTGGCAGCCGGTGCTGGTGCAGGCCGGCCACTGGGTGATCGCGGGCGTGGCGGCGAACCTGTGCGTGTCGTCGTATCTGCTGCTGATCGATTCGTTCGGGCAGATGACGCCGAGCGGCCTGCCCGCCTGGATCAACGTCTATCCGCTGCTGGCGGGCAGCGCGTTCATGACGCTGTTCGGTTTCGCCAACGCGCTGAACGGCCCGCGCCGCGCGGTGCTGCAATCGCTGGCCGGCTGCGTGCTGGGCGTGGCGGCGGTGCTGGCCTGGAACGCGCTCGCGCCCGCGCACGCGCTGCGGCCCGGCGCGCTGCTGGCGATCGGCTTCTTCGGCGGGCTGCTGCTCGGCGTGCCGATCGGCTTCGTGCTCGCGTTCAGCGCGCTGCTGTATTTCCTCGCCGAGCCGTCGCTGCCGATGCTGGTGTACGCGCAGCAGGTGATGGCCGGCACCGATCACTTCGTGCTGCTCGCGATTCCGTTCTTCGTGCTGGCCGGGCTGCTGATGGAGAGCAATGGCATGTCGTCGCGACTGATCGAGCTGCTGCTGCGGCTGTTCGGCCGCGTGCGCGGCGGGCTCGGCCTGATCACCATCATCGCCACCGCGTTCTTCTCGGGCGTGTCCGGTTCGAAGCTGGCCGACATCGCGGCGGTGGGCGGCGTGGTCATGCCGGCCGTGCGCCAGAGCCGAGAGGATCCGAACGAGGCCGCCGCGCTCTTGGCCGCGAGCGCCGTGATGGCCGAGACGATTCCGCCGTGCGTGAACATGATCATCATGGGCTTCGTCGCCAACATCTCGATCGCCGGGCTGTTCCTGGCGGGCGTGGTGCCGGCCGCGGTGCTGGCGGTGGCGCTGGCCGCCGTGGCCGTGATCGCGGGCCGCCGCATCGATCTGGCCGCCGCGCTGCCGAACCCGCGCACCTGGCTGCCGCTGCTGGGCGGCGCGCTGGTCGCGCTGATCATGATCGCGATGATCGGCAAGGGCGTGACCTCCGGCATCGCCACCTCCACCGAGGTGTCCGCGTTCGCCGTGGTGTATGCGCTGCTGGTGGGCTGGCTGGCGTTCCGCGAGCTGACGCCGCGCTCGATCGCGCGCGTGTTCGTGCGCTCGGCGTCGATGGCGAGCAGCATCCTGTTCATCGTCGCGGCCGCCTCCAGCGTGTCGTTCGCGCTGACCATCGAGCAGATCCCCGCGCTGGTGTCCGATTCGATGATCGCGTTCGCGCATCAGTACGGCCCGACCATGTTCATCCTGCTGTCGGTACTGCTGATGATCGTGTTCGGCGCCGTGCTCGAAGGCGCGCCCGCGCTGATCATCTTCGGCCCGCTGCTGACGCCGATCGCGATGCAGCTCGGCATCAACCCGCTGCACTTCGGCACCGTGATCGTGGTGGCGATGGGCCTCGGCCTGTTCGCGCCGCCGGTGGGGCTGGGCCTGTTCGCCACCTGCGCGATCACCGGCACCGACGTCAAGGCGGTGGCGCGGCCGATGCTCAAATATCTGCTGGTATTGTGCGTGGCTCTCGTGGTACTGATTCTGGTGCCGTCGTTTTCCCTGTGGTTGCCGACCCGGCTCGGCCTGTAACCGGATTTCACTGTCAGACATGAGCACCATTCAGGATGTCGCCCGCCACGCCGGCGTGTCCGTCAGCACCGTCTCGAACGTGCTCAACGGCCGCACCGACCAGATGCGCCAGGACACGCTGGCGCGCGTGCAGGCCGCGATGGACGCCCTGCAATACCGCCCGAGCACGCTCGCGCGGCAATTGAAGACGGGCCAGACGCCGCTGGTCGGGCTGCTGGTGCCGTCCATCGCCAACCCGATGTACGGCTACATCGCGCGCGAAGTGGAAACGCTCGCGCAGGAGCGCTACGGCCACCGCGTGCTGATCGGCAACACCTATCGCGATCCGCTCAAGGAGGCATCGTTCTTCGAGGATCTGCTCTCGCAGGGCGTGCGCCGCGTGATCGTGATCTCGTCGCTGGCCGACGAGCGCCACCTCGAAACCGCCGCCGAACGCGGCATGGTGGTGGTCAGCTACGACCGCCGCGCCACCGACGGCGAACGCACCCGCATCGATCACGTCACGCCCGACAACTTCGGCGCGGCGCGCATGGCCACCCGCCATCTGATCGCGCACGGCCACACGCAGCTCGCCTACGCCACGCTGGCCGGCATGACGCTGAGCCGCCGCGACAAGATCGACGGCTTCCTCGCCGCCGCCGCCGAAGCGGGCCTGTCGGGCAGCGCGCGCGTGCTCGACAGCGGCACCGTCAACGAATACGGCGATTCGATGATCGCGCAGAACGGCCGCGCGCTCGCGCAGCGGCTGGCCGGCGATGCGGAGCGCCCCACCGGCATCGTCGCCGTGAACGACCTGATGGCGCTCGGGCTGATGGCCGGCCTGCGCGAATCGGGGCTGCGCGTGCCGGAGGACATCTCGATCGTCGGCATGGACGGCCATTTCCTCGGCGCGATCTCCAACCCCGCGCTGACCACCGTGCAGTTGCCGGTGCCCGCGATGGCCGCCGCGATGGTCGAGCGCGTGATGCGCCAGGGCGATGCGCCCGCCGCGGTCGAGCCCGCGCTCTTCACGGACATCGCGCTGATCGAGCGCGAATCGGTCGCGCCGCCGGCGCGCCGCTGATTTCAGGAACGCCCCATGAACAAGGTTTTCGTGAGCCATCCGCGCCGGATGCTCGATCACTACTTCGGCGCGCGCGCCACCGCCGCGCTGCGCGCCATCGCGGAGGTCCGCTTCAACGACGAGGATCGCGAGCTGAGCACCGCCGAACTCGCGGCCGCCGCGCGCGACGCCGACGTGATCATCGGCTACCGGCAGACGCCCGCGCCGCGCGCGCTGTTCGAGGCGCTGCCCGAGCTGGTCGCGTTCCTGCGCTGCGCCGTGGACATCCGCACCATCGACGTGCCCGCCGCCAGCGAGCACGGCGTGCTGATCACGCAGGCCAGCGCCGGGTTCGTGGCGTCGGTCAGCGAATGGGTGATCGGCGCGATGCTCGACCTCGCGCGCGACACCAGCGCCTACGCGCTCGCCTATCGCGCCGGCGAATCGCCCGTGCCGCGCATGGGCCGCGAGCTGCGCGGCAGCACGCTCGGCGTGATCGGCTACGGGCAGATCTCGCGCTACCTGTGCGGCCTCGCGCTGGCGTTCGGCATGCGCGTGATCGTGTTCGATCCGTTCGCGAACGTGACCGACCTGCGCCTGCATCAGGTCGATCGCGACACGCTGTTCGGCGAAGCCGATTTCGTCGTGTGCCTCGCGCCGGCCAACGCCGACACCGCGAACTTCATGAACGCCGAGGCGTTCGCCGCGATGAAGCCCGGCGCGTTCTTCGTCAACGCCGCGCGCGGCGAGCTGGTGGACGACGCGGCGCTGCTCGCCGCGCTCGAGCGCGGCCACCTGGCCGGCTGCGCGCTCGACGTGGGCCGCGCGGCCGACCAGATGCCGTCGGCGGCGCTCGCCGCGCATCCGCGCGTGATCGCCACGCCTCACGTGGGCGGCCTGACGCCCGACGCGATCGAACATCAATCGCTCGAAACCGTGGCGCAGACGCAGGCGCTGTTCGAAGGCCGCCTGCCCGACGGCGCCGTGAACGCCGCGCACGCGCGCCGCTTCGCGCAGCGCGTTGCTTCCCGATCCGCCGCCCGATTCGACCTGCCGGAGCAAACCCGATGACCGCACTGCCAGCGGGCCGCCTCGACGGCGCCTGCGATTGTCATATCCACGTGTACGAAGCCGGCTATCCGCTCGCGCCGAGCGCCACGTTCACGCCGCCGCCCGCGCCCGCCTCGGCCTACCGCGAGGTGCAGCGCACGCTCGGCTTCTCGCGCGCGATCGTGGTGCAGCCCACCGGCTACGGCTTCGACAACCGCTGCACGCTCGACGCGATCGCGCAGCTCGGCAGCGGCGCGCGCGGCGTGGCCGTGGTGCCGCACGACGTCGACGCGGCGGAACTGCAACGGCTACACGCGGGCGGCATGCGCGGCGTGCGCTTCATGATGCTGCCCGGTGGCCTGCAGGGCTGGGACGTGCTCGACGGGCTGGCGGCGCGCATCGCCCCGCTCGGCTGGCACGTCAACCTGCAGCTCGACGGCCGCACGCTGCCCGAGCGCGAGGCGCAACTCGCGAACCTGCCGGCCCGGCTCGTGATCGATCATCTGGGGAAGTTTCTCGGCCCGGTGGCGCACGACGGCGAAGCGTTCGCCGCGCTGTGCCGGCTGCTCGACGCAGGGCGCTGCTGGGTGAAACTGTCCGCGCCGTACGAAAGCTCGCGCAGCGGGCCGCCCGCTTACGACGACGTGGCGTGGATCGCGCGCGAACTGGCCGCGCGCTACCCGGAGCGCTGCCTGTGGGCCTCGAACTGGCCGCATCCGAACGTGAAGCCCGCACCCGACAATGCGCGGTTGCTCGACTGGGCGCTCTCCGCCATGGCCGACAATGCGACGCGCCGCCGGATCCTCGTCGAGAACCCGGCGGCGCTGTATGGATTCGTGGCGGACTGACGCCGCCGCGAGCGGGTGCCGTCAGTCGTCCTGACGGCCCGCCACGAGCGGATAGAGCACGCCCGCGACGATCGCGCCAATGATCGGCGCGACCCAGAACAGCCACAGCTGCCCGACCGCCTCGCCGCCCACGAACAGCGCCGGGCCGGTCGAGCGTGCCGGGTTGACCGAGGTGTTGGTGACCGGGATCGAGATCAGGTGGATCAGCGTCAGGCACAGGCCGATCGCGATCGGCGCGAAGCCGGCCGGCGCGCGCTGGTCGGTTGCGCCGAGGATCACGAACAGGAACGCGCCCGTCATCACTGCTTCGCAGACGAACGCCGCCGCCAGCGTGTAGTGGCCCGGCGAGCGCTCGCCGTAGCCGTTGGTGGCGAAGCCGCTGGCCGCCACGTCGAAACCGGGCTTGCCGGTGGCGATCAAATACAGCACGAACGCGCCGAGCGTGGCGCCCACCACCTGCGCAATCACGTAGGGCAGCAGATCGCGCGCCGGGAACCGCCCCGCCACCGTCAAGCCCACGCTGACCGCCGGATTCAGATGGCAGCCCGACACATGCCCGACCGCGAACGCCATCGTCAGCACCGTCAGGCCGAACGCGAGCGCAACGCCCGCGAAGCCGATGCCGAGCCCCGGAAACGCGGCGGCCAGCACCGCGCTGCCGCAACCGCCGAGCACCAGCCAGAACGAACCGAATACCTCGGCCGCCAGTCGATTGGAAAGCTTCATCGAGAACCCCTGATTGAATTAAACATCTTTAAATAAAATCAAATGACCTGCCGTGCCGTTTTTGTCGAATTCGGCAGGATTATAGGGTTCTGGGAATAACACATCGTCAATGATTGTCAGGGCTTTCAGCCTTGAATATGCGATGGATCAGGCATCGTTGGCGATGCAAGTCGGCTTTATCGGATTTAACTTAATTCAATAAAAAATCAAATCGATCGAATTTAACTTGATTTGACTTATTTCAATCCCGCGCCAATCACCCATTCAGTCGAATCCGATTGAATCGGATGGGCCGCCCGCCCCGGTTAGGTTAAGCATTCATTTACCCCACGAAATGCTGTCGGCCTGCGTAAGTTGTAACAATTTAACCGTATGGTTCACCCTCCTTGCCACTACCTCGGAGCTTCGCAGTGTCCGTCTCGCTCTTCCGCCGCCCCCACACGCACGCCTTCGCACTCGCCGCCTCGCTGTCGTTCCTGCTCGCCGCCTGCGGCAGCGACGATTCCGACAGCAACCAGCCGGCCGCCGTCGTCTCGCAAGTGCCCGCCGCCCCGGCCGATCAAGGCTTTACGGACAGCGCGCCGGCGCCCTCGGTGGCCGCGTTCGTCGACAACGCCTACACCAACCAGCGCGGCGACGCGCGCTACGCCACCATGAGCACCAATGCCGGCGTGCGCGTGCTGGCCGGCTTCCGCGACCTGTGGCAACCGCTGACGGACATCGTCGACGCCGGCGTGAGCGCGCCGGCCGTAACCGGCTTCCCGGCCGTGGTCGCCTCCACCTGGACGGGCCTGCCGAACGACGGCACGCCCAACGGCACCGCGCTGAACGCCGGCGTGCTCAACGCCAACGTGCAATACGTGGTGACCGCCACCACCACGCGCACCGCCGCGCAGGCCGACGCCGCGTATTTCGACGACCGCCGCGGCAAGGGCTACAGCGTGACCGACGGCATGGGGCCGCTGACCTCGCTGTGGCGCACCGCCGCGCAGCAGACCACCACCATCACCTCGATTCCGGCCGACGCCACCACCGTCGCCTACAACGACGGCGGCAACAACACCGGCGTGGGCGGCACCGCCAACGCGGGCTTCGGCGGCGTGGTCGATTTCATCAACACGATGGGCAACAACGCCTCGACCGAGCCGGCCAAGCGCTTCTACAAGTACGCGCGGCCGTTCCGCTGGAGCAGCAGCGTGGCGGTCGTGCCCGCGCTCGTGCCGGCCGAGAGCGCCACGCCGTCCACCGACGGCGGCTTCCCGAGCGGCCATTCCGCCGAGGCGATGCGCGACGCCGTGGCGATGGCCTACGTGCTGCCCGAACGCTTCCAGGAAATGCTGAGCCGCGGCCTCGAGCTCGGCGAGAACCGCATCCTGGCCGGCATGCATTCGCCGCTCGACGTGATCGGCGGCCGGATTCTCGGCGAGGCGTCCGTGGCCGCGAACCTGGCCGACACCGCCAACGCCACGCTGAAGGCCACCGCCGTGACGCAGGCGCACACCGCGCTGTACGCCGCCACCAACACCACGTCGGCCAACTTCCTGGCGCTCGCGCACTCCGGCACCACCGCCACCGACCGCTTCGCCGACTACGCCACCAACAAGGCGAACTACCTGCGCCGCCTGACGTTCGGCTTCGGCCCGATCGCCTCCACCGCGAGCACGGCCGTGGTGCCCAAGGGCGCCGAGTTGCTGCTCGAAACGCGCCTGCCCTACCTGAGCGCCGACCAGCGCCGCGTGGTGCTGAAGACCACCGCGCTCGCGTCCGGCTACCCCGTGCTCGACGACGCCGAAGGCTGGGGCCGCCTGAACCTGTTCTCCGCCGCCGACGGCTACGGCCAGTTCAACGGCAACGTGGCGATCGCGATGGACGCGAGCCAGGGCGGCTTCCAGGCCGCCGACACCTGGCGCAACGACATCGGCGGCACCGGCCGGCTGAGCTTCGCGGGCACCGGCAAGCTGACGCTGGCCGGCAAGAACAGCTACAGCGGCGGCACGCAGGTCACGGGCGGCACGCTCGCGGCCGGCTCGGCGAACGCGTTCGGCAACGGCGACGTGTACGTGAGCGGCGGCACCGTGGCGATCGCCGCGGCGGCGCGCGCCAGCATCGCGGGCAAGTACACGCAACTGAAGGGCGGCACGCTCGAAATCGATCGCGGCGCCGGCGACGCCGGCCGCGTGGCGGTGACGGGCGCGGTATCGATCGTCGGCGGCACGCTGCACGTGACGTTCGCGCAAGGGTTCGCGCCGAAGGTGGGCGATACCGTCGCGCTGATCGATTGCAGCCAGCTCGCGGGGCGCTTCGATTCGGTGGTGGTGGACGGGTTCAAGGCCACGCCGCTGTACGCGAACAACGGCGTGCAGGTGCGGATCGACGGCTGAGTCTCGAGCCGCGGGAACGGGCGTCGCGAATCGCGAATGCCCGCCCTGCCATGCAAAAAAGCGCGAGCCGGTATCGCTACCGGCTCGCGCTTTTTTGTATCGAGGCCGCGCGACAACCACGCGGCCTTCGCTGGAAACTTACGCCGGCAAGCCCTCGACGATCGAGATCTGCGCCTCGCTCACACCGGCCCGCGCCCGCTGCGCCTTGGCCGCCTGATACTCCGGCGAGTGATAGCACGCCAGCGCCGTCGCCATGTCGGCGAAACGGATCACCACGTGCCGCTTGTAGTCCGTGCCTTCGAGCACCTGCGCCTCGCCGCCGCGCGCGAGAAACACCGCGCCGTACTTCTTGAACGCTTCGGGCGCCAGATCCGTGTAGCCCTTGTATTGTTCGGGATCCAGAACGTTGACGTGGGCAATCCAATACGCACTCATTTGTTCACCTTCTCGTTTTCAAGAGCCTTCTGGGCGATGCCGGCCGCTTCGCGGATATGTTCGGCCACCGCCTGCTTCGCCACCGCCGCATCGCGCTGCTTGAAGATCGCCAGGCAGATCTTCTCGATGCGCTGATAGCCGGTGCGGCTGCGTTCCGTCGATTTCATCGTCATCGCGCGCAGCCGGCTGATCCGGCCGTTCAGGCGCTGCACGACTTCCCACGCCACGCTGTGGCCCGCCACCGAGAAGATCTTCTCGTAGAGCTTCGACGACACGCTGATGATCAGGTTGACGTCGTCGCCGTCGAACGCGCGCTTGAAATCGGCCAGCGCGGCTTCGATCTCGGCGGCAGTTTCGGGCGTGAGGTTGGCGGTGCAATCGGCCACGGCGCTCTGCTCGAGCAGCAGGCGGATCTCGTAGATCTGCGCGGCCACGCTCCAGGTCAGCGTCGCGACCGTCGGGCCCTTGCCCGTGACGGTCTCCACCAGCCCTTCCGCCTCCAGGTAGCGAATCACCTCCCGCACCACCGACCGGCTCACGCCCATTTCTTCGCACAACGTCCGTTCGACCAACCGCGTGCCGGCCGGAAAGTAGCCGCTGATGATCGCGTTGCGCAGCTTGTCGAGCGACAACTCCCGCAGCGTCACCGGTGGATTTTCGATAGTCAGATTCATAGATCTTCAGTGTTGGTCAGTCGCGGGAACGGGTGCGTTCCGGCGGATGGCGGCGGCGCATCGGCCGGCGGCGAACGGCGCCCCGCTGCTGCATCCGGCCCCTCGGATGGCCGCCATTATACGGCCACGATTTGCGCCGCGATTCGGGCCTGGACGCGGACGAGCAGCGGGCCGCAACCTGCCGCAAAGCCTTGCCCAACGCCGCGCGGCGAGCCGCGCCGCCACCGCCTCCATGCCCTCGAAACCGCGCCAGCCAGCGCCGTTCAGGGTTAACTCTTATGGCATGCCGTAAGATGGTATACCACAATGCATCACGCTATCAATGCCCGAAAGGAAATGCCCATGAGCCTCATCCGCAAGTCGATCCTGCATGTCGAGAACGTGTTCGTGGACGGCGCGAAAGCCGCCGCGAAACCGCTGAAAATGATCGGCGCCGTCGCCGTGATCAAGAACCCGTGGGCAGGCCGCGGTTATGTCGACAACCTCTCGCCGGAAATCCGCGAGCTGGCGCCGCAACTGAGCGCGCACCTGACGAAGCTGATCATCGACGAAGCCGGTTCGGGCGAAGCGATCGAAGCGTTCGGCAAGGCCGCGATCGTCGGCCTCGACGGCGAGCTGGAGCACGCCTCGGCCCTGATCCACACGCTGCACTTCGGCAACACGTACCGCCACGCGGTCGGCGCGAAGTCGTACCTCGCGTTCAACAACACGCGCGGCCCGGCGAACGCCCCGCTGCTGATCCCGATGATGGACAAGAACGACGAAGGCCGCCGTTCGCACTACCTGACGCTGCAATTCGCGATTCCGGACGCACCGGCCGCGGACGAACTGGTCATCGCCATCGGCGGCGCGACCGGCGGCCGTCCGCATCACCGCATTGGCGATCGCTATCAAGACCTCGCAGAGCTCGGAAATGACGTCAAGAACCCTGCAGCTGTCAAGTAAGCGCGTCGCGCACTACCTCGAGCAAGGGGCCGGCGAGCCGCTGGTCCTGATTCACGGCGTGGGCATGCAGGCGCAGGCGTGGTATCCGCAGATCGACGCGCTGTCGGCCGAGTTCCATGTGATCTCGGTCGACATGCCGGGTCACGGCCAGAGCGATCCGCTCGACGCCGGCGCGGGGCTCCAGCAGTTCGTGGCCTGGGCGATCGAATTCATCGAGGCGCTCGCGCTCGGCCCGGTCAATCTGGCCGGCCACTCGATGGGCTCGCTGATCGCCGCCGGCGTGGCCGCCACGCGGCCCGATCTGATCAAGCGCGTGGCAGTCCTGAACGGTGTGTACCGCCGTACCGAGGCGGCGCGCGAAGCGGTGCTGCAACGCGCCGCCGAATTGCGCTCCGGCACGATCGACGTGGAAACCCCGCTGCGCCGCTGGTTCAACAGCGAGGAAGCGCAGCAGGTGGCCGCGGGCAAGGTGGAATCGTGGCTGAAGTCGGTCAGCCTGCCCGGCTACGCCACGGCCTACACGGCCTTCGCGCGCGGCGACGAAGTGTATGCGGACCGCTGGCCCGCGATTGCATGCCCGGCGCTGGTGCTGACCGGATCGGACGATCCGAACTCCACCGCGACGATGGCGGAACAGATGGCCCAGGCGGCGCAGAATGGCCGGGCCGTCGTGATCGAGAACGAGCGTCACATGGTGAACCTGACGGCGCCCGAACTCGTCAACCGCGCCCTGCGCGACTGGCTGCAGACCGCAACGCAAGCCAGCGTGCCGACCGCGGCACAGGCATAACCCCCAAGAAATCGGAAGTGTGACATGAGCCAAGAGACAGCCAAGATCAACACGCGAGAGCTTCGCGACGCGTTCGGCGCCTTCATGACGGGCGTGACGATCGTCACCACCGCCCGCGACGAAGACGGCAAGCCGCTCGGCTTCACCGCGAACTCGTTTTCGTCGGTGTCGCTCGATCCGGCCCTGCTGCTGGTCAGCATCGCCAAGACCTCCAGCAACTACGCCACCTTTTCGAGCGTGAAGCACTTCGCGATCAACATCCTCGCGGAAGGCCAGAAGGATCTGTCGAACACGTTCGCGCGCCCCAGCGAGGACCGCTTCGCCAACGTCGCCTGGCAGATGAGCGCGCATCGCAACCCGCTGCTCGACGACGTCAGCGCCTGGTTCGACTGCACCATGCACGCGGTGATCGACGCGGGCGACCACGCCCTGCTGGTCGGCAAGGTGGAGGCGTTCCACTCGGCAGGCTACGCGGGTCTCGGCTACTATCGCGGCGGCTATTTCACGCCGGCCAAGGTGGCGACCGAAGTGATCGCGGGCCCGAAGGTGATCGTCAGCGCGATCATCGCCCGCGAAAACAAGGTGCTGCTGACCAAGACGGCAGACAACAAATGGGGACTGCCTTCGAAGGAAATCGGCAAGGAAGGCGCCGACAAGGCGCTCGTCGATCTGTTCGACAAGTACCAGCCCGGCGCCTCGGCCAACTTCATCTACTCGGCGTACAACAACACCGAGACGCACTATCAGTACATTTCGTTTCTGTGCAGCGTGCCGGAAGACACGGCTGCAGCGGGCGAGTTCGTCAGCCTCGACGAGATCGGCACCGACGACTTTCAGGACCGTGCGCTGGCCAGCATGCTCGAGCGCTATCGCAAGGAAAGCCAATTGAAAAGTTACGGCATGTACTTCGGCGACCATAGCAACGGCACCGTCCGCCCGCTTCATTCTTGAAAGGTAACATCATGCGTTTTTCGCTTTTCGTTCACATGGAGCGCGTCTCCGACGGCACCAGCCAGAAGCAGCTTTACGACGAGATGGTCGAGCTGTGCAAGATCGCCGATCGCGGCGGCATGCACGCCGTCTGGACCGGCGAGCACCACGGCATGGATTTCACGATCGCGCCGAACCCGTTCGTGAACCTGGCCGATCTGGCCAACAAGCTGCCGAACGTGCGGCTCGGCACCGGCACGGTGGTCGCGCCGTTCTGGCACCCGATCAAGCTGGCCGGCGAAGCGGCGATGACCGACATCATCACCAACGGCCGCCTCGAACTCGGCATCGCGCGCGGCGCCTATGCGTTCGAATACGAGCGCCTCTCGCCGGGCCTCGACGCCTGGAACGCGGGCCAGAAGATGCGCGAGCTGATTCCGGCCGTGAAGAAGCTCTGGGAAGGCGATTACGCGCACCAGGGCGAATACTGGTCGTTCCCCGCCACCACCTCGTCGCCGCTGCCGCTGCAACAGCCGCATCCGCCGATCTGGGTGGCCGCGCGCGATCCGAACAGCCACGAATTCGCGGTGTCCAACGGCTGCAACGTGCAGGTCACGCCGCTGCACATGGGCGACGAGGAAGTCGAGAAGCTGGTGGGCCACTTCAACGCCGCCTGCGAGAAGTTCAGCGACGTGCCGCGCCCGCAGATCATGCTGCTGCGCCACACCTACGTGGCGAGCGGCGAGGACGACGCGCAACTGGCCGCCGACGAGATCAACACGTTCTACAACTACTTCGGCGCGTGGTTCAAGAACGAGCGCCCGATCAGCCGCGGCATGATCAAGACGCTGAGCCCGGAAGAAATCGCGGCGCACCCGTTCTACTCGCCCGAAGCGATGCGCAAGAACAACGTGATCGGCACGCCTGAAGAAGTGATCGCGCGCCTGAAGGCGTACGAAGCGCTCGGTTTCGACGAGTACTCCTTCTGGATCGATACCGGCATGAGCTTCGAGCGCAAGAAGGCGTCGCTCGAGCGCATGATCCGCGACGTGATGCCCGCCTTTCAGTGAGGTCCTGATTCCATGAACGGTGATTTTCAGCTGTATATCGACGGGCAGTTCGAAGCCGGCGCGGCAACGTTCGGCAGCGTCAACCCGGCCACCGGCAAGGTGTGGGCGCAGATGCCCGAAGCCCGCACCGAGCAGGTCAACCGCGCCGTGGAAGCCGCCAGCCGCGCGCTGTCGGATCCGGCGTGGGCGGGGCTGACGGCCTCGGCGCGCGGCAAGCTGCTGCACCGGCTGGCCGATCTGGTCGAGCAGGCCGCGCCGCGCCTGGCCGAAATCGAAACCAACGATACCGGCAAGATCATCCGCGAAACCTCCAGCCAGATCGCGTACGTGGCGGAGTACTACCGCTACTACGCGGGCCTGGCCGACAAGCTCGAAGGCGCGCACATCCCGGTCGACAAGCCCGACATGCAGGTGTGGCTCGAACGCCAGCCGGTGGGCGTGGTGGCCGCGATCGTGCCCTGGAACAGCCAGCTGTTCCTGTCGGCGGTGAAGGTCGGCCCGGCGCTGGCCGCCGGTTGCACCGTCGTCCTGAAGGCTTCCGAGGAAGCGCCCGGCCCGCTGCTCGAATTCGCGCGGCTGGTGCACGAGGCCGGCTTCCCGGCCGGCGTGGTGAACGTGGTCACCGGCTTCGGCCCCGAATGCGGCGCGGTGCTGAGCAGCCACCCGAAGGTGGCCAAGGTGGCCTTCACGGGCGGCCCGGAAACGGCCAAGCACATCGTCGCGAACACCGCGAACAACCTCGCGAAGGTGTCGCTCGAACTCGGCGGCAAATCGCCGTTCGTCGTGTTCGCCGACACCGATATCCAGAGCGCCGTGAACGCGCAGGTGGCGGCGATCTTCGCGGCGAGCGGCCAGAGCTGCGTGGCGGGCTCGCGCCTGCTGGTGGAAGCCTCGGTGAAGGAGCGCTTCCTCGCCATGCTGATCGAACGCGTCGGCCGGATCCAGGTCGGCATGCCGAACGAGATGACGACCGAATACGGCCCGCTCTGCACCGAGCGCCAGCGCCGCCACATCGAAACCGTGGTGGCCGAATCGGTGCGCCAGGGTGCGAAGGTGCTGACCGGCGGCCACGCGCTCGAGCGCGACGGCTACTACTACGCGCCCACCATCCTCGATTGCACGGGCGTCGATCGTCCGGACTGCATCACGAAGGAGCTGTTCGGGCCGGTGTTGTCGGTCGATACGTTCGATACGGAAGCCGAAGCGATCGAGAAGGCCAACAGCACGGCCTATGGCCTTGCGGCCGGCATCTTCACGAGCAACCTGACGCGCGCGCATCGCGTCTCGAAGCGGATCCGCTCGGGCATCGTCTGGATCAACACGTATCGCGCGGTGTCGCCGCTCGCGCCGTTCGGCGGCTTCGGCCTGTCCGGCCACGGCCGCGAAGGCGGGCTGAGCGCCGCGCTCGAATACACCACGACGCGCACCGTCTGGTTGCGCACCTCGGACGAGCCGATCAGCGACCCGTTCGTGATGCGATAAGTGCGGGCGGCCAGGGGCCGCCACCTCGATATACCGCTGTACGCCGTACCGGTGGCCCCTCGCCTCGCGCATCCCGCGCGCGGCACGGTGCTGCCTGCCCATAAAGCTGGAGATGGAGACACCATGAAAAACTCGGAGAACGACAACAGCGTTCTTGCCATAGAAAGCAATTCGATCGAGTACGTCGCGCCGGAGAACCGGCACGGCAAGCCCGGAGACCTCTTCACCCTGTGGTTCTGCACCAACGTCGCGCCGCTGGCCGTGATTTCGGGCGCCACCTCGGTGCTGGTGTTCCATCTCGATCTCGTCAGCGCGATCCTCGCGATCGCCGCGGGGCAATTCTTCGGCGCGCTGTTCCATGCGCTGACATCGGCCCAGGGCCCGCTCGTCGGCGTGCCGCAGATGATCCAGAGCCGCGCGCAGTTCGGCCGCTACGGTTCGCTGATCGTGGTGAGCTTCACCACGCTGATCTATCTGGGCTTCTTCGTCTCCAACATCATCCTGGCCGGCAAGACGCTGCACACCGCCGAGCCGTCGATCCCGGTGCATGTGGGCACGGTGCTCGGCGCGGCGCTGGCCACGCTGGTGGGCGTGATCGGCTACAACTTCATTCACCGCTTCAACAAGATCGGCGCCTGGTTCATGGGCGCGGCGCTGGTGGTGGGCATCGCGATGATCGTGCCGAACCTCGACGCCAGCGTGCTGCACCGCGGGCAGTTCGAGATCGGCAACTGGTTCGCGATGTTCGGCCTGTGCGCCGTGTGGCAGATCAGCTTTGCGCCCTATACCTCGGACTACTCACGATACATGCCGCTCTCGGCAGGCTTCGGCAAGACCTTCGCCTGCACGTTCTTCGGCACCTCGCTCGGCACCATCTTCGCGTTCATCTTCGGCGTGCTGGCCGTCAGCGCCGGCCACGGCGCCACCGATGCGATGGAAGCGGTGCGTTCGGAGACGGGCGTGTTCGGCTACGTGCTGATCGCGCTGTTCCTGATCAACATCATCGGCCACAACGGCATGAACCTGTACGGCGCGGTGCTGTCGATGATCACCGCCGCGCAGACGTTCCGCCCGAACTGGGTGCCGGGCCGGCAAGTGCGCGTGGTGGTGTCGGCGGTGCTGCTGATCGCCTCGACCGTCACGGCCCTGTGGGCGTCGACCAACTTCATCGGCATCTTCCTGACCGCGATCTTCGCGATGCGGATCGTGCTGGCGCCGTGGGTGGCGATCAACCTGGTGGATTTCTACCTGATCAGCGGCAAGCATTATCAGGTCAACGAAATCATCAGCAGCAACGGCGGCACGTACGGCGCGTTCAACGGCAAGGCCGTGGGCATCTACCTGCTGGGCATCGCGGTGCAGGTGCCGTTCTTCGAGGAAAGCTTCTTCCACGGCCCGTGGGCCGGCATCGCGGGCGGCGCGGACATCTCGTGGATGGTCGGGCTGGTGGCGACGGCCGTGGTGTACTACGTGCTCGCCTCGAAGCGCAAGGGTGCGCATGCAGCGCAGAACGCGGCGGTGGGCGCGCACGCTTCGAAGTAAGACATGCGCGGGAACGGCGCATGGGGTTGCGCCCTTCCCTGCGGATTCCGAAAAGCCGGCTTTCGAGCCGGCTTTTTTGCGTGTGCGCTATTCGCCGAGCGCGTTCAAGCGCGCCTTCAGCAGTGCGTATTTTTCTCGCGAGGTATCGGCCATCGCCGTCTCTCGCGTGGACAGCGTGTCGTCGTACGGAATCGGTTCGGCAAACTGACTGACGGTCAAATCCCAGCGCCTGCCGTCGATCGTGTTGTAGAAGTGCGTGCCGCCCGAGGTGCGCGTCGAGAGAATCTCGCCGCCGAAACAATCCTGCACGACCAGCGCCGTGACGCTGCAGTGGTTCAGCGCGGGCGTCGACGCCGACCAGGCGTGAGCGGGGCTGGACGTGTCCGCCGCCCACACGCGTGAAATCGCCCGGTACAGGTCGAGGGGCGTCGCAAAGGTTTTCGATGCGGAAGTCATCGGTTCTGGCTCTCTCGTTGATCGTTCGTTGAGCCGGCAGCCGATGGGGAACCACAAAACAAAAAGCCCCGTCGCTACCGGCGGGGCTTCGAAGCGGGTGTCGCTCGAATGTCTAGCGTAGGCACGTCCCCATGGGCAGTTCCGAATGGAGATGCCAATGGTGGTGGATCGCGATGGCGAGGGACGTGACGGCGTTCATGGGGAAGGAGTCTGCCATCTGCCGGCGAAACCTGTCAACGACCGCGCGCGGCTAGCCGATCTCGGGCACCGAGCGCAGCAACTGATCGCGCACCCAGACATGCGCGGGCGTGCCCGCATGCCGGGTGTGCTGATAGATCTTCAGCGTGTAGCGCGGCGCGTCGAACGGCGCGGGGTAGATCGCCACCGGCGCGGCATCGCGCAGGATCAGCGCCGCATGGCGCGGCACCGTCATCAGCAGGTTCGACCGCGCCACGATGAACGGTGCGACGAGCACGGCCGGCAATTGCACGGCCACGTCCCGCGCCACGCCCATCCGGTCGAGCACGCGGTCGATCGCGCCGCGCGCGTCGTCCCACGGCGTCACCACCACGTGCTGCGCGGCGAGATAGTTCGCCATGCTGAGCTTGCGGCGGATCGTCGGATGCCGGCGGCTCGCGATGACCACGTAATCGTCGGAGAACCAATCGACGCTTTCGACGCCGGGCGGCAATGCCAAGGGCTCCTCTTCATAGCCGAGCGCGAAATCGATACGGCCCGACGCGAGTTCGTCCGCCGATTCGCGGCCGCGCGACGCGACGATCCTGAACCGAAGCGACGGCGCCACGTCCTGCATTCGCGCGATGAACGCCGGCAGCATCGCGAACGCCGTGTAATCGGTCGCGGCAAACGTGAAGGTGCGTTCGCTGCTGGCCGGATCGAAGCGGCGGGCCGGCGCCAGCCCCGCGTGCAGCAGGTCGAGCGCGTCGCCCACCGGGCGCATGATGCGTTCGGCCGCCGCGGTCGGCCGCATCTCGTTGCCGATGCGCACGAACAGCTCGTCGGCCAGCGCATCGCGCAGCCGCGCGAGCGCGTGGCTGACCGCCGATGCGCTCATGGCCAGCTCGTCCGCCGCCAGCGTGACCGAGCGGTGGCGCACCAGCGCATCGAACACCAGCAACAGGTTCAGGTCGAGCCGGCGCAGATCGTAATGCATGGTATGCAATTCATGATGAACAGAATGCAGTATATGCATATCGCCGGTCGGCTACCATCGTGATCCCGTTACCGCTTCACCGCTCTGGAATCGCTCACTCATGGCACTGACCATCCGGCCCGCCACCGCCGACGACGCCCCGCTCATCCTGCGTTTCATCATCGAACTGGCCATCTACGAGAAGGCCGAGGATCAGGTCGCCGCCACGGCCGACACCATCCGGGCGTCGCTGTTCGGCCCGCAATCGCCGGCCAAGGCGCTGATTTGCGAACTCGACGGCCGGCCCGTCGGCTATGCGGTGTACTTCTTCTCGTACTCGACGTGGCAGGCAAAATCCGGCTTGTACCTGGAGGATCTGTACGTCTCGCCGGACGCGCGCGGCGTGGGCGCGGGCAAGCGCCTGCTGCAATATCTCGCGGGCGTCGCCCTGGAAAACGGTTGCGGGCGCTTCGAATGGAGCGTGCTCGACTGGAACGCGCCGGCCATCGCGTTCTACCAATCGCTCGGCGCGCAGCCGCAGGACGAATGGGTTCGCTATCGGCTCGAGGGCGACGGAATCCGCGCGCTGGCGGAAGGCTAAGCCCGCTTCAACACGTCCCTCAGATCGCCGAGCAACCGGTCGATCGCCGCGCCATCGGGCCGGTAGTACACCCAGTTCTTGATTTTCTTCGACGTCACCAGCCCCGCTTTCGCCAACGCCTGCATGTGCGTGGTGACGGTGGGCTGGCTCAAGCCGAGCTTCTCGGTGATGAAGCTGACGCACACGCCATCCGCCACCAGATCGGCATCCTGCTGCTTCGGGAAGTGCTGCTCCGGATCGGCCAGCCAGATCAATACCCTCAGGCGATGCGGGTTCGACAGCGCGTTCAGCGCGTCCTGCAACAGGCTCTCGCGGGCCGGGTTCGGTTTCGGCATGGTTCAGGTGTCCTTGACAGATTCGGCACATCTATATAGAAATACGTCTATATAGATTTTTCTCGATACAGGATACCATCATGGCGACTCGCATCATGTCTGCGTCCGGCAGGCAGGACCTCGCACGCACGATCGGCATCGCGGCCGTGTTCACGCTATACACGGCCGTGGTGTTCGGTTTCGGGATCTATCTGTTCTCGCTGGTCGTCACCGTGATGCGCGACAACCTCGGGTTTGCGTACGGCACGATCGGCATCGTGACGGGCGCGGCGCAAATCGCCTATCTGGCCGCCGCGTTCGCGTGCCCGGTGCTCGTCGGCCGGTTCGGCGGCGGGCAAGTGGCCGTGGCTGCCGTAGCGGCTGCCGCCCTGCTGCTGGCCCTCATGGCAGGCGTCCGAACCGTTGCGCAAGTCGGCGCAATACTGGCCGGCCTCGGCGCAACCGCGGCGTTCATGATGATCCCCACCGTCGGCGTCATTTCGCGAAGCGTCCCGTTTCGCTACCGCTCGCGCGTCAACGGGCTCGTGTCGAGCGGCACGGCTTACGGGCAGTTCGCCAACGGGATGCTCGTGCCATGGCTGTTGCCGGGCCACGGCTGGCGGATGGTCTGGATCGCGGCCGGCGCCGCGTCGCTCGTCATCGCGCTGGCCGGCTGCCTGATGCTGCGCCGCGTTGCACCCGAAGCGTTCGGCCGCGCCGCCGCGCCTGAGCCGGCAAGCGAAGCCGCCCGCCCCGCCAACGGATGGCGAGACATCGTCACCGCCCGCAATCTGACGGTCTGGACCCTGCTTGCATTGAGCGGCATGGTCTGCGGCCCTTGGCAGAACTATCTATCGAGCTTTCTGGCCGACGAACGGGGGCGGTCGCTCGCGACGATCGGGCAGCTGTGGTCGATCGTCGGCATGTTGGGGCTGGTCAGCGGATTCGCGGCCGGCATGGCGGCCGACAAGGCCGGCGTGCGCATCAGCCTCGCGCTGTCGTACGCCCTGCTTGCCGGCTCGGCGCTGCTGATCGCGTTCCACGCCGGCACATGGCAATTGCAGGCGGCGGCCGTCTGTTTCGGTTTGTCGTTCTATGCCGTGTACGGCCTGATTCCCGCGTATATCAGCAAGACCGCCGATCCCGCCACGGCCACCACGGTGTTCGCCATCGCGAACGTGTTTCTGGGCGTGGGGGCGACGGCGGGCAATCTGGGCGGCGGCTACTTGCCGCGCGTATCGGGATCGCTGCAGAGCGTGTTCGTCGGTGCCGCCATGCTGGCATGCGCCGGCATGGCGCTGACGTTCGCGCTCGGCCGCGAACGCCGGGAAGCCGAATGACAGGCCGATCGCCCCGTCATTCGGCCCGGCCCTTGTCGAACGCTCAGGACGCGGCGCTCGGCACCACCACCACGCCGCGCAGCAACTGGCCGAACGGCGCCGTCTGCATCACGGAGAAGCCGCTGCCGGCCGCCGTCACGGTCGAGCCGTTGACCGTCACCGTGATCTTCACCAGTTGGTTCGAATCGGCGCCCGGATCGAACGCCGAACCGAGGCTGTTGCCGACCGTCGAGGTGGTCGCGTAGAGCGTGTACGAACCGTCGCCGTTGAGCTGGCCCGTGACGTGGCGCAGGCCGTCCGGCGCGGTGGTGTAGCTCGCGCCGGCCGTGCCGTAGGTGCCGGCGGCGTCGGTCACCGTGTAGGCCGTGCCGAGGTTCAGGCCGGCCGTCAGGTGCGCGATCGGGGCCCAGGTGCCGCCCTGGTTCTGATAGACCCACAGGCCGCCGCTGCCGTTCGGCGCGTAGGCCACGGTGCCGCTGTCGTCGTAGTCGCCCTCGTCCGCCACGAACATCAGGTTCGTGTTGTTCTTCGGCACCCACACGTCGGACGGGAAGCCGACGCCCTTGGCGAGCGTCCACGGGTTCGGGAACGACGATTCCGATTGCGCGGCCGTCGACGTCGAGGTCGGGAAGCCGGGCGCGATCGTGATCGCCGTGTTCTGCGGCAACGTCGCGCCGCTGGCCAGCGCGCCCACGGCGCCGACCTGGTACACCGTATCCACGCCGTTGCTGCCGCTGTCCTTGGTCACGTACATCGTGCCGTTCGCGTCGACGAACACGCTGCGGAAGTTGTCGTCCTTGCTCGTCTTGTCGAACGTCTGGCCGCTCAGCGAGGCGAGCGAGAAGCCGAACTGATTGCCGCCCACGCTGGTTTTCTTCGCGTAGGTCTGGCTCGACAGCGCGTCGGTCACCGTGCCGAGCGCGCAGGTGCCTGCTGCCGCCGGCGCGTAGGTGCTGCCGTTGCCCGACTGGAACGCGCCGATCACCTGCGTGAACGCGCAGGCGCTGCCCGGCGCGATGCTCTGCAGGCCCGTATCCATCGACAGCGAATCGAGCGCGCCGTACGTCGGGTTCGGGCTGGAGCCCGAGTTGCCCGAGCCGCCTACCATGTAGTACTGACCATTGACGAGCACGGCCGCGCGCGCGTCGTCGCCGCTGTAGGCGTTGGTGTGCGTGAACGCCACCTGGCCGGTGGCCACGCTGATCTGGCCGACGGTGCGGTAGGTGCTGGTCTGGATGTCGGTGTTGCTGGCGTCCACCACGCCCGGCGTGTTCGTGTTGGTGATGTCGAGCTTGTTCGGCGCGGCGTTGTAGCCCATGAACGTCAGCGTCTTGCCGTCCGGCGACACGTTCAGCCCCATCCCCGATTGCGAGGCGAAGCTCACCGAGAAAATCTCGGGCGTCGCCAGCGCGGCCGCGGCAGCCGTGATGTTAGTGCTCGACGTGGCGCTGGCGGCAGCGGCCGGCCACTGATCGAGATACATGTTGGTCATGACGCTGAACGCGCCGTCGTTCGTATCGTTCGTGAACACGTTCGGGAACGTGCCGGGCGTGACGGCGTTCACGGTCGACACCGGCGGGTTCGTCGCTTCCGGCGTCGCGTCGAACGGCAGCGCGCCGCTCACGACGAACGCGGGATCATAGACGGTGCGGGCCACCACCAGATTGCCGGCCGCGAAGGCTGCACTGGACGTCGAGGTGACGGGCGTGGGCGTGGAGGTCGTCGTCGAGGCAGCCGGCGACGACGAATCCGAACCGCCGCACGCGGCCAGTGCGCACGCCGCGGCGATGATCGTCAGGCCGAGCACGGCACGGGTGGTGGGATGAGAAGACATGTCGGTATTTTTTTGATTGAAAACCGGCATTCTTTTCCCCGGGCATGTCACAAACGTTACATGGCCGAGCCTTACAGATTACGCAAATTTACCGGGCTGACGGCCAGCATTCCACGCGCTTTCCACGGCATTACATGCGCATTCCGTCATGCCACGCGGGTCAGCCGTTCACCATGTCCATCCAGGTCTCGAGCCCGTCCGCCGGCAGCACCGCGCTCACCCGCTGCCGCAGTTCGAGCAGGAAATCCGGCCGAAGCGCATCGGTTTCGTCGTAGACGTCCCGGCCGTACTTCGCGACATAGAGTTCGCACCAGATGCGCAGCGCCTCGGCAAACGCGGCCGGTTCGTTCGCCACGCGATCCGCCTTCCAGTAGCCCGCGCCATGACGGGCGAACGACACCGCGCACCGCCCGTCGATCGCCTGGCCTATGACGGCATCGCCGAACAGCGTGCCGATCACGAACCAGTCTTCCGGCCAGCCTGGGAAACGTGCGCCGGAACGGTCGACGCGGTAGCCGGTCTGCACGTCGTCGAACCCGCTGCCGGTTCCATAGAGGTACAGATCTTCGGCAGTCCATGGGATCGCGAGATCCGTCGCGCCCAGCGCGGCCCGCCACGCGCCGATTTCGGCGTTCGGCCCGGGCGCCGCCGCAGACGATGCAGCGGCGCCCGACGACGGAGGCGCGGCCTCGTCGAGCATGAGGCGGATGTCGTGAAAGAAGTCGCGAAGGTTTGGCATGGTGCGGGTTCCCCGATCGGGCGCTCGTCGTCGACGTCAGCTCGCCTCGAGATCGCCGGCGATCTCGGCCACCGTCACGTTCGCCAGCCGCGCCAGGCCGGCGGGCGCCAGCAACAGCTTCGCTACCCGCACGCCCGCGCCCATCACCACCTGCTCGCGCCGCATGACGGCCGCATCCACCAGCACGCGCCAATCCGCGGGCAGCCCGAACGCGGTGATGCCGCCGAATTCCATGCCCGTCAGCTCGACCGCCACCTCACGCTTGGCGAACGACAGGCGCTGCGCGCCCAATGCCGCCTTGACGGCGCCGTTCACGTCGAGCCGGCGCGAACCGAGCGTGACGACGGCCGCATGATGATCGGCGCCGTCCTTGCGGTAACGCAGCACGATCGTATTGGCGCAATCTTCCAGGCCGAAGCCGTAACGCTCGCTGAATTGCGCCGTGTCGGACGCATCGTCGTCGACCAGAAAGACGGTCGCGCCGCTGCCGTGCAGCGCCGCCGCGACGGCCTCCGGCAGATGCCGGGCAACGTCGGCTTCCGGCACGGCGTTCACATTGCGCAGGGCTTCGCTCATATGGTCAGGGTTCCTGTCGATCGTTGGCCGCGCCATGGTAACGCAGCCGGCCCGCTGCTTCAGCCCGGCTCACAGGGCGAACCGAAACCCCGCGCCATACACCGACTGGATCACGTCCTCGTCCGGCTCCACCGCCTCGAACTTGCGGCGGATCTTCTTCACGTGGCTGTCGATGGTGCGATCCTCGACGATGCGGCCATCGGGATACAGGCGCTCCATCAGCGCATCGCGCGAAAACACCCGCCCCGGCCGCTGCGCCAGCGTCTTCAGCAAGCGGAATTCGATCGCCGTGAAATCGATCGGTACGCCGCGAAACGTGGCCTGCAGGCGGTCGTCGTCGAACGTCAGCGGCTCGCTCTCCGCGAAGCGCTCCACGCGCGCGCGGCGCAGGATCGCCTTCACGCGCGCCACCAGCTCCAGCAGGCTGAACGGCTTGCAGATGTAATCGTCGGCGCCGAGCTCGAGGCCGATCAGGCGATCCACCTCCTCCACCTGCGCCGTCACCATGATGATCGGCACGTCGCTGTAACTGCGCAGGTCTCGGCACACGTCGCGCCCGTCGCGGCCGGGCAGCATCAGGTCGAGCACGATCAGCGACGGCATCTGCCGCGCCACCTCGCCCGCCACGGCGCTGCCGTCGGCGAGGCAGCGCGTGGTGTAGCCGGCCGCCTGCAGAAAGTCGGCCATCACGCTTGCCAGCTTCGGTTCGTCCTCGACGATCAGGATGTCGAACGGGTGATCTTTATTCATGCTCGTTGAGAGAGTCGGTACCGCCGCGGAACCGCGGCAGGTCGATGACGATGCGCAGTCCGCCTTGCGGCGCGCGCGCGGCCTCGATGCGTCCGCGATGCGCCGCGACGATGCTGCGGCAGATCGGCAGGCCGAGCCCCGCACCGCCGGTCGCGCGGCTGCGCGAGGCCTCGACGCGATAGAAACGCTGGAACAGCGACGACAGCACGGCATCGGGCACGCCGGTGCCGCTGTCGTCGAAATGGATGCGCACGGTGTCGTCGGTCTCGCCGGCGCTCACGAACACAGCCGCGCCGGTATCGACGTAACGCAGCACGTTCTCGAGGATGTTGGCGAACACCTGATGCAGGCGCCGCTCGTCGCCGAGCACCCACAGCGGCTGCGCGGGCAGGTCGACGTGCAGCGCGAGGCCGGCGTCGCCGAGCCGCCGCTTCGCGCCGCGCAACGCGGCCCGCAGCGTTTCGCCGATGTCGAGCTGCTCGTGGTGATAGCGCAGCGCGCCGACGTCGGCCAGCGACAGGTCGTAGAGGTCGTCGACCAGCCGGCGCAGGCGCTTGACCTCGCCGCCCAGCGAACTGACCGCCTCGACACTGACGGGCCGCACGCCTACCTCGATCGCCTCGATCTCGCCGCTCATCACGGCCAGCGGCGTGCGCAGCTCGTGCGAGATGTCGGCCACCAGCGCGGAGCGCATCTTTTCGGTGCTTTCGAGCGTTTGCGCGAGGTGGTTGAAATCGTGCTCGAGCTGGCCGATGTCGCCGCTCGACACGGCGGGCACGCGCGTGCCGAGATCGCCACGCGCAAGCGTGTGGGTGGCGCTGGCGAGCCGGCGCAGCGGCGAGGCGAGCGTGCGGGCCATCCACAGCGTGGTCAGGATGCCGAGCAGCGCGGCGGCCACCGCGATGATCCAGCTCGAGGCGCGCTGCGTGCGCTGGAAGCGCAGGTCGCCGGCCTCGGTGGCACGCTCGAACGGCACCATCAGCAGCCAGCCGACCGTCTTGCCGTCCACCACGATCGGCCGGCGCGGCGAGGTGGGCGCGAACGTCGGATTGCCGAACACGTATTCGCCCTTCGCATCGAGCAGCGTGAAGCGCGTATTGGTGCCGATCAGCGACGACACCGGCAGGCGCGGCAGCGGCGCGTGGCCCGACACCGGGTACGAAGCCGGCGCGTAGGGCCGCATGATCTGATGCCAGAGGCCGCGGTTCTGCAGCAGGAATTCCCAGCTGCCGTGATCACGATAGGCCATCGCGAGCGGCGTGATGCTCGATTCGAGCCGCTTGATTTCCTGCTGCTCGAGATAGCCGAGGAAGCCGCGCTCGAAACTGAGCTGCGCGCCGATCCCCATCGCGCCGATCACCAGCACGTTGACCGCCACCATCGCGGCGAACAGCTTGACGGTCAGGCTCGCGTGGCGCAGCCTGCGCATCGCGCGCGTCAGCAGATCCGGCATGAGGTCGACTCCGGGCACATGGCCTTGCT
The DNA here is from genome assembly GCF_017104645.1 of Burkholderia sp. Ac-20379. GTDB lineage: Bacteria > Pseudomonadota > Gammaproteobacteria > Burkholderiales > Burkholderiaceae > Burkholderia. The sequence continues at coordinate 35,126 of NZ_JAAGPF010000025.1, forward strand.
CACCGCAATTCCTTTCAAAATACTTCCGCGCGGGGCCGACGCCGTGCCGGCCCCCAGGCGGCGGATCATGATACCCGCAGGCCCGCGCGCGGCACCGATGCTCAGGGTTTCGCCGCCGCGGCCGACGCTGCCGCCACCGCTACCGATCCCGAGGCCGTCGCATCGTGCTCGTCGATCCCGCCGCCGAGCGCCGCATACAGCGTGATCAGGCTCGTCTGCGCCGAAAGCTGCGTCGCCACCAGCGATTGCTGCGCCGAGTACAGCAGGCGTTGCTCGGTCAGCGCGTCGAGTAGGCTCTCGCTGCCCTGCTTGTAGAGCGCCATCGTCAGATCGTAGGCGTGCTGATCGGCTTGCACGGTGCGCGTTTGCGAGTCGAGCTGCTCGCCGATCGTGGCGCGCGTCGCCAACGCATTCGCCACTTCCTCGAACGCGGTTTGAATGGTTTTCTCGTAGGTCGCCACGTCGATCTTGAACGTCGCCTTCGAGGCGTCGAGCGTGGCGCGGTTCGCGCCGGCGTCGAAAATCGGCAGGACAGCCGACGGTTCGACCGACCAGCTCCGGTTGCCGCCGGTGAACAGATGCGCGAGCGCCGGGCTTTCGAAACCGAGCGCGGCGGTCAGGCTGATGGTCGGAAAGAAGTTCGCGCGCGCCGCGCCGATGTTCGCGTTGTCGGCCTTCAGCGTGTGCTCGGCCGCGAGCACGTCGGGGCGGCGTTGCAGCACGGCCGACGGAATCCCGGCCGGAATCGCCGCGATGCTGGAGACGGGATCGACCTGCGCGTCGGGCAGATCGGCATCGGGCACGCGCGCGCCGGCCACCAGGTCGAGCGCGTTGCGGGCCTGTTCCGCCGTGGTTTGCGCCTGCGCGGCGCTGTTGCGCGCGGCCTGCAGGCTGGCTTGCGCCTGCGCGACATCGAGCGCGCTGGCCGCGCCGAGCGCGTGTTCGCGGTCCACCATATCGAACGTGCGCTGCTCGCTGGCCTGGGTCGCCTGCGCGATCGCCAGCAGACGCCGGTCCGAAGCCAGCGTCAGCCAGTCGCTCGCCACCTCCGACACCAGGGTGATTTGCGTGCTGCGGCGCGTCTCGACCGTCGACAGATAGGTTTCCAGCGCCGCCTTGCTCAGGTTGCGCACGCGCCCGAACAGGTCGAGCTCGTAGGACGTGAAGCCCAGATTGGCGCTGTAGACGTGCGAGATCTCGCCGCTCTGGCCATTGGCGGCCGACGCCGATCCCGATTGTGCGCTGCGCACCGAGGCCGGCGTGCGCTCGGCATCCTCGCTGCCGCCCAGGTCGATTTCCGGCAGCAGCGAGGCGCGCTGAATGCGGTATTCCGCGCGCGCCTTCTCGATGTTCAGGATGGCGATACGAAGATCGCGGTTGCTCGACAGCGCCAGCGCGATCGTGTTCTGCAATCGCGCATCGACGAAGAACGTGCGCCAGCCGATGTCGGCGGCCAGCGCATCCGGCGCCATGGCGGTCGTGCCCGACGCCGCATCGGGCCACGCGGCCGCCACCGGCGCGGCGGGCCGCTGGTAGGTGGGCGAGAGATCGATGCAGGCGCTCAGCGCCGTGGCCGCCGCACCGGCCAGCATCCAGTGAATCGCGCGCTTCATGCGGCATCTCCTTGTTCCGGCGAACCGTTCGGATCGTCAGGCTTGCGGCCCTTGCCGCTCAGCGTGCGCACCATGAAATACGACAGCGGCGTGAAGAAGATCGCGAGCACGGTGCCCACCAGCGTGCCGCCGAACACGCCGGTGCCGATCGATTGCCGCGCCGCCGCCCCGGCCCCGCTGGCGATCACGAGCGGCGCGACGCCGAGCAGGAACGCCAACGACGTCATGACGATCGGCCGGATGCGCAACGCCACCGCCTGCTCGATCGCCTTCAGCGTGCTGGCACCCTGCTTTTCGAGCATGGTGGCGAACTCGACGATCAGGATCGCGTTCTTCGACGACAGGCCCACCGTGACCAGCAGGCCCACCTGAAAGTAGACGTCGTTCGACAGGCCGCGCAGGCCCGTTCCGAGCGCCGCGCCGAACACGCCGAGCGGCACGATCAGCAGCACCGCGAGCGGCACCGACCAGCTTTCATAGAGCGCCGCGAGGCACATGAACACGAACAGCACCGACACCGCATACAGGTACGGCGCCTGCCCGCCCGACAATTGCTCCTGATACGACAGGCCCGTCCACGCGTAGCTGATGCCCTTCGGCAACTGGCCGACCAGCTTCACCATGGTGTCCATCGCCTGCCCCGAACTGACGCCCGGCGCGGGGTCGCCAACGATCTCGAACGACGATTGCGCGTTGTAGCGATCCAGCTCGGGCGGCCCGTACGTCCAATGCGAGGTGGCGAACGCCGAGAACGGCACCATCGTGCCCGACGCATTGCGCACGTACCACTGCTCCAGCGATTCCGGCGTCATGCGGAACTGCGCGTCGCCCTGCACGTAGACCTTCTTGATGCGCTGGTTGTCGAGGAATTCGTCGACGTATTCGCCGCCGAGCGCATCCTCGATGGTGGTGTTGACGTCGCCGGGCGACAGCCCCATCGCGCTCGCCTTGCGATCGTCGATGTCGAGCGACAGTTGCGGCGTGTCGCTCAAGCCGTTGAAGCGCACCTGGCGCACGACGCCGCTGCGGTTCGCCATCGCGATCAGCTTGTCGCGCGCGGCGGCCAGCGCCGTGTGGCCCAGGTTGCCTTCGTCCACGAGCTGCATGTCGAAGCCGGAGCTGATGCCGAGGCCGCGCACGGTGGGCGGCTGCAACACGAACACCTTCGCATCCCGAACCTGTTGCGCGAGCGCGCGCGACGCCTTGACGACGAAGCCCTGCGCCGTGTCGGCGGCGGCGGTGCGCTGGCTCCAGTCCTTCAGCTTCACCCACATCATGCCGACGTTCTGGCCATTGCTGCCCACCGCATAGCCCGCCACGTTGAACACCTCGGCCACGGCCGGCTGCTTGAGCAGATAGTTCTCGACCTTCGCCATCGTGGCCTCGGTGCGCTCGCGCGTGGCGCCGACGGGTGCGGTGACCGTCACCATCAGCACGCCCTGATCCTCGATGGGCAGGAACGAGGTGGGCAGGCGCATGAACAGGAAGCCCGCGCCGATCACCAGCACCACGTAGAGGAGAATCGCCGGCTTGCGGTGATGGAGGAGCTTGTCGACGGCGCGCCGGTATTTGCCGGTGGACGCGTCGAAGCCGCGATTGAACGCGCCGAAGAAGCGGCCCTTCGGCTTCTCGTGGTCGTCGCGCAGGATCGTCGCGCACAAGGCCGGCGTGAACGTCAGCGCCACCACCACCGACAGCGCCATCGCCGACACCACCGATACCGAGAACTGCCGGTAGATGATGCCGGTCGAGCCGCCGAAGAACGCCATCGGCAGCAGCACCGCCGACAGCACCATCGCGATGGCCACCAGCGCGCTGCTGATTTCGGTCATCGATTTGCGGGTGGCCTCGCGCGGCGACAGATGTTCTTCGGACATCAAACGTTCGACGTTCTCCACCACCACGATCGCGTCGTCCACCAGCAGCCCGATCGCCAGCACCACGCCGAACATCGTCAGCATGTTGATCGAGTAGCCGAACACGTCGAGGATGCCGAACGTGCCGAGCAGCACCACCGGCACCGCGATCGCCGGAATCAGCGTGGTGCGCAGGTTCTGCAGGAACAGAAACATGATCGCCACCACCAGCACGATCGCCTCGATCAGCGTCTTCACCACCTCCGAAATCGAGGTCTTGATGAACGGCACCATCTCGTACGGATACTCGACCTTCAGGCCCGCCGGAAAGCTCGCCGCGCGCTTGTTCAGGAAATCGTGCACGGCCTTGTCGACCTGCACTTCGTTCGCGCCCGGCGCGAGCTGCAGGCCGAGGCCCGACGCCGGCTTGTTGTTGAAGTTGGTTTCGACCGTGTAGGCCTGCGGGCCGAGATCGACGCGCGCCACGTCGCCCAGCAGCACCTGCGAGCCGTTGGTCTGCGTCTTCAGCACGATGTCGCGGAACTGCTGCGCGGTGGTCAGGCGGCTGCGCGCCGTGATGGTGGCGTCGAGTTCCTGGCCTTTCACGGCGGGCGCGGCGCCCACTTCGCCGGCGGCCACGTCGTTGTTCTGCGCATCGATCGCCGTCACGACATCGGACGGCATCAACGCGTATTTCTGCAGCTTGTTCGGATCGAGCCAGATCCGCATCGCGTATTCGTAGCCGAACTGCTGGGCCTGGCCCACGCCGGGCAGGCGCTCGATCTGCTCCTCGAGATTGCTGTAGAGATAGTCGGCGATCGCCGCCTTGCTCATCTTGCCGTCTTCCGACACCAGGTTGAACACGAGGAACGTATCGGGCGAGGCCTTGCGCACCGTGACGCCGCTTTGCTGCACCTCGGTCGGCAGCAGCGCGTTGGCCGCCTGCAACTGATCCTGCACCTGCACCTGCGCGGTGTTCGGGTTCGTGCCCGCCGCGAACGTCAGCTTGATCGAGATGTTGCCCTCGGAATTCGCCGACGAGGACATGTACATCAGGTTGTCGAGGCCCACCATCTGCTGCTCGATCACCTGTACCACGGCGTCCTGATTGGTTTGCGCCGACGCGCCGTTGTAGGTGGCCGTGATCTGGATGGTGGGCGGCGCGATGTCGGGATATTGGTCGAGCGGCAGTTGCGTGATGGCGAACGCGCCGGACAGCGACACCAGCAGCGCCAGCACCCACGCGAAGACGGGACGATCGATGAAGAAGTGTGCGATACGCATGCAGCCGCCCTCAGTTCGACGAGGGCGACGTGGCCGCCTGCGATGACGCGGCCTGCGTATCTGCCGCGGCTTGCTGGCTCGCGGCCGGATCCTCGACCGGCTTGACCGTGTCACCCACGCTCACGAACTGCGAGCCGGCCACCACGATGCGCTCGCCCGCGCTCAACCCGCCCGTCACGACCCACTGGTTGTCGTTCGCCGTGCCGCCGAGCGTCAGCGTGCGCTGCGCGATCTTGTTCTGCGCATCGACCACCAGCGCCGTGGCGTCGCCGCGCTGATCGTGCGCCACCGCCTGCTGCGGCACGAGGATCGCCGTCTCGTTGATGCCCTGATCGATGACCGCATGCAGATATTCGCCGGGCAGCAGCAGCTTTTCCGGGTTCGGCACGATGACGCGCAGCGTGATGGTGCCGGTGGTTTGATCCACGCCCACGCCCGCGAATTGCAGCGTGCCGTCGTGCGCGTAGGTGGTGCCGTCCTCGAGCGTGATCTTGACCTTCGCGTTGCCGTCGGCATCGGTTTTGAACGCGCCGCTCGCCAGCTTCTTGCGCAGCGCGAGCACGTCCATGCTCGATTCCGTGACGTCGAGGTACATCGGATCGTAGGCGTAGATGGTGGCGAGCGCGGTGGTCTGATCGGCCGTGACGAGCGCGCCCGGCGTGTAGGCCGACGCGCTGATCGTGCCCGTCACCGGCGCGCGAACCTGCGTGTAGCCGAGGTTGATGCGCGCGCTTTCGAGCGCGGCCTTGTCGGCGTCGATGGTGGCTTCGTCCTGCTTGAGCGTGGCTTCGGCCGTTTCGAGCGTCTCCTTGCTGATCGCGTCGATGGCCGCCAGCGAGCGGTCGCGCTCGGCGATCGGCTTGGCCGACAGCAGCGCGGCCTGGGCCTTTTCGAGTTCGGCCCGATCGGCGTCGTAGGTTGCCTGGTACGGCGCCGGGTCGATCTGGTACAGCACCTGCCCTGCGCGCACCACGCCGCCTTCGGCGAACAGGCGCTTCTGGATCACGCCGGTGACTTGCGGCGTGACGGGCGACGTCAGGTACGACGTGGCGCGGCCCGGCAAGGACACGGATTGCGCGAACGGAACGGTCTTGACCGTTTCCACGTTCACCGTTTGCACCTTCTTTTGCGTGCTCTTCTGCTCGTGCGAGCACGCCGCCAACGCGCAGGCCAGTAGCAGGACGCCCGAGCGGCGCGGTGCGGAAAGCCGAATTTGCATGATGAGAGCCCCAATGCCGAGGGCGCGGTCCACGCCCGATGAGGGCGAGTATCGGCAGCAAATTCGCAAGAAATTAGGAATGGCGCGCGCGGGCGAGCGCCGCGCGTTACGCGGCGTTACTGGCGGATTCGTCAGGTGCGATGCAGCCGGCTCGTTCCGGATGCGTGAGACGCCATCGTGCGGCGCAACGAATCGGCATGCCGGTTTTCCAGTTGCAAGCGCCATTCAAGCTTCGGATCGCGAAGCTTGCGAGCGGCACGGCGAGTATCCGTACCGGGTTTTGATAAAACGGGCGAGTCGTTTACGATGCGGCTCGCACAACCACAATCGTGATTCGAACCCATGCTACGCAAGGCGCTTTTCTCTCTGATGCTCGTTGCCGCCGCAACGCCCGGCATGTCGAACGGGGCGACGCCTGAGTCGGCCTACAGCGCATTGGCCGGCATCTACGACATTCAGCCACGCTCGGTGTATGGCGAGATGTTGGCGCATCGCAAGCTTTACCTCGCCTTCACCGGCGACGATGTCACGGGATTTTTCGACAACCCCTATCCGCAGCCCGACGACGCGGACGTCGACAACACATGCCGATTCTTTCTGTCCGGAAAAATGACCTCCGGGAACCGCATGGATCTTGTCGCCACCGAGTTCGACAGCAGTACGCCCACGTCCCAGATCGCGCTGACGAAACAGCACGACGGAACATGGCGGGTCGCCGTCGACGGGCCGCGCGGTCACGCAGCGGATTTGCCCAATTGCGCCGTTCCGTCGATGGTCAGCGGAGATGTCGTGAAGCTGGCCGATCCGCGCCCCTGGCAGATCGTGGGCAAGATCGGCACAGCCAAGGCCCCGCTGTATTCCGAACCGTCGGCGGATAAGCAAACCCGCGCCTATCTGATCGAATCGGATCCGGTGGCCATCCAGATCACCCAGGGCGAGTGGACGCAGATCGACTACATCGGAAAGCATCGCGAGCTGGTGCGATGGGCCCGATCCAGCGATCTTTACTATTATTTGAATCGCTGAAGCAATCGGCCCGCGTCCGCAGGGTCGTTAGGATTCCGGATCGATCCGTTCGGAATCCTTGTATTGGATGCCGTTCGGCCCCGAGGCGGCGGACTCGCGGGCATCGATCCCATGCGTGAACATCGAAATCGTGCGCAAGTCCGCTTCGGTTCACCCAGCAAGCCGGCCTCAGCCTGCGGAAGCCGCCGCCGCTTCCTCCGCGCGTTGCCGCGCGCGATCCGCCTGCGTGCGGCCGTCGTAGCCCCAATCGCTGCCCGCCACTTCCTTGATCACCACGTAGGTGGCGGGGTCGAGCAGTTCGACGGTTTCGCGCAGCAAGGCCATCGCGGCGGCGATGAACGCGCGCTTCTGCGCCTCGGTGTTGGTGCCGGCCGTCACGCACACTTCAAGGTGCGCCGCCGTGTGCCGCAGGCTCGCGCCGATGGTCCAGCGGTTCGAGATCGGCGTTTCGATCAGCACCGAGGTCAGGTCGTGCTGCTTCGCCAGTTCGTCGGCGATCAGCCGGGTCAGCTCGGTGGACAGGTATTGGGCGTCGTCGGTGGACGGGGTGTGCGACAGCGTCAGTCGGGCAAAGGGCATGTCCTTACTCCTCGAAAGTGGGTGTTGACATATTATTTGAGGAATTCGCAAGCTTGTTTGCGTCTGGTTCCGGCTCAGATTTGAGTTTTTCTCATGATTCCCGATATTCCCTCCCCCTTGCTGCGCACCTTCGTGGCCGTGGTCGATTGCGGCTCGCTGGCGGCGGCGGCCAAGCGCATCGCCCGCAGCGAATCGGCGGTCAGCCTGCAGATCTCGCGCCTGGAAGACATCGTCGGGCAGGCGCTGTTCGACCGCGACGGCCGCGCGCTGCGGCTCAACGCCTTCGGCGGGCTGCTGTTGTCGCATTCGCGCGCGATCCTCGGGCGCATCGACGCGGCGCGCACCGAGCTGGCGCCCGACGCGGTGGCGCCGGTGCGGATCGGCGTGGTGCAGGATTTCGTGGCGAGCGTGCTGCGGCCGACGCTGGCCGAGGTGCGCGCGCTCACGCCCGAGGCGGCGTTCACGATCGTGATCGGCAGCACCGCGGAATTGCTGCAGGCGATGAGCGAGGACCGCATCGACGCGGCGCTGTGCGCGGGCGAGCCGTTCGGCGGCGACGTGGTGGCGCGCCTGCCGATGCGGTGGTTCGGCGAGGCGAACCTGTTGGATAACGAAGTGGTGCCGCTGATCAGCATCGCGCCGCCGTGCCCGTTCCTGCTGGCGGCGCAGCGCGTGCTCGACGCGGTGGGCCGGCCCTGGCGCGTGGCGCTGACCACGCCGAGCCTCGACGGCCTGCGCGCCGCCTGCGAAGTCGGCATCGGCATTGCTTGCCGCACCGCGCCCGGCTTCGGGCTGCCG
>NZ_JAAGPF010000275.1 GCF_017104645.1 Burkholderia sp. Ac-20379
CCCGGGCGCCTTCGGCGTTTTGGCCACGCCGGCCTTGCGCGCCGCGCGCGGCTTTTTTCCGTCGGCCGCCGCCCCCGCACCGTCCTCGTTCGCCAACGCCGCAACGTCGCCCGCTTCCGTTTTCCCTGCCATCGATGCCATCAGTATTGAATCCCTTCGTGCGCGAGCAGCCAGCGCTTGACCTTCAGGTAATAGCCGTCGCCGTCGTGATTCGCGAATCCGCCGATGCCGCCGGCCGCAACGACGCGATGGCACGGAATCACGAGCGGAAACCAGTTCGCGCCGCAGGCCTGCCCGACCGCGCGCGGCGCGCTGCCGATGCGCTTCGCGATCTGCCCGTAAGTGGCGACGGTGCCGGGCGGCAGCTCGCCGATCGCCTGCCAGACACGCCGCTGGAATGCCGAACCGACCTCGGCCAGCGGCAGGTCGAAGCGCACCGACGCGCGCTCGAAATAGCGCGCCATCTGCTTCGCCGCGCGCCGTGCAAGCGCGTTGTCGGGTTCGACGCCGCGCATCGAGTCCGGCAGATAGACGATCTCGCGCACGCAGCCGCCTTCGGTGCGAATGCCGACCTTGCCGAACGGCGCGTCGATCACTGCATTGAACATGGCCTGCCTCCCGATGCCGCTTGCGCCGAAATCGTCACTGTACGCCGCCTACGCCGCCCGCAGCGCCCATTCGACGTGCTCGCGCACCAGCTCGGACGCATCGTCGGCGCGCGCGGCCAGCGCCGCGACGATCGCCGCGCGCGCGTCGCCCGCCAGTTGCCCGGCCGGCGCGCGCAGCGCGTTGCCAAGCCCCACCGCGAGATTGCGCAGCCAGCGCTCGTGGCCGATGCGCCGGATCGCGCTGCCCTGCATGCGCGCGTCGAATTCGGCGGCGCTCCACGCGAACAGCTCGGTCAGCGACGCGCGGTCGAGCCCATGCCGCACGTCGAAATCGGCAACCGGCGCGGCCTGCGCGAACTTGTTCCACGGGCACACCAGTTGGCAATCGTCGCAGCCGTACACGCGGTTGCCGATCAGCGGCCGCAACGGCTCGGGAATGCTGCCCTTCAATTCGATCGTCAGATACGAAATGCACAGCCGCGCATCGACGCGATACGGCTCGGTGATCGCGCCGGTCGGGCAGGCGTCGATGCAGCGCGTGCAGCTGCCGCAATGCGCGCCCGGCGTTTCGGGCGCGGCATCGGGGCGGGTTTGCGCGTCGGTGGGCAGCGGCACGTCCACGAAGATTTCGCCGAGAAAGAACAGCGAGCCGGCGTCGCGCTGCAGCAGCAGCGTGTGCTTGCCGCGCCAGCCGGTGCCGGCCTTCTGCGCGAGTTCGACTTCGAGCACCGGGGCCGAATCGGTGAACACGCGATAGCCGAACGGGCCGATTTCGTCCTCGATGCGATCGGCGAGCGTCTGCAAGCGATTGCGCAGCACCTTGTGATAATCGCGGCCGCGCGCGTAGATCGACACCACCGCGGCGGCCGGATCGTCGAGCCGCGCATGCTCGTGCGCGCGCCAGCCGCCCGCGCCGGACGCCGCGCCGGCGGCCACCGTGTCGGCCGGCAGATAGGCGAGACGGGCCGAAATCACACGTCGCGTACCGGCTACAAGTTCGGCCGGGCGCGCGCGTTTCATGCCGTGTTTCGCCATATAATCCATTTCGCCGTGGCAACCGGCTTCCAGCCAGGCGGCAAGCCCCGCCTCGGCATCCGAGAGATCGATATCGCTGATGCCGATCGCCCCGAAACCCAGTTCGCGGCCCCAGGCCTTGATGCGCAGTGCGAGCGCATCCAGCGCCGCCTCGTCGAGGCGGCACGGTGCAGCGCCCTCGCGTTGCGTCGAGGGCGCGTCCATCACGTCGAGTTCCGGTTTACGGTTCATCGCGCTATTTTACGAGAATGCCCGCGCAGCCCAGCCATCCGATCGCCGCGTCCGTCGCGTCCACCCCGCTCGCCGAGCGCGTTTTCGCGCTGCCCGACGAGGCCGCGACCGCCGCGTTCGGCACGCGCTTCGCGCACGCGATCGACGCGCTGCGCACGCAGCAGCGCGCGCAACAGGGCTTCGCCGGCCTGCAGATCCAGCTCGTCGGCGATCTCGGCGCCGGCAAGACCACGCTGGTGCGCGCCGTGCTGCGCGGCCTCGGCCACGCCGGCCGCGTGAAAAGCCCCACCTACACGCTCGTCGAGCCGTATGCGTTGCCGCGCGAAGATGGGGAACTCGCGGTGCATCATTTCGATCTCTACCGATTCAGTGATCCGGCCGAATGGGCGGACGCAGGCTTTCGCGAATATTTCAACGCCGGTGCGATCTGCCTCGTCGAATGGCCGCAGCAGGCGGGTACGCTGCTCGGCGTGCCGGATCTCGTGTTCGCGCTCGATGTCGACGGCGAAGGCCGCCGGCTCGCGGCGCGGGCCTACAGTGCTTCAGGAAACGCATGTCTCGAAAGATGTTGATCAAACCGTTCCGGTCGATCGAGTCGGCCGCCACCGTCACCCACAACTGGCGCCGCCGCAAGGTGTTGATGGCCGGCGCGTCCACGCTGGTGCTCGGGCTCGTCGCGCCGCGCATGGCGATGGCCTCGTCGGTGCTCGGCGTGCGGGTCTGGCCCGCGCGCGATTACACGCGCGTGACGATCGAATCCGATCAGCCGCTGCAGGCCGCGCAGCAACTGCTGCAAGGCCCGGATCGTCTCGTGGTCGATCTCGACGGCCTCGATCTCGATCAGGCGCTGCGCGACCTGGTGTCGAAGATCGCGCCGAACGATCCTCAGATCCAATCCGTGCGCGTCGGGCAATATCAGCCGCACGTGGTGCGCATGGTGTTCGATCTGAAAGGTTCGGTGAAGCCGCAGATGTTCACGCTGCCGCCCGTCGGCTCGTATCGCTACCGGCTGGTGTTCGACCTGTATCCGGCCGTCGCGCCCGATCCGCTGTCGGATCTGATCGCGCAGACCGAGCACAAGGAGCGCCAGCTCAACGACGACGTGCGCACCCAGCAGGCCCAGCAGGCGCAACCGCCGCAGGCCGCGCTGAACGGCCCCGGCACGCCGCCGGCCGGCTCGCACGACAACAGCGATGCCTTCTTCCAGCAGTTCGCGCAGAACACGCCGCAAGCCGCGCGGCCGTCGCCCGCCGCGCCGCCCTCGCCCGCCAAGCCGGCGATCAAGCCGCCGCCCGTGGTCGCGAAGAAGGATGACGACGACGACGGCATCCCCGACACCTACGCGTTCACCACGCCGAAGGGCGGCAAGAACGGCACGGTGCGCCTGCTCACGGTGGCGATCGATCCGGGCCACGGCGGCGAGGATCCGGGCGCGATCGGCGGCGGCGGCACTTACGAGAAGCACGTCGCGCTCGACATCGCCAAGAAGCTGCGCGCGAAGATCGACGGCGCGCCGAACATGCGCGCGATGATGACGCGCGACAACGATTTCTTCGTGCCGCTGAACGTGCGCGTGCAGAAGGCGCGGCGCGTGGGCGCCGATCTGTTCGTGTCGATCCACGCCGACGCGTTCACCACGCCGCAGGCGCACGGCTCGTCGGTGTTCGCGCTGTCCGATCACGGCGCGACGAGCGCGGCCGCGCGCTGGATGGCGAACAAGGAAAACTCGTCGGACAACATCGGCGGGATCAACGTGAAGACGCAGGACGTGTCGGTCAACCGCGCGCTGTTCGACATGTCGACCACGGCGCAGATCCGCGATTCGCTGCGTTACGGCAACTTCGTGCTGCGCGAGGTGGGCACCATCAACAAGCTGCACAAGGGCTCGGTCGAACAGGCCGGCTTCGCCGTGCTGAAGGCGCCCGACATTCCGTCGATCCTGGTGGAAACCGCGTTCATCAGCAATCCCGACGAAGAGCGCCGCCTGAACGACGACGCCTATCGCGAGCAGATGGCCGATGCGATCTTCCGCGGCATCAAACGCTATTTCGCGGCCAACCCGCCGCTGGCGAAGAGCCGGATGGCCTGAGCGCGCCCGCATCGCCGCAAACGAAAAGCCCCGCCTTCGAGCGGGGTTTTTCGTTACTTGCGCAGCAAATTACGGGATCAGGCCGTGCGGCGCACCAACCGCCCGCCGAACACGTTGACGACGAGCCCCGCCATCACGAGCGCCGCGCCGGCGAATTCGGCGGCGCTCATCTGCTCGCCGAGGAAAAAGGCCGACGAGGCGATGCCGACCACCGGCACCAGCAGCGAAAACGGCGCCACCTGGCCGGCCGGATAGCGCCCGAGCAGGCGGCCCCAGATGGCGTAGCCGAGCAGCGTGGCGATGAACGCCAGATAGACGATCGCGAAGATCGACGCGCCGGAGATCGACACCAGCGCCGTCTCGATGCGGGCCGGCCCCTCGAACGCGAGCGACAGCAGGAAGAACGGAATCGGCGGCACCACGCTGCCCCACACGACGAGCGGCACGAGCTCGACCTTGCCGATCTTCTTCGTGACGATGTTGCCGAGCGCCCAGATCGCGCCCGCGCAAAGCGTCAGCACGAAGCCGGCCAGCGTCATCGCGCCGCCGCTCTGCGCGGCGATGGCGGCCAGGCCCAGCGCCGCGATCACGAGGCCGATCAGGTTCCAGGCGCGCACGCGCTCGCCGAGGAACAGGCCGGCGAAGCCGAGCGTGAAGAACGCCTGCGACTGCAGCACGAGCGAGGCGAGCCCGGCCGGCATGCCGACGTACATCGCGGTGAACAGGAAGACGAACTGGCCGAGCAGGATCGTGCCGCCGTAGATCAGCAGCATGCGCCACGGAAGCTTCGGGCGCGGCACGAAGAACACCGCCGGCACCGCCGCCAGCGTGAAGCGCAGCGCGCCGAGCAGCATCGGCGGCACGCCGTGCAGCCCCACCTTGATCACGACGAAGTTGACGCCCCAGGCGACGATCACCACCAGCGCCAGCAACAGATCCTTCATGGCCATCATCGCGACGGTTCCTCCGTGATCGCATGGGCAAAAGGAAGCAGTCTACCGGCAGCCGCCGCTATGCGCGAACGTCGCCGAGGCCCGATACAATGAGCGGCCCCCATCCCGCGTCCCATTTCGACCATGAGCGAATCGATCAAAGCGGTCCTGAAGCCGCATGTCCGCGACATCGGCAACCTGCAGGTGCGCCGCACGCTGCCCGCGATGGCCGCGCGCCTCGTCGGCCCGTTCATCTTCTTCGACCACATGGGCCCGGCCGAGCTGCCGCCCGGCAGCGGCCTCGACGTGCGCCCGCATCCGCATATCGGCCTGGCCACCGTCACCTATCTGTTCGACGGCGCGATCCTGCATCGCGACAGCCTCGGCTCGCTGCAGACCATCGTGCCCGGCGACGTCAACTGGATGACGGCCGGCCGCGGCATCGTGCACTCGGAGCGCACGCCCGAGGCGATCCGCGCGAGCGGCCAGACGATCCACGGCATCCAGACCTGGGTGGCGCTGCCGATCGAGCACGAAACCACCGCGCCCTCGTTCGAGCATCATCCGGCCGCCTCGCTGCCGAAGCTGGAGCGCGACGGCGTCTCGCTGACGGTGATCGTCGGCGACGCGTTCGGCCTGCGCTCGCCGGCCACCACGTTCTCGCGCACGCTGTACGCGGCCGCCGACTTCGCGGCCGGCGCGACGCTCGCGCTCGACGCCGATCACGAGGAGCGCGGCGTCTACCTCGTCGAGGGCGACCTGACGATCGACGGCACGCCGCTCGACGCCGCCACCATGGCGGTGCTGACGCCGGGCGCCGCCGTCTCGCTGGCGAGCCAGGGCGGCGCGCGCGTGATGCTGCTCGGCGGCGCGAAGCTGGCCGGCGAACGCTTCATCGAATGGAATTTCGTGGCCAGCACGCGCGAGGCGATCGACCAGGCCAAGCGCGACTGGACCGCCCAGAAGATGGGCACGGTGCCCGGCGAGACGGACTGGATCCCGCTGCCCGAACGCAAGCCGCAGCATTGAAATCCGGGGCTTCGGCCCCAACTACGCGATATTTCCGACTCACGAGGACCTCATGGACACCACGCTCGCCACCTTCGAACGCGACGTCATCGAAGCATCGCTCGACGCACCGGTACTCGTCGATTTCTGGGCGCCCTGGTGCGGTCCCTGCAAGACGCTCGGCCCGATGCTCGAACGGCTCGAAGCCGATTACGCCGGGCGCTGGAAGCTCGTCAAGGTCAACGTCGACGAGAACCAGGAGCTGGCCGCGCACTTCCAGACGCGCAGCATCCCCCACGTGATCGCGTTCGCCGACGGCCGCGCCGTCGATCAGTTCGTGGGCGTGCTGCCGGAAGGCCAACTGCGCGAGTTCATCGACCGGCTGCTGCCGTCGGCCGAGGACGCCGAGCGCCGCGCCGCGCAGATCGCCATCGCCGAGGAACGCTATGAGGATGCCGTCAAGCATCTGCAGGCGGCCCTCGCGCTGAACCCGGGCGACGACGACATCCGTCTCGACCTGATCGAGCTGCTGCTCGCGGTGAACCGCGTCGAAGCCGCGCGCGACGAAGCCACCCGGCTCTCGCCGCAAACGGTGAACGGCGTCGATCCGCGCTATCAGGCGATCGTCACGCGCTTCGAAGCGATCGACGCCGCCGTCGAGCTGCCGCCCACCGATGCGCTCGAAGCGCGGATCGCCGCCGACGCGGGCGATCTGGACGCGCGCTTCGATCTGGCCCAGATGCTGATCGCGCACCGCCGCTACGAGGGCGCGCTCGAGCAACTGCTCGAAATCGTCCAGCGCGACCGCGCGTTCAAGGACGACGTGGGCCGCAAGACGATGGTGTCGGTGTTCGAACTGGCGTCCGACCAGCCGAACCTGGTCGCCGCGTGGCGCCGCAAGCTCAGCGCCGCGCTGTACTGATCGCCGGACGCATCGCCCCGAACCGGCGATGAAAAACGGGCGCGGGCCGCAAGGGCTCGCGCCCGTTTCGCTTTGGGCTGCCGAACAATCGGGAAATGACAAAAACGGCCGAAAAAGGTCCCGAAACCGCGAAATATTCAGTTCTGCACGACGAATTCGCGGAATTCGCGCGACGCCGTTGACATGCTTTCGAAATGCCTACACCGCAGCCTCACGCGCGCGCCGCGATCGCCCGCAACGCATGCGCCGCCGCCGCGAACCCGAAGCTGGCCGTCACGCACACGCTCGATCCGAAGCCCGCGCAATTGAGCCCGGCCGGCCCCGCCTGCGCCGTGTCCGCCGCGCCGTCCTCGCCGTCGATCATGTCGATCTCGCCGGCGGCGGCCTCGGGATAGATCAGCGGCTCGTCCGAATACACGGCGCTGACCTTGAACTTCGCCTTCGGCCCGCGCGGAAAGCCGTGCTGCTTGCGCAATTGCCCGCGCACCTTCGACAGCAAGGGATCCTGAATGGTCAGCGCCAGGTCGTCGATACGGATGCGCGTCGGGTCGAGCTGGCCGCCCGCGCCGCCCACCGTCACGAGCGGCTGGCCGCGCGCCACGCACCAGGCGATCAGCGCGACCTTGGTGCGCACGCTGTCGATCGCGTCGATCACGAAATCGAAGCCGCCGCCGAGCAGCGCCTCGAAGTTGTCCGGCTCGGCGAAATCCTCGATGCGATCGACGCGGCAGGCCGGATCGATCAGCGCGATCCGCTCGGCCATCGCGTCGACCTTGGCCTTGCCGTAATTGCCGTCGAGCGCGTGGATCTGGCGGTTGGTGTTGCTCTCGGCCACGTTGTCGAGATCGATCAGCGTGAGCCGCCCGATCGCGCTGCGCGCGAGCGCCTCGGCCGTCCACGAGCCCACCCCGCCGATGCCGATCACCGCGACGTGGGCGCGCTCGAACGCGGCCAGCGCGGCCGGGCCGTAAAGCCGGCCGATGCCGCCGAAGCGCCGCGCGCGGTCGGCGTCGCCAAGCTGATTTATTGGGCTCGGAGTAAGATCGTTCTGCGTGGCGACGGCGTCGATTCGGGACATACGTTAGGTAAGCGAAATGAAAGCGGAACAGCCGCGAAAGTGCCTATTTTGCCTGATCGACGCGATGCCGACCGGGCGCGGCACGCCAGCGCAGGAATTTGTTTCCTTGGCTATACTCGCCTCAGATTGAAGCGTTCGCATAAAAAATGTCCACTCTTGCCGACCTCCGCATCAACTATTCGCGCGCCTCGCTCGACGAAGCCGATGTCGCGCCCGATCCCGTCCGGCAATTCGACAAGTGGTTCAACGAAGCCCTCGACGCGCAACTCCCCGAACCGAACACCATGACGCTCGCCACCGTGAGCGCCGAAGGCCGCCCGTCCGCGCGCATCGTGCTGATCAAGGGCGTGGACGAGCACGGCTTCGTGTTCTTCACCAACTATGAAAGCCGCAAGGGCCGCGAGCTCGCGCACAACCCGAACGCCGCGCTGCTGTTCTACTGGATCGAGCTCGAGCGCCAGGTGCGCATCGAAGGCCGCATCGAAAAAACCAGCGCGGCACAGAGCGACGCCTACTTCGCGTCGCGTCCGGCCGGCTCGCGCATCGGCGCCTGGGCCTCGGAACAAAGCGCGGTCATCGCGAACCGCGGCGTGCTCGAAGCGCGCGAGCGCGAATTCGGCGAACGCTATGGCGAGAACCCGCCGCGCCCGCCGCACTGGGGCGGTTACCGGCTCGTGCCGGACGCCATCGAATTCTGGCAGGGCCGGCCCTCTCGGCTGCACGATCGGCTGCGCTACACGCGCGATGCGGCGTCGAACACGCCGTGGACGATCGAGCGCCTCTCGCCGTAACGCCACGCGCGCCGCACGTCGTCCCGCAGCGCCTCTCGTATTTTCGATTTGCATGACGGCCCGCCGCCTCGACGCGGCGAGCCGAAAAGATGGCTTGGCTGTATTCGTTTCAACAGACAACGGAGAATTCTATGTTCTGGGAAAAGAAGCTGGCACAGTGGGCAGACGAAGTACGAGAAAAGGCCAACCTTCCGGCGCGGCTGGTGCTCTGGAATGGCGACCAACACGATTTCGGCAGCTTCAGCGCGCCGGCCGTGACGCTGAAGGTGAACAACGCATCGGCGCTGCCGCTGCTGCTCGACCCGAGCCTCGACAATCTCGGCGAGGCGTACGTCAAGGGCAAGATCGACATCGAGGGCCGCCTGCCCGACATCATCAACATCGGCTATTCGCTCGCGCGCAGCACCGTCACCAACGCGAGCAAGCTGGCGCGCGTCACGCGTTACTTCACGCACACGAAGAACTCGGACAAAAAGGCGATCCAGTATCACTACGACGTCTCGAACGATTTCTACCAGCTCTGGCTCGACGAGAACATGCTGTACTCGTGCGCCTATTTCGAGAACGGCGACGAGGATCTGGCCACCGCGCAAATCAAGAAGATCGATCACATCCTGACCAAGATCCAGTTGCAGCCGGGCCAGCGCCTGCTCGACATCGGCTGCGGCTGGGGCGCGCTGGTGCTGCGCGCGGCGCAGAAGTTCGGTGCGCACTGCGTGGGCGTCACGCTCTCGCAGAACCAGTTCGATCTGGCCACCGAGCGCGTGCGCAAGGCCGGGCTCGAGAAGCAGATCGAGATCCGCCTGCAGGATTACCGCGACGTCGAAGGCCAGTTCGACCGGATCACGAGCGTCGGCATGTTCGAGCACGTCGGCCGCAAGAACCTGCCGGGCTACTTCACCAAGGTGCGCGAGCTGCTGGCCGACGACGGCGTGGCGATGAACCACGGCATCACCTCGTCGGACGCCGACAGCGGCGAAACCTCGCTCGGCGGCGGCGAGTTCATCGACCGCTACGTGTTCCCGGACGGCGAGCTGCCGCACGTGAGCCTCGCGCTCGAATCGGCGCAGCGCGGCGGCCTCGAAGTGGTTGACGTCGAAAGCCTGCGTCGGCACTATGCGCGCACGCTCGACATCTGGACCGAGAACTTCGAGGCGAAGGCCGATCAGGCCCGTCAGCTCGTCGACGACGAGAAGTTCCGAATCTGGCGTGTCTATCTCGCGGGCTGCGCCTACGCCTTCGAGAACGACGACGTGTCGATCTATCAGCTCGTCTGCCGCAAGGCCGGCCGCAGCGCGAAAACGCTGCCGTGGTCGCGGCGCTACATGTACGAGAACCCGCTGCCGCGCTGAGGCAGCCTGACGCAAACGACCACGATGCATGGGTGACGGCAGCACGCGGCGCGATACCGCGCGAACCACGAAGCAGGACGATTCGCCGGACGACGCCGCGCAGTTCGATCTGTTCGGCGAACCGCTGCCCGCGGCATCCGCCGGTCAACCCGCCGCCGGCGCACCCGCGCGCGCGCCGCGCAAGGCGGCCGGGCCTCGGCCTGCCTCGCTTCCCGTGTCGCCCCCCGCCGATTCCGACACCGTAGCGCCGGCTGGCGACGACATCGCTTCGCCTGCGGCAACAGACCCCGAGCCGGTCGCAGCACACGCCGCCTCCGCCT
>NZ_JAAGPF010000276.1 GCF_017104645.1 Burkholderia sp. Ac-20379
AGGAGGAACGACGTGCTGTGAGTACTGTAAGTGAGCTGCAGCATAGTGAGACGGTGCTACTCGGTAGTTGTGCACATAGACACATTACGGATTCTCAATAGCAACAATCGAGAGTCAGCGTCAGTATGAATCGACAGATACTGACGTATATATGTAAGCATCTTGTATTCTATATAGGTTTTTTACATTCTAATAATTGCTCTCCCTCATTCATTTTTTTTTTTTTTTTTTTTAATGATCCGCCGCCCACCGAGATCTCCACTGCCACC
>NZ_JAAGPF010000277.1 GCF_017104645.1 Burkholderia sp. Ac-20379
TGGCCGAGCGCATGCCGCACGAGCAGTGTGGAGAGCGCGTCGAGCAGCGCCGTTTCGGCCGCGAGCGGCTCGACCAGGCCGCGCGGCAGCGGGGAATCGGCAAGCGGGCCGGGCGGCGGTGGGGGATCGTCGTGGGCCGGCGCGATATCGACGCCGTCCGCTTCGAGCAGACGATGCGCGAGCAGCAGGCGGCGCGCGCAGTCGGGATCGTGCAGCGCGTCGTCGGGGAACCACGGCACCGGCTGCGGCGAGCCGGCGATTTCGTCGGCCAGCGCACGCAGGTAATCGATCGGCACGTAGGACACGCGGTAGCGCCAGCCATCCTCGGTCGCGCGCGAACCGGTATGCACCTCGCCCGGATGGATGATCGGCATCGAGCCGGTATCGGCGATCCGCAGGCTGCCGCGATAGCGATAGTGCTCGGCGCCCGTTTCGATCACCGGCACCGTGTACGCGTCGTGCCAGTGCGGCGCGAACGTGTGTTCGCGATAGGTGGCGGTGACGAGGTCGGCCTCCGGCAGCAACGGCGTGCGCCAGTAGCGGGCGGCGTCGACGAGGCGGGCGGAGCGCATGGCGGAGCGGCGGGAGCGGGCCGGCTTACTTGAGCGGGATCGGCGTGGCGTCGGGCACCGGCACGGCCGTGACGCTGTTCTTCGCGCTGCCCGACACGACGCGGTCGCTGTAGGTCAGGTACACGAGCGTGTTGCGCTTCTTGTCGACCACGCGCACCACGTGCAGCGTCTTGAAGATGAACGACATGCGCTCGCTGAACACGTCCGTTTGCTGCTTGAGCGGCTGCGCGAAGTGGATCGGCGCGACCTGGCGGCAGGCGATCGACGCCTCGCTCGGATCCTCGGCCAGGCCGAGGCTGCCCTTGATGCCGCCGGTGCGCGCCCGCGACACGTAACAGGTCACGCCCTGCACGAGCGGATCGTCGTAGGCTTCGACCACCACGCGATCGGAGCCGGTGACGCGGAAGTTCGTGTTGACGCTGGCGACTTCCTCGGCGCCGGCGGCGAACGGAAACAGCGAGACGGCGAGACAGGTCGCGGCGGCAAGGCGATGGCGGATCATGGGCGGGACGGACAGGAATGCGAAGGGAATTCGACTCTAGCACGGCGCGCCGCCGGGATCCCGCGCGGGCGGCCATGCGCGAACGGAGCGGGGCAGGGCGGAAAACAAAAAGGCCCGTCGTGAGACGGGCCTTTTCGCTGTTTGGCTCCCCGACCTGGGCTCGAACCAGGGACCTACGGATTAACAGTCCGGCGCTCTACCGACTGAGCTATCGGGGAATAAATCGGTACTGCGTTTGTTCGGTGCTGACTCGCTGAAACCAGCGCGCCAAGCATTTTTGGCTCCCCGACCTGGGCTCGAACCAGGGACCTACGGATTAACAGTCCGGCGCTCTACCGACTGAGCTATCGGGGAACAAACAGCAGAGAAACGAGATTCTATGGGGCTAACGGAAGAGTGTCAAGCCCTTGCGCGAAATTTCCGGGAAATCGGCAGCGAGGCTGCGCCGCAGGCGGGCACAGCGCTCGCGCGGCCGGCGGATCAGCGCTCGAGCAGGTGCAGTTTGTCCTGCACGTCCTTCCACTCGTCGGCGTCGCCGGGGGCGGGCTTGGTCTTGGTGATCGACGGCCACAGCTTGGCCAGTTCGGCATTCAGCGGCGTGTATTGCTGCTGATCGCCGGGAACGTCTTCCTCTGCGTAGATCGCATTGGTCGGGCATTCGGCCACGCACACGGCGCAGTCGATGCATTCGTCCGGATCGATCGCGAGAAAATTGGGACCTTCACGGAAGCAATCCACCGGGCATACATCGACGCAATCCGTGTATTTGCACTTGATGCAGCCTTCGGTCACAACGTGAGTCATTCAAAACGCTCCTGCTTGGCGATGATTATCTGTGGGGGTCGGCTTTGCGCCAAATGCGGCATTGTAACTGAAGCGGAAAACGCGCATCCAGCCGCGCCGGCCCTGCCTTATACCGTTTCGTGATTAGTTTATGGCGTGGCGTGGCGTCGTGTCGCAGTGACAAGGATGGTCTGGCGCGCATTCGGGTAACATGCGGCAGGCATGTCCGGGCAGGGCGCTCGCGTGAAGACGGAGCGGCTCGTTCCGGTGCCGGGCGCACCTTCGCGGCCGGCGTCGTGCGCGGCGGTCTTCGCGCGTTAGGCAGTCTTTCTAGGCAGTCTCGAATCATGATCATTACTTCGCTGCTCGACACCGATCTGTACAAGTTCACGATGATGCAGGTGGTGCTGCATCACTTCCCGGCCGCCAACGTCGAATACCGGTTCCGCTGCCGCAATCCCGGCATCGATCTGGTGCCGTACATCGACGAGATTCGCGACGAAGTGCGCGGCCTGTGCCATCTGCGTTTCACCGAGGCCGAACTCGATTACCTGCGCGAGATGCGCTTCATCAAGGGCGATTTCGTCGAGTTCCTCGCGCTGTTCCATCTCAACGAGAAGTACATCGAAATCTCGCCGTCGCCGAAGGCCAACGGCGAGATCGACATCGTGATCCGCGGCCCGTGGCTGCATACGATCCTGTTCGAGATCCCGGTGCTGGCGATCGTCAACGAGGTGTATTTCCGCAATACGCAGAGCGAGCCCGATTACGCCGAGGGCCGCGAACGCCTGCGCGACAAGATCACGCTGCTCGGCGCGAAGCCCGAATTCGCCGAATGCAAGATCGCCGATTACGGCACGCGCCGCCGCTTCTCGAAGGTGTGGCACGAGGAAGTGGCGATGACGCTGCGCGACGGGCTCGGCGCGCAGTTCGCCGGCACCAGCAACGTGTATTACGCGAAGAAGCACGGCATCACGCCGCTCGGCACGATGGCGCACGAATATCTGCAGGCCTGCCAGGCGCTCGGCCCGCGGCTGCGCGATTCGCAGACCTACGGGCTCGAGATGTGGGCCAAGGAATATCGCGGCGACCTCGGCATCGCGCTGTCCGACGTGTACGGCATGGACGCGTTCCTGCGCGATTTCGACATGTACTTCTGCAAGCTGTTCGACGGCGCGCGCCACGATTCCGGCGATCCGTTCGAGTGGGGCGAGAAGATGATCCGCCACTACGAGGCGAACCGCTGCGACCCGCGCACCAAGGTGCTGGTGTTCTCCGACGCGCTCGACATCCCGAAGGTGCTGCAGTTGTACGAACGCTTCCGCGACCGCTGCAAGCTCGCGTTCGGCGTCGGCACCAACCTGACCAACGACCTCGGCTACCGGCCGCTGCAGATCGTCATCAAGATGGTTCGCTGCAATGGCCAGCCGGTCGCCAAGCTGTCCGATTCGCCGGGCAAGAGCATGTGCGACGACAAGAACTATCTGGCCTATCTGCGCCAGGTGTTCGGCATCGCGCAGCCGGTCGAGGACGATTCGGCGGGCAAGTAACGCCGTGCCCGGCACGCGCCGCCCGGCCACGTGCCGGGCGCGCTGCCGCGACCTGTCCGAACGGCCGGTGCCGGCCATGGCGCCGGCACCGGCCGCTATAATCGAGCGCGATCCCACCGCCACGTTCACGAGGACCGCACATGGACACGTCGGCTGCCCGCCGCAAGATCTTCGCGCGCATCCGCGCGGCCCAGGGGCGCCCGGCCGAAGCCGAGGCGCACGAGCACGAACAGGCCGCCGATTACCTGGCGCGCCATCCGGCCGGCCCGCGCCCGCCGATGCCCAGCGATCCCGGCGCGCTCGTCGAGCGCTTCACCGAGGAAGCCGTGGGCATGGCCACCACGGTCGACGCCGTCGACACGCTGGCCGACGTACCGGCCGCCGCCGCCCGCTATCTGGCCGAACACGGCCTGCCCGCGCAGGCGATCGCCTGGCGCACGCTCGGCGAACTCGGCTGGCAGGCGGCCGGCCTCGCCGTCGAATGCCGCAAGCCGCGCGACGGCGATCTGGTCGGCATCACCGGCTGCTTCTGCGCGACGGCCGAAACCGGTTCGCTGGTGCTGCTGTCCGGCCCGGACACCTATGCATCGGCCGCGCTGCTGCCCGAAACCCATCTCGTCGTGGTGCCCGCCTCGCGCATCGTCGCCGGGCACGAGGAAGCCTTCGCGCTGATCCGCGCCGAGCGGGGCGAACTGCCGCGCGCGGTGAACATCGTGTCGGGCCCGTCGCGCACGGGCGATATCGAACAGACGATCGTGCTCGGCGCACACGGCCCGTATCGCGTGCATGCGATCGTGGTGCGCGGCGCATGAGCCGCGCCGCCGGTTTCTTCCTTTCGCCGCTTCCCCTCGTTTTCCGCGCGTTGCGCCCGGCGTTGCCGGCGTGCGCGGCCATTCCGGTGCCCCTTCGATGACCTGCGCCTCTTCCGCCTCCGCGCCCGCAGCCCGTATCGGCCGCGCCGCCAGGCTTGCCGCGCCGGCCTTGCTGCTCGCGCTGCTGCCGTTGCCGGCCATGGCCGCCACGCTCGACGGCGCGACGTTGTCCGCGCTGTGGGGCCTGCCGTTCGCCGGCATGCTGCTGTCGATCGCGCTGTTTCCGTTGATCGCGCCGGCGTTCTGGCATCGCCATTTCGGCAAGATCGCCGCGGCCTGGGCGGTGGCGTTCCTCGCGCCGTTCGCGGCCGCGTTCGGTGCGGGCACGGCGCTCGGCACGCTGGTCCACGCGCTGCTCGAGGAATACGTGCCGTTCATCGTGCTGCTGACCGCGCTGTATACAGTGGCGGGCGGCATCTGCGTGCACGGCGATCTGCGCGCCTCGCCCGCGCGCAACACCGCGCTGCTCGCGCTCGGCACCGTGCTCGCGAGCCTGATGGGCACCACCGGCGCTGCGATGCTGCTGATCCGGCCGCTGCTGCGCGCCAACGGCCGGCGGCCGCGCATCGTGCATGTGGTGGTGTTCTTCATCTTTCTCGTCGCGAATGCGGGCGGCGCGCTGTCGCCGCTCGGCGATCCGCCGCTGTTCCTCGGCTTCCTGAACGGCGTCGATTTCTTCTGGACGACGATCCATCTCGCGCTGCCCACGCTGTTCGTCTGCGGCGTGCTGCTGGCCGTGTTCTATGCGATCGACAACTGGCGTTTCCGCAAGGACGGCGACGGCGAAGCCCCGCCGCGCGCCGCACGGATCGCCGCGGCCACGCCGGCGCACCTGACGATCGAGGGCAAGGTCAATTTCGTGTTGCTCGCGGCGATCGTCGCGCTGGTGCTGATGAGCGGCATCTGGAAGCCGGGCGTCGAGTTCGAGGTGCTCGGCACGCACGTCGCGCTGCAGAACGCGGTGCGCGATGCGGCGCTGATCGCGGTGGCGCTGCTGTCGCTGTGGCTGACGCCGCGTGCGGCACGCGAGGGCAATGCGTTCGACTGGGCGCCGATCGAGGAGGTGGCCAAGCTGTTCGCGGGCATCTTCGTGACGATCGCGCCGGTGATCGTGATCCTGCGTGCCGGCGCCGACGGCGCGTTCGCGCCGATCGTGCATCTCGTGACGGGCGCCGACGGCCAGCCGGTCGTGCCGATGCTGTTCTGGGCGACGGGCCTGCTGTCCTCGTTCCTCGACAACGCGCCGACCTACCTCGTATTCTTCAACCTCGCCGGCGGCGATGCGCCGACGCTGATGACCCCGGGCGCCGCCGCGCTCGCGGCGATCTCGGCCGGCGCGGTGTTCATGGGCGCGAACAGCTATATCGGCAATGCGCCGAACTTCATGGTGAAGGCGATCGCCGAATCGCGCGGCGTGCGCATGCCGAGCTTCTTCGCCTATCTGGGCTGGTCGTTCGGCATTCTCGTGCCGGTGTTCGCGCTGGCGACGTGGCTGTTCTTTTCCGCCTGAAGGGCGGATTTCAACGCGGTTTGGCGGCCGGGCTGCGCAGTGCTGCGAAGCCGGCCGCGCGCATTCGATGGAGGCAGGCAATGCAGAAAATCCTGGTGGCGCGTCCGATCTTCCCGGACGTGATCGAGCGCCTGAAGCAGCATTTCGAGGTGGACTGGAACAACGGCGATGCGCTGTCGGCCGACGCGCTGCATGCGCGGCTCGCCGACAAGGACGGCGCGCTGACGGCCGGCGACACGATCGGCGCGGCCGCGCTGGCCGCGGCGCCGAAGCTGCGCGTCGTGTCGAACATGGCGGTCGGCTACAACAACTTCGACATCGCGGCGTTCAACGCGGCGAACGTGCTCGGCACCAACACGCCCGACGTGCTCAACGAGAGCACCGCCGATTTCGGCTGGGCGCTGATGATGGCGGCCGCGCGCCGCATCGCCGAATCGGAGCACTGGCTGCGCGCCGGCAAATGGGAGAAGTGGTCGTTCGACAGCTTCCTCGGCGCGGATCTGCATGGCGCGACGCTCGGCGTGGTCGGCATGGGCCGCATCGGCCAGGCGCTCGCGCGCCGCGCGCGCGGCTTCAACATGCGCGTGGTGTATCACAACCGTTCGCGCGTCGCGCTCGAGATCGAGGCCGATCTGAACGCCGAATATCTGTCGAAGGAAGCGCTGCTGCGCCAGGCCGATCACGTCGTGCTGGTGCTGCCGTACACGAAGGAAAGCCATCACACGATCGGCGCGGCGGAACTCGCGCTGATGAAGCCCACGGCCACGCTGACCAACATCGCGCGCGGCGGCATCGTCGACGACACGGCGCTGGCCGCGGCGCTGCGCGAGCGCCGCATCGCGGCGGCCGGCCTCGACGTGTTCGAGGGCGAGCCGAGCGTGAACCCGGCGCTGCTCGAGGTGCCGAACATCGTCATCACGCCGCATATCGCGAGCGCGACCGAGGCGACGCGCCGCGCGATGGCGAACCTCGCGGCCGACAACCTGATCGCGGGCCTGGGCGAGGGCCCGCGCGCCGGCCGCCCGCCGAACCCGGTCAACCCCGACGTGCTCGGCAAGGCGCGCGCATGACGATGCCGTTGTTGCTTGGCGCGATCGTCGTGCTGGCGGTGGCGCTCGCGATCGCGCTGGTGGTGCTCTGGCGCGGCGCCGGCCGCGCCGGCGACGGCATCGGCTGGCTCGGCGAGCGGCTCGACGACGTGCAGGACGAGCAGGCCCGCGCCACCGAGCGGCTCGAACGCGCGCTGCGCGGCGAGATCACCGAAAGCTCGCGCGGCGCGCGCACCGAGTTGTCGGGCAGCTTCGCGCAGCTCCAGCAGATGCTGGCCGCGCAGATGACGAGCGTGGCCACCGTGCAGAACCAGCAGATCGACGGCTTCGCGCAGCAACTGGCGAAGCTGGTGGCCGCCAATACGCAGCAGTTCGACGCGATGCGCGACGGCCTGCATCAGCAGGCGCAACTGGCGCGCGACGAGCAGGGCGCCGCGCTGCGCCATTTCGGCGCGGTGCTGAACCAGCAGCTCGTGCAGTTGACCGAGGCCAACGATCGCCGCCTCGGCGAGGTGCGCGCCACGCTCGAACAGCGCCTGAAGGACATCGAGGCGAACAACGCCGCGAAGCTCGACGAGATGCGCCGCACCGTCGACGAAAAGCTGCATGCGACGCTCGAGCAACGGCTCGGCGAATCGTTCCGGCTGGTGTCCGAACGGCTCGAACAGGTGCATCGCGGGCTCGGCGAGATGCAGACGCTGGCGGCCGGCGTGGGCGATCTGAAGAAGGTGCTGACCAACGTCAAGACGCGCGGCACCTGGGGCGAGGTGCAGCTCGAGGCGTTGCTCGAACAGATGCTGACGCCCGATCAGTACGCGAAGAACGTCGCCACGGTGCCGAAGCGCGGCGAGCGCGTCGAATTCGCGATTCGCCTGCCGGGCAAGCAGCACGATTCGGAGCCGGTGTGGTTGCCGATCGACGCGAAATTCCCGCGCGAGGATTACGAGCGGCTCATCGACGCGCAGGAGCGCGCCGACGCGGTGGCCGTGGAGGAGGCGGCGCGCGCGCTCGAAATGCGGATTCGCGCCGAGGCGAAGACGATCGCCGAGAAGTACGTGTCGCCGCCGCACACCACCGATTTCGCGCTGCTGTTCCTGCCGACCGAGGGGCTCTACGCCGAAATCCTGCGCCGCCCCGGGCTCAGCGATCTGCTGCAGCGCGAGTATCGCGTGACGATCGCCGGGCCGACCACGCTGACGGCGCTGCTCAACAGCCTGCAGATGGGTTTCCGCACGCTGGCCATCGAGCGGCGCTCGAGCGAGGTCTGGCAGGTGCTGGGCGCGGTCAAGACCGAGTTCGGCAAGTTTGGCGACGTGTTGGCGCGCACCAAGTCGCAACTCGAAACGGTGACGCGTTCGATCGAGGCCGCCGAGCAGCGCACGCGCGTGATGAACCGCAAGCTCAGGGACGTCGAGGCGCTGCCCGGCGACGATGCGGCGGGCCTGCTCGGAGACACGGGAACGGACGAGGAGGGATGAGGCAACGGCGCACCGGGTGGTGCGCCGTTGTTGCCGGTGTCAGCAGGTTTCGTTGCCGCCGGCCGGTTTCGCCAGCGCGTCGAGCTGCTCGCCCGTCACGCGCACGACGCGCCAGTCGGGCAATACCGTCGCGCCGAGCCGTTCGTAGAAATCGATGGCCGGCTGATTCCAGTCGAGCACGGTCCACTCGAAGCGGCCGCAGCGCCGCTCCACCGCGAGCGCCGCCAGGGCGCGCAGCAGGCGCGTGCCGATACCGGTGCCGCGGCACGCGGGCTGCACGTAGAGATCCTCGAGATACAGGCCGCGCTTGCCGAGGAACGTCGAATAATTCTGGAAATACAGCGCGTAGCCCACCACGGCGCCGTCCTGCGTCGCGACCAGCGCGCCCGCCGCCGGGCTCGGCCCGAACAGCGCGTCGTCGAGATCGGCTTCGGTGGCGACGAACAGATGCGTCAGCGATTCGAACTCGGCCAGCTCGCGCATCAGCGCGACGAGCGCGGCGGCATCGCCGGGCGCCGCGGCGCGGATGGCTGCTGCGCTCACGCTTCTTCCTGAACGTCGGACAGCACGATCTCGATGCCGCCGAAGCGCGACGCCACCCAGTTGTAGGCGTGGCAGGCAATCCACAGCAGCACGAAGCCGATGATCGCGTTCAGCAGCAGCGCGCTGAACACGGTGGTCGATTCGACCGACCCGTAACGCACGAACGCGACGAGAATGCCGAGCAGCACGATCGGCACGCTGAACGTCAGATACACGAGAATCAGCGCCTTGGCCGTCTGCCCCGCTGCGATCGAGGTGATTTGCTTTTTCATGGTCGAGTTGCCCCGTAAGTGCTAATGCCGAAAATATCGAATTTTAGAGTGCGCCGGCGAACGGAAGAATTTCCACCGTTTCGCCGGCTTCGACGCGAGCGTGCGCCGCGTCGATCACGATGAAGCAATTCGCGTCGCTGAGGCCTTTCAGCGATGCCGAACTTTGCGAGCCCGCCGGGGCGACTTGCCAGCCGCCGTCGGCGCTGCGCGTCGCGATGCCGCGCAGGAAATCGGTGCGGCCCGCGCGCGTGCCGATCGCGTCGAGCGTGCGGGCCGGGTAGCGCGCGGCCGGCTCGGGCTGCGCGCCCATGCAGGCGAGCAACGCGTCGCGCACGATCACCTGGAACGTGGCGGCCACCGCAACCGGGTTGCCGGGCAGGCCGAAGAACAGCGCGGCGCGTGCGCCCGGTGCAGCGGCGTCGAGCTGGCCGCAGGCGAGCGGGCGGCCCGGGCGCATCGCGAGGCTCGCGAAATGCACGTGGCCGAGCTGGCCGAGCAGGTCGCGCGTGAAATCGGCGTCGCCCACCGACACGCCGCCCGACGTGATGACCACGTCGGCGCGCGTGGCCGCGTCGCGCAGCGCCGCGTCGAGCGCGGCCGGATCGTCGCGCACGATGCCGCCGTCGATGGTGTCCACGCCGAGCGTGGCGAGCATGCCG
>NZ_JAAGPF010000278.1 GCF_017104645.1 Burkholderia sp. Ac-20379
GAAAAAAAAAAAAATATTAATTCATCTGTGGCTCGGACATCCTGATATCGTTGTATCAGTCAAGCCAACTTCAGCAATTCTTCGCCTCCGCCGTATCTACCCAGACTGTCTTCTCCCCTTCTCGGACCCGCCCTCGTACGTCCTGAACTCTCCATCCCTCCTGTCGTCTCTATAACAGGTGCGTACCTCCCCATCTACCTCCTTCACCTCCCACAAACTCTGTCCACAACTCTTAGTC
>NZ_JAAGPF010000279.1 GCF_017104645.1 Burkholderia sp. Ac-20379
TGGCCCGCCCGAGCCCGGCGCCGGTTCCGGCAGCGGCGCGACCGGCTCCTGCTCGGCGGCCTTGGCCGCCGCCTTGCCGTGCTTGGCCGGATTGACCTTCAGGAAGTGGTCGACGAGCTTGAAGAAGCGGTCGTAGAACACGCCGGCCGGGATCGTCTCGCTGGCGATCTTCACCATCGAATCGTCGCTCGAGCCGATCGGCAAGGACAGCGAACCGAGCACCGACAGCCCGACGCTGGCCGAGGTGCTGGTTTTTTTCAGCGTGTAGCGATCCTGCACGGCGTTCACGTAGGCGATGCTCGCACCCGAATCGGGATCCGAATCGACGCAGACCACGTGAAACTCGATCACCACGTGCGAATCGCTGGCCGGCTGGAAGTTCTTGCTGCCGTCGACGGTGTCGGGCCGCGTCAGGTTGGTGGTGTAGCCCTGGCTCAGCAGCGCGCGGCGCGCGGCCTCGCAGGTGGCCGACGCGTTGTCGTGGAAGGTGTGCGTGTACGGGCTGCTCGACGCGTCGAACTGCTCCTGCGTGTACAGCGGCTTGGGTGCGGACGAGCAGGCCGACAGCAGGGCCGTGGCCGCGAACGCGCAAGTCAGGGAAATCAGGCTGAGTCGATTGTGCATGGCGTCGGGTAGTGGGAGGGGACGCGTCGGGCCCGGCGCCGCGCGATGCGGCGTCGAAACGGTTGCGTGACCGGCCGCTATTATAGTTTCCCCTGATGTCCGGCTGCATGTGCCGCGCGAACGCGAGCGCCGCCCCCGAAACGCGCACGCAAAAAAATCCCGCCCCAACGAGGGCGGGATCGTGCCGGACGCGCTGCCGGAATCGCTCAGGCCTGGCCGGTTGCGATCTCGATCTTGCGCGGCAGCGCTTCGGCGCGGCGCGGGATGCGCAGCGTCAGCACGCCGTCGCGCAGGTTCGCGTCGATGCGCGCGGTGTCGAAGTGCGGGCTCACCGCGAAGCTGCGCAGATAGCGCGGCGTGCGCCGTTCGGCATGCTGCACGCGCAGGCCGGCCGCTTGCGGCAGCTCGGCCTGGGCGTCGATGGTCAGGCGGCCGTCGTGCACGCGCACGTCGAGGCCCGCTTTCGCGACGCCGGGCAGGTCGGCCCACAGCGTGATGCCTTGCGCGTCCTCGGCAATATCCACGGCCGGCGTGACGCTCGGGCCGCGGCGCGGCGTGTCGTGGGGGTTCGCCTGGGCCGGTGCGGAAGTATCGGCGGCCGGGCGGTCGATGAGTTCGGGAGTCGTGGTCATGGCGAAGTTCCTCGCAACAATTTACTGAACGTGAATCGAACGCGGCTGTGCGGCAGCGCGCTTGGCGATACGGATGCGCAGACAACCATTGTCGTAGCGCGCCTCGATGCTCCCCGCGTCGGCATTCGACGGCAGTTCCACCGCACGGCGGAAGCGGCCGCTGAAGCGTTCGCGGGACAGCGGCCGAGCCGGGGCCGCCGGTGCGGTTGACGCGGGAGAAGCGGCATTGTCCGCGCCAGACGATTCGGTATCCGAAACATTATCGGACGCAAAAGAAGCGGCAGGCGAAGCGATGCTGCGTTCGCCGCTGATCGTCAGGAGTCCTTTGTCGATCGTCACGTCGAAATCGGCGGCCTGCATGCCCGGGGCGAAGGCGACGATCTCGATCGCGTCGTCGTTCGCACCGACGTTGATCGGCGGGAACGCGTCGAAGCGGCGGCCGCGCGAGGCGGCGAAGCCCGACATCTGCCGTTGCAGCCGGTCGAGTTCGCCGAACAGATCGGCGCCGAAGCGATACGTGGTCATGGTTCGAATCCTCTCGAAGATCGATCGGCACGGCCGGCGCGCAAGGGGCGCGGCGCATGCGATGCGGGGTCAACCGGCGGTGCGGAGCGCAACCGCCTCATGGCTCCACAAGTAGGAGCGTTGCGCACGAATTCAAGAGGGATTTTTCAAATCGATGCGTGCGGGTGCATCGATTGCCGACGGCCCGCGAGGGTCGCGCCCCGCTTCAGGGGCATCCCTATCGGGATCATCCCTAGCAGCGGCGCCATGCCATCCCAAACTTTGGAAACGCGATGGTATGCTGGCCCACTCTCGAATACTGAGGTCTCGCATCGGCAATGCCGATTCCCGCGATCGTTGCACGCCCCCCTACCCGTGAAGGTTTCGCCGCAGGCCGCGCCGCCGCGCCGCGCAGAAACCGGCCTGCGCTCCCGGCGCCCCGCGATGTCGCGAGGCCTGCGATGCGCCGCGCGCCGCCGCGCCCGCTCTGAGGCGCAGGCCCCACGCTCACCGTCTTCCCTTTCAACACCTGTCTGGAGATTTTCATGACCCGAAGCCAAGCGGTCGAGGCTGCGCATTCCCTGTCGCTCGACGTGCCCGAGTACGTTCGCCATCGCGGCCTGATCGACTGGGTCGCGCGCATCGCCGCGCTGACCGAGCCCGACAATGTCGTGTGGTGCGACGGCTCGCAGGAAGAATACGATCGCTTCTGCGAGCAG
This sequence comes from Burkholderia sp. Ac-20379, assembly GCF_017104645.1. Lineage (GTDB taxonomy): Bacteria > Pseudomonadota > Gammaproteobacteria > Burkholderiales > Burkholderiaceae > Burkholderia. Next base: position 2,480 of record NZ_JAAGPF010000279.1, read on the forward strand.
ATGGTCGCGCAGGGCACGATGATTCGCCTGAATCCGGCCAAGCGCCCGAACTCGTTTCTCGCGCTGTCCGATCCGTCGGACGTGGCACGTGTCGAGGATCGCACGTTCATCTGCAGCGAAGCGCGCGACGACGCCGGCCCGACCAACCACTGGGTCGCGCCCGCAGAAATGCGCGGCACGCTCGACGGCCTGTTCCGCGGCGCGATGCGCGGCCGCACGCTCTACGTCGTGCCGTTCTCGATGGGGCCGCTCGGCTCGCCGATCGCGCACATCGGCGTGGAGCTGTCGGACAGCCCGTACGTGGCCGTCAACATGCGGATCATGACGCGCATGGGCCGCGACGTGTATCGCGTGCTCGGCGAGGACGGCCATTTCGTGCCGTGCGTGCACAGCGTCGGCAAGCCGCTCGCGGCCGGCGAGGCCGACGTGCCGTGGCCGTGCAACGACACCAAGTACATCGTGCATTTCCCCGAAACGCGCGAGATCTGGAGCTACGGCTCGGGCTACGGCGGCAACGCGCTGCTCGGGAAAAAGTGCTTCGCACTCCGCATCGCCTCGACGATGGGCCGCGACGAAGGCTGGCTGGCCGAGCACATGCTGATCCTCGGCGTGACCGCGCCCGATGGCGCCAAGCGTCATATCGCGGCGGCGTTCCCGTCGGCCTGCGGCAAGACCAACTTCGCGATGCTGATTCCGCCGGCCGGCTTCGACGGCTGGAAGGTCACGACGATCGGCGACGACATCGCCTGGATCAAACCGGGCCAGGACGGCAGGCTCTACGCGATCAATCCGGAAGCCGGCTATTTCGGCGTCGCGCCGGGCACCGGCGAGAAGACCAACCCGAACGCGCTGGCCACGCTGCGCGAGAACGTGATCTTCACGAACGTCGCGCTGACCGACGACGGCGACGTCTGGTGGGAAGGCCTGACCGACACGCCGCCCGCCCACCTGCGCGACTGGCAGGGCCAGGACTGGACGCCCGCGATCGGCAAGGAAACGGGCCGCAAGGCCGCGCATCCGAACGCGCGCTTCACGGCGCCGGCCTCGCAATGCCCGTCGATCGACGCCGATTGGGACAACCCGGCCGGCGTCGCGATCGACGCGTTCGTGTTCGGCGGCCGCCGCTCGACCACGGTGCCGCTCGTGACCGAGGCGCGCGACTGGACCGAAGGCGTCTACATGGCCGCCACGATGGGCTCCGAAACCACGGCCGCCGCGGCCGGCAAGCAGGGCGTGGTGCGCCGCGATCCGTTCGCGATGCTGCCGTTCTGCGGCTACAACATGAGCGACTATTTCTCGCACTGGCTGAAGCTCGGCAGCCAGCTCGAAGCGTCGGGCGCGACGCTGCCGAAGATCTACTGCGTGAACTGGTTCCGCAAGGATGCCGACGGCCGCTTCGCGTGGCCCGGCTTCGGCGAGAACATGCGCGTGCTGAAGTGGATGCTCGAGCGCATCGACGGCCGCGGCGAGGGCGTCGAGCACGCGCTCGGCCTGACGCCGCGCTATCAGGACATCGACTGGGGCGGCATGGCGTTCACGGCCGAGCAGTTCGAGCAGGTGGCCTCGGTCGATCGCGATGCGTGGCGCGAGGAACTGGCGCTGCACGACGAACTGTTCGACAAGCTGAAGACGCGCCTGCCGCAGGCGCTGGCCGATACGAAGGCGGCCTTCGAAGCGCGGCTCGGCGCTTGATTCGGTAGCCGGCTTGCCCGGCGCATCGTCCGAAACGCCACGCGAACCCGGTTCGCGTGGCGTTTTTTCATGGGCGGGCGGCTCCGCGATCGCAAGCGGCCGGCCCAGGCGGCCCGGAGCAATCCGAAGCCGTTCGGTGCGACAATCGTCGCCATCATTCAACGAGCGAATTCGCTACCGGAGACCGGATCCCATGGATATCCAACGCATTGCCGTCGTCGGCGCGGGCGTGATCGGCGCAAGCTGGACCGCCTTCTACCTCGATCAGGGCTTCGACGTGGTCGTGACCGACCCGGCGCCCGGCGCGGCCGAGCGGCTCGACGCGGCGCTCGCGCGCTTCATGGGCGAGACCCGGCTCGCGGCCTGCCGCGCGAAGCTGCGCTTCGAGGCCGATCTCGACGCCGCGCTCGACGGCGTGGATTTCGTGCAGGAAAACGGCCCGGAGCGGCTCGACGTCAAGCGCGAGCTGTATCGCCGCATGGATGCGCGGCTGCCGGCGGCCGCGTTGATCGGGTCGAGCTCGTCGGGGTTGCGCATGTCCGAGATCCAGACCGCCTGCGAACGTCATCCCGAGCGTTGCCTGATCGCGCATCCGTTCAATCCTCCGCATCTGATTCCGCTCGTCGAACTGGCCGGCGGCGCGCTCACCGCGCCCGACGCGATCGCGCGCGCCAAGCGCTTCTACGACGGGCTCGGCAAGGTCACGATCGTGCTGAACAAGGAGATGCCCGGCCACGTGGCGAACCGGCTGGCCGCCGCGCTGTTTCGCGAGGTCTATCACCTGGTGGGCGAGGGCGTGGTCAGCGTGGCGGATGCCGACAAGGCCGTGTCCTGGGGGCCGGGCCTGCGCTGGGGGCTGATGGGGCAGGGCCTGACCTATCACCTCGGCGGCGGCGACGGCGGCATGGCGCATTTTCTCGACCATCTGTCGGGGCCGATCACGAGCTGGTGGGACGATCTCGGCACGCCGTCGTTCAACGAGGACGTCGATCGCAAGCTGATCGAGGAACTGCGCGAGATTCAGGGCGCGCGCTCGATCGCGGAGCTTGGCGCGGAGCGCGACCGGCTGCTGGTCGAACTGATCGAGGCGCGCCGGCGCAGCTTCCTGCCCTGAGCGCCCGGCGGCGCACGCGTTGGACGAACGGCGGCGCGCGCCTCAGAACTCCGCCGCCGCGGCCACCAGCGTGGCTTCGAGCGCCAGCGTCGAGCGCGACGCCGAGGCGGGCCGGTCGATCACGTATTCGAGATCGCCGAGCACGGGCAGGCCCGCCTCGAGCTTGGCCAGCCCCTGCGGAATCACATAGCCGGCGAACGCCGACACGCCGAGCCCGGCGGCCGCGGCCGCGCGCAGCGCCGCGATGCTGCTGCTCGACACGGCAATGCGGTACGGGCGGCCGATCGCGTTCAGCGTTTCGAGCACGCGCTGGCGCGACACGCTCGGCTCCGGATGCAGCGCGAGCGGCAGCACCGCTTCGCGCCCCGTGATCGGCGAGGCCGGGCCGGTGCACCAGTACAGCGGCTCGGTGCGGATCACGCGGCCGCGCCGGCTGCCGGCGATGCGCTTGGCGAACACCAGATCGTGACGGCCCTCGTCGAGCGCGTGGAACAGGTCGCCCGACAGGCCGGTGGCGATCTCCAGTTCGACTTCGGGATTGCGCTGGATGAAGCTGGCCAGCGCGGCGGTCAGGTGGGCCGAGGCGAAATCCTCGGACATCCCGAGCCGCACCTTGCCCGACAGCGGCGGCCCGCACACCGACATCACCGCCTCGTCCATCAGTTCGAGGATGCGGCTGGCGTAGCGGTGCAGCGCCTCGCCGTTGGCGGACAGCCGCACGTTGCGCGTGTCGCGCTCGAACAGCGGCCGGTCGAGCAGCTCCTCGAGCCGGCGGATGTGCTGGCTGACGGTGGATTGCGAGAGATTGACGCGCTCGGACGCGGCGGTGAAGCTGCCGGTCTGGGCGACGGCGACGAAACTGCGCAGCAGTTCGGGCGGTAACGGACGCATGGTGGAATCCAGGTGAACGACGTCGGCGGCGGCGCGCGGGCGCTGCCCGGCCGGGCCGTCGCAGAAGTCTACGGCAAGACGCCCGCGGGCGGCGCGCGATCGATTGGCGCGGCCTCTGAGTGGCATTGGGCAACTTCATCAATGGCCCGCGCGGCGCGGCATACAATCGCCTGCACCGGATCCGCATCGGAGGAGAGACGCAATGACGGCATGGAATCAGGCGCGGCAGGCCCGCGACGCACGCCTCGCGGCGGGCGCGCCGCTCGCGCGCGGCAAGCGGGTGGCGGCCGAGGACGCGACGGCGCTGCTCGAGGCGGTGCTGCGCCCCGGCGACCGTGTCTGCCTTGAAGGCGACAACCAGAAGCAGGCCGATTTGCTGGCCACGGCGCTTGCCGAGGTCGACAGCGCGAAGATCCACGATCTTCACATGGTGCAATCGGGCATCGTGCTGCCCGAGCATCTCGACGTGTTCGAGCGCGGCATCGCGAAGCGCCTCGACTACGCCTACTCGGGCCCGCAATCGCAGCGCATCGCCAAGCTGCTGTTCGGCGGCCGCATCGAGCTGGGCGCCGTGCACACCTACCTCGAACTGTTCGCGCGCTACTTCATCGATCTGACGCCGCAGGTGGCGCTGATCGCGGCCGTCAGCGCCGACGCCGACGGCAATCTCTACACCGGCCCGAACACCGAGGACACGCCCACCGTGGTGGAAGCCACGGCGTTCAAGGACGGCATCGTGATCGCGCAGGTCGATCGCATCGTCGATCGCGTGCCGCGCGTCGACATCCCGGGCGACCGCGTGCATTTCGTCGTGGAGGCCGGCCGGCCGTTCTTCGTCGAGCCGCTGTTCACGCGCGATCCGGCCGCGATCACCGAAACCCAGATCCTCACCGCGATGCTCGCGCTCAAGGGCATCTACCAGCCCTACGGCATCAAGCGGCTCAATCACGGCATCGGCTTCAACACGGCCGCCATCGAGCTGCTGCTGCCCACCTACGGCGAACGGCTCGGCCTGAAGGGCAAGGTCGGCACGCACTGGGCGCTCAATCCGCATCCCACGCTGATCCCGGCGATCGAATCGGGCTGGGTCGAACAGATCCACTGCTTCGGCTCCGAAGTCGGCATGGACGACTACATCCGCGCGCGCTCCGACATCTACTTCACGGGCTCGGACGGCTCGCTGCGCTCGAACCGCGCGTTCTGCCAGACGGCCGGCCTGTACGCCTGCGACATGTTCATCGGCTCAACGCTGCAGATCGATCTGGCCGGCCATTCGTCGACGGTGACCGAGAGCCGCATCGCCGGCTTCGGCGGCGCGCCGAACATGGGCAGCGACGCGCGCGGCCGCCGCCATTCGAGCGAGCCGTGGCTGAAGGCCGGCGCCGAGGCCGATCCGCACACGCCGGCCGCGCTGCGGCGCGGGCGCAAGCTGGTGGTGCAGATCGGCGAGACGTTCGGCGAGAAGAACGTGCCGATGTTCGTCGAGAAGCTCGACGCGCTGCGCCTGGCCGACAAGCTCTCGCTCGATCTCGCGCCGATCATGGTGTACGGCGACGACGTCACGCACGTCGTGACCGAGGAGGGCATCGCGAACCTGCTGCTGTGCCGCGACGCCGACGAGCGCGAACATGCGATCCGCGGCGTGGCCGGCTATACCGACGTCGGCCGCGGCCGCGACCGCAAGCTGGTCGAACGGCTGCGCGAGCGCGGCGTGATCCGCCGCCCCGAGGATCTCGGCATCGATCCGCTCGACGCCGATCGCCGCCTGCTCGCGGCGCGCTCGGTGAAGGACCTCGTGCACTGGTCCGGCGGCCTGTATGCGCCGCCGTCACGCTTTCGCAACTGGTAAGGACCTGCCGCGCGGGGCGGCAGCCGACCCGCGCGCGTTTCGGCCGGCCCCGAGCGGGCCGGCGGGAGAGATCGAATGGAACAGCTCAACTATCGTCACACCGCGCGCGAGCGCGCGGGCGGGGATGCGGCGTCGGCGCTGGTCGGCGTCGTCGCATCCGGCAATCTCGAAGTGCTCGTCGAGCGCGTGCTGCCCGGCGCGGCCTGCGAGATCGACATTCAAACCGCCGCCACCGGCTTCGGCGAGGTGTGGCAGGCCGTGATCGCCGATTTCGTCGAGCGGCGCTCGCCGGGCGGCCTGCGCTTCTCGATCAACGACGGCGGCGCGCGCCCCGACACGGTGGCGCTGCGGCTCGCCCAGGCGGTTCGTGCGATCGAGGGAGGCCTGCGATGAGCGGATTCGACCTCTCCACGGCTGGCGCGAGCTGGTACGAAGCGTCGGCGCGGCAACGCATCGACGGGCTCGTCGATGCCGGCAGCTTCGCCGAATTCATCGGCCCGGCCGAGCGGGAAATGAGCCCGCACCTGCCGCTGTTCGCGCTGCCGCGCCAGTTCGACGACGGCATGATCGTCGGCCGCGCCACGCTCGACGGCCGCGCCGTGCTGGTGGCCGCGCAGGAGGGCCGCTTCATGGGCGGCGCGTTCGGCGAGATCCACGGCGCGAAGCTCACCGGCCTGCTGCGCGCCGCGCGCGAATCGGCCACGCCGGTGCTGATCCTGTTCGATACCGGCGGCGTGCGCCTGCAGGAAGCCAATGCGGGCGAGCTGGCGATCGCCGAGGTGATGCGCGCGCTGGTCGATGCGCGCGACGCCGGCGTGCCCGTGATCGGGCTGATCGGCGGCCGCGCCGGCTGCTACGGCGGCGGCGGCTTGCTGGCGGCGTGCTGCTCGGCGCTGGCGGTGTCGGAGCCGGGGCGCATCAGCGTGTCCGGCCCCGAGGTGATCGAAACGAATCGCGGCGTCGAGGAATTCGACTCGAAGGATCGCGCGCTGGTCTGGCGCACCATGGGCGGCAAGCATCGCCGGCTGATCGGCGGCGCCGAGCGTTTCGTCGACGACGCGCTGCCGGCGTTCCGTGCCGCCGCGCTCGAATTGCTCGCGGTGCGCCACGGTTTCGATCTCGCGGTGCTCGATGCCGAGCAGGCGCGGCTCGAGGCGCGCCTCGCGGCGTTCGGCGAGTGCGCCGACGCGCGCGACGTCTGGCGCAAGCTCGGCGCGACCGATGCCGAGGCCGACGCCATTCCCGCCATGCCCGGCGACGCGTTCGCCGCGCTGGCCGACCGCCTTCAGGAGACGCGCGATGACGCTCGATGAGATTCTCGGTTCCTTCGATCACGACGTGACGGTGCGCGACGACGGCCTGCTGGCCGGCCGCGCCACCGTCGCGGGCCGCACGGTGGACGTGATCGGCGTGTCGGGCGGCGCGTTCGTCGGCGTGGACGAAGCCCTGTGGCTGTCGGCGCGCGTGCTCGATGCGGTGCGCCGCGGCGATCGCACGCCGATCCTCGTGCTGGTGGACAGCGCGAGCCAGCGCATGAGCAAGCGCGACGAATTGCTCGGCCTCAACGAGTGCCTGTCGCATCTGGCCAAGAGCCTGATGCTGGCGAGCCTGCGCGGCCATCCGACGGTCGGCCTGCTGTATGGCGGCACGGCGGCCGGGGCGTTCATCGCGACGGCCCTGGCCACGCGCGTGCTGGTGGCGCTGCCTGGCGCGGAGCCGGCGGTGATGGATCTGCCGTCGATCTCGCGCGTCACCAAGCTGCCGCTCGACGTGCTGCAGGAGATGGCGAAATCGACGGCCGTGTTCGCGCCGGGCCTCGACAATCTCGCCAAGACAGGCGCGGTCGATGCCGTGCTCGATCCGGCGCAGCCGCTCGGCGCGCAACTGG
>NZ_JAAGPF010000280.1 GCF_017104645.1 Burkholderia sp. Ac-20379
GGCGGGTGCGACGTTTTCGGCGCGGCTGGCGGTGTTGCCGGAGGCGCCGGCACGAGGCCAGGGCGCGCTGATGCTGCCCGACCCGTTCGACGTTCTGACGGTCGGCCTGCCAGACGGGGCCGATGAGTGGGCCGATGAGGTGGCCGATGACGGGGCCGATTTCGGCGGCCGGGCAGCGGTAGCGTCGCCGCGGCTGGCCGGGATGGTCGGGAACTCGCGACGCGCATTGGCCGTGTTCGATGCCGAGAGCTGGCCGTGGTGCGCAGCGCCCGGCGGGCGCAGCGGCGGGTGCGACGTTTTCGGCGCGGCTGGCGGTGTTGCCGGAGGCGCCGGCACGAGGCCAGGGCGCGCTGATGCTGCCCGACCCGTTCGACGTTCTGACGGTCGGCCTGCCAGACGGGGCCGATGAGGGGGCCGATGAGGTGGCCGATGACGGGGCCGATTTCGGCGGCCGGGAAGCGGTAGCGTCGCCGCGGCTGGCCGGGATCGTCGGGAACGCGCGACGCGCATTGGCCGTGTTCGATGCCGAGAGCGGGCCGTGGTGCGCAGCGCCCGGCGAGCGCATCGGCGGCGAGCGCATCGCCCGTATCGATGGCGGCGGCGTGTGGTTCGGCTCCGGCGATGGCCGCGAGCATCGCGTTGTGCTGGCTGAAGAGGGGCAGTCATGACCGGCGAGCACCGAGATGCTGCGAGGCTGGCGCTGGCCCTCGCGCTCATCTGCTGCGGCGCGCGGCCCGTCGCGGCGATGTTGCGGCCGCCGTTGCCGCTCGTCATGCCGGTGGCCGCCCGTCTGGACACGGGGGCGGCGGGCGCGCAACCAGTTGCGCGCGTTGACGGCGCGGGATGGTTCGATGGCGATGCCGGCCGGATCGGCGGAACGAGCGCGCTTGGCCAAGGCAGCGCGGCGTCGCTGCCGCCTTCTGCCGACGTCTCGTCGCCCGATGCCGGCGACGATGCCGGTAAGGCGTCGGAACCATCGGCCGCCGTCTCCCCGCCCGCGCTGGAAGGGCCGCCTATCCCCTTGCCGCCCCCCGTGCGCCTGTCCAGGTTGCAGTCGAAGCCGGGCGTCGCGCTCGACCGGCGCCGGATCTCACTCGACCTGCGGCAAGCCCCGCTCGCGGCCGCGTTCGACGCGTTCGCCCGTTTCACCGGCAAGAGCGTGGTGCTGAGCGGCCGGGTGCAGGGCAGCGTCACGCTGCGCATTCACGACGTGCGCTGGCGCGACGCGTTCGACGCGCTGCTCGACGCGAACGGCCTGGCGATGGCCACGCGCGGCGACGTGATCTGGGTCGCGCCGGTCGCCGAGTTGGCGGTGCGCGAGCGGGAGCGCTTCGAGGCCCATGCGCGCGCCGCCGATCTGGAGCCCCTGGCGAGCCGCACCTTCGTGCTGCGCTACCCGCGCGCCAACGATGTCGCGCGCCTGCTGGCGGGCGGCGCGGGGCAGCGTGTGCTGTCCCGGCGCGGCTCGGTGCTGGCCGATCCGCGCACCAACCTGTTGTTCGTCACCGATCTCGACGGCCGGCTGGCGCAGATCGCCGCGCTCGTCGCGCAACTCGACCGGCCGGCCCGGCAGGTCCTGATCGAGGCGCGGATCGTGGAGGGCGAGCGCGGTTTCTCGCGCGAGCTGGGCGCGCGGCTGGCGTTGCGCACGCGCGGCATGGGCAAGGGCGGCGCGGCGGCGGGGGACGGCGCAGACAGGACGCCCGACACGGCGAGCGGCGGCGATCCGCTCGCCACCGGTGTGATGGGCGGCTCGGCCGGGCGGCTCGCCGATCTGTCCGCCGGGCCGTTATCTGGCTTCGAGGCGGCCACAGCCGGCCTCACGCTGTTCGTCGCCGGTGCCACCCGGTTGCTCGACATCGAGCTGAGTGCGCTTGAATCGGAAGGGCGGGGCCAGATCCTGTCGCGACCAAGCGTGGTGACGGCCGACCGCGCGCCGGCGCTGGTCGAGCAGGGCACCGAGCTGCCGTATCAGGCCAAGGTCGGGCGCGGCGTGTCGGGCGTGCAGTTCCGCCGGGCCACGCTCAAGCTCGAGGTCGAGCCGCAGATCACGCCCGACGGGCAGGTGGTGCTCGATCTCGATATCGCCAAGGACAGCGTCGGCGAGCAGACCGACGCCGGGCCGGCGATTCACACCAAACATGTGCGCACGCGCGTCGAGGTCGAAAATGGGGGCACGGTCTCGATCGGCGGAATTTACGAGCGAAACGAGTGGGACGATGTGACTCGGGTGCCGGTCTTGGGCAAAATACCGGTTTTGGGTGCGCTGTTCCGCCACAAAGCGCGGCGCGAGAAATCGACCGAACTGGTCGTCTACATCACGCCGCGCGTGGTCGGCGAGCCGGTTGGGGCTGAAAGGCAGGCGCGGGTTGCGCCGCAGCCCGCGGCCGAGTGCCCGCCGGCCACGCTCGACAAGGCCGGCGCTTTGCCAGTAAGCTGCGCCACACACCAGCAAGATTGAAGCAGAGGAAGCCGTTGCAAGCGCGGGACCCACACGCAAGCGTATTTTTCGTCGGACTCATGGGGGCGGGTAAAACCACCGTGGGTCGTGCGGTCGCGCGCCGTCTCGACAGGCCGTTCTTCGATTCCGATCACGAAATCGAGGCCCGGACCGGATCGCGCATTCCGCTCATCTTCGAACTCGAGGGCGAGGCCGGTTTTCGCGACCGCGAGGAAAAGATGATCGACGAGCTGAGCCAGCGCAACAACGTCGTGCTGGCCACGGGCGGCGGCGCCGTCATCCGCCCCGAAAACCGCAATGTGCTGAATTCGCGCGGCATCGTCATCTATCTGCGTGCCAATCCGCACGATCTCTGGTTGCGTACCCGCAAGGACAAGAACCGCCCGCTGTTGCAGACGGAAGATCCCAAGGCCCGGCTCGAGGCGCTCTACGAAGTGCGCGATCCGCTCTATCGCGAATGCGCGCATTTCGTGATCGAAACCGGCCGTCCGTCCGTCAACGGCCTCGTCAACATGGTGCTGATGCAGCTCGAACTGGCCGGCATCGTCGCCAAGCCGCTACAAGCATGATTACCGTCAATGTCGACCTGGGCGATCGCGCCTACCCGATTCATATCGGCGATGGCCTGATCGGCCGCACCGAACTGTTCGCGCCGCACATCAAGGGCGCGTCCGTCACCATCGTCACCAACACCACGGTCGATCCGCTTTACGGCGATGCGCTGCGCGCCGCGCTCGCGCCGCTCGGCAAGCAGGTCGAAACGGTGGTGCTGCCCGACGGCGAAGCCTACAAGCACTGGGAAACGCTGAACCTGATCTTCGACGGGCTGCTCGGCGCGCGCGCCGACCGCAAGACCACGCTGATCGCGCTCGGCGGCGGCGTGGTGGGCGACATGACCGGTTTCGCGGCCGCCTGCTACATGCGCGGCGTGCCGTTCATCCAGGTGCCCACGACCCTGCTGTCGCAGGTCGATTCGTCGGTCGGCGGCAAGACGGGCATCAATCACCCGCTCGGCAAGAACATGATCGGCGCGTTCTACCAGCCGCAAGCGGTGATCGCCGATATCGGCGCGCTGCGCACGCTGCCCGAACGCGAACTGGCGGCCGGCATCGCCGAGGTCATCAAGACCGGCGCGATCGCCGATACCGCGTTCTTCGACTGGATCGAGGCCGATATCGAGGCGCTGAACCGCCGCGAACCGGCCGCGCTGACCGAAGCCGTCAAGCGCTCGTGCGAGATCAAGGCCCGCGTGGTGGCCGCCGACGAACGCGAAGGCGGGCTGCGTGCGATCCTCAATTTCGGCCACACGTTCGGCCACGCGATCGAGGCCGGCCTCGGCTACGGCGAATGGCTGCACGGCGAGGCAGTCGGCTGCGGGATGGTGATGGCGGCCGATCTGTCGGTGCGGCTCGGTCGCCTGGACGACGCGTCGCGCCAGCGCCTGAACCGCGTGATCGCCGCGGCGCGCCTGCCGGTGCGCGCGCCCGATCTCGGCGCGGCCCGCTATGTCGAGATGATGCAGGTCGACAAGAAGGCCGAAGCCGGCGCGATCAAATTCATCGTGCTCGACCGGCTCGGCGCCGCGTCGATCACCGCGGCGCCCGACGACCTGGTCCAGGCCACGCTCGCCGCCGCAATCCGGTAACGCGGCGCCGGATTGGCCGGCGCCCCAGCAGTGGAGGAGACAGTGAGCGAAACACCCCGCGAGTTGCCACACCCCACCGATGCGCCGCAGGCGCGGCCCGGCAAGACGGGTGGCCCCGTCGCCGCGCCCACCGTCGCCGCGCTCGAAGCGCACCTCGCGCCCTACGCGGCGCATTCGATGGCCACGCGCGGCCGCCGGCACCCCGAAACGCCGCCGGCCGCACGCACCGAATTCCAGCGCGATCGCGACCGCATCGTCCATTCGACGGCCTTCCGCCGCCTCGAATACAAAACCCAGGTCTTCGTGAACCACGAAGGCGACCTGTTCCGCACCCGTCTCACGCACAGCCTCGAAGTCGCGCAGATCGCGCGCTCGGTGGCGCGCAACCTGCGCCTGAACGAGGATCTGGTCGAGGCGATCTCGCTCGCGCACGATCTCGGCCATACGCCGTTCGGCCATGCCGGGCAGGACGCGTTGAACGAATGCATGCGCGAGCACGGCGGCTTCGAGCACAACCTGCAGAGCCTCGCCGTGGTCGACGAGCTGGAGGAGCACTACGGCGCGTTCAACGGCCTGAACCTCTGCTTCGAGACGCGCGAGGGCATCCTCAAGCATTGCTCGCGCGAGAACGCGCGCAAGCTCGGCGAACTCGGCGAGCGCTTCCTCGAAGGCCGCCGGCCGTCGCTCGAAGCGCAGATCGCCAACATCGCCGACGAGATCGCCTACAACAACCACGATGTCGACGACGGCTTGCGTTCGGGCCTGATCACGATCCCGCAACTGGCCGGCATCGCGCTCTGGCGCCGCCATTACGATGCGGCGCTCGGCGATTTCCCGTCGCTCGAAGGCCGCCGGCTCGTGCACGAAACGGTGCGCCGCATCATCAATACGCTGATCGTCGACCTGATCGATGCCACCACGCGCAATCTCGCCGAATACGCGCCGGCCTCCCTCGACGACGTGCGGCGCTGCCCGCAGCTCGTCGTGCACAGCCCGGTGATCGCCGAGGAGGCCGCCGAGCTCAAGCGCTTCCTGTTCCACAACCTCTATCGCCACTACAAGGTGATGCGCATGGCGAACAAGGCGCAGCGCGTCGTGAAGGGGCTGTACGACGCGTTCACCGGCGATCCGCGCCTGCTGCCGCCGGCCTATCAGAGCGCCGCGCCGGCCGCCCAGCCGCGGCTCGTCGCGCACTACATCGCCGGCATGACGGACCGCTTCGCGCTGAAGGAATATCAACGGCTGTTTGTCATGGACGAGAACTAGACTGCGCTGCCGCCCGCCACGGGCACACCCAAGCGGCCGGCCGTTGGAGCCAGGCCGCACAACATGGAGATGCGTCGATGAGAGTCAACACCCTGGTTCGCTCGCTGGCTGCGGGCGGCATGATCTGGTTCGGCATGCAGAGCAGTGCGTTCGCGGCGACCGAAATCCAGTTCTGGCACGCGATGGAAGCCGCGCTCGGCGACAAGGTCAATGCGATCGCCGAACAGTTCAACGCGTCGCAGAGCGATTACAAGATCGTGCCGGTGTTCAAGGGCACTTACGACCAGGCGCTGGCCGCCGGCATCTCGGCTTATCGCAGCGGCAACGCGCCGGCGATTCTTCAGGTGTACGAAGTCGGCACGGCCACCATGATCCAGGCGAAAAAGGCGGTGCTGCCGGTGTCCGACGTGTTCCGCCAGGCCGGCGTGCCGCTCGACGAAAAGGCCTTCGTGCCGACCGTGGCCAGCTACTACAGCGACGCGAAGACGGGCCACCTCGTCTCGATGCCGTTCAACAGCTCGACGCCGGTGCTGTACTACAACAAGGATCTGTTCAAGAAGGCCGGGCTCGATCCGAATCAGCCGCCGAAAACCTGGGCCGAGGTGAAGACCGACGCCGAGAAGCTGCGCAAGGCCGGCTCCACGTGCGGCTACACCACCGGCTGGCAGGGCTGGATCCAGCTCGAGAATTACAGCGCGTGGCACGGCCTGCCGTTCGCGACGCGCAACAACGGCTTCGACGGCACCGACGCCGTGCTCGAATTCAACAAGCCGCAGCAGGTCGCCCACATCGCGTTCCTGCAGGACATGGCCAAGGAAGGCACGTTCAGCTACGCCGGCCGCAAGGACGAAGCCACCGCGAAGTTCTATAGCGGCGACTGCGCGATCATGACCACCTCGTCGGGCGCGCTGGCCACCATCCGCAAGTACGCGAAGTTCGATTTCGGCACCGGCATGATGCCGTACGACGCCGGCGTGAAGGGCGCGCCGCAGAACGCGATCATCGGCGGCGCGAGCCTGTGGGTGCTGAGCGGCAAGGACGCGAACACCTACAAGGGCGTCGCCAAGTTCCTGGCCTACCTGAGCTCGCCGCCGGTGGCCGCGAAATGGCACCAGGACACGGGCTACCTGCCCGTCACCACGGCCGCCTACGACCTGACGCGCGAGCAGGGCTTCTACGCCAAGAACCCGGGCGCCGACACGGCCACCAAGCAGATGCTGAACAAGCCGCCGCTGCCGTTCACGAAGGGGCTGCGTCTGGGCAACATGCCGCAGATCCGCACCGTCGTCGACGAGGAACTGGAGCAGGTCTGGGCGCAGAAGAAAACGCCGCAGGCCGCGCTCGACGAGGCGGTGGCGCGCGGCAACGAACTGCTGCGCCGTTTCGAGAAGCAAGGCTCCTGAGCGCGGTTCCGCCGCGCTGTTGCGCCGCCGCGGCAGCATCGCGGCGGCGCGGCGAAGCGGCTTCTTTGTCGACGGAATTCCTCCGATGTCATCCCGTTCCCGATTCGGCGCGAGCGCGCTGCCGTATCTGCTGGTCGCGCCGCAACTGGCGATCACCGCGATCTTCTTCCTGTGGCCGGCCGGCGTCGCGCTCTGGCAATCCACCCAGTCGCAGGACGCGTTCGGCACCACCAGCGAATTCGTCGGCCTGGCCAATTTCGCGCACCTGTTCGGCGATCCGCTCTACCTCGATTCGTTCAAGACCACGCTGCTGTTCAGCGCGCTCGTGACGATCGGCGGGCTGGCCATTTCGCTGCTGCTGGCCGCCTGCGCCGACCGCGTGATTCGCGGCTCGCGCGCCTATCGCACGCTGCTGATCTGGCCGTACGCGGTCGCGCCCACCATCGCCGCCGTGCTGTGGGCGTTCCTGTTCAACCCGAGCATCGGCATCGTCACCTATGCGCTGGCGAAGCTCGGCATCGTCTGGAATCACGCGCTCTATCCGAACCAGGCGATGACGCTGGTCGTGATCGCGTCGATCTGGAAGCAGGTCAGCTACAACTTCCTGTTCTTCTACGCCGGGCTGCAGGCGATCCCGCGCTCGCTGATCGAGGCGGCCGCGATCGACGGCGCCGGCCCGGTGCGGCGCTTCTTCAACATCGCGCTGCCGCTGCTGTCGCCGACCAGCTTCTTCCTGCTGGTCGTGAACCTGGTGTACGCGTTCTTCGACACGTTCCCGGTGATCGACGCGGCCACGGCGGGCGGCCCCGGCCAGAGCACCAAGACGCTGATCTACAAGATCTACACCGAGGGCTTCCAGGGGCTCGACATCGGCAGTTCCGGCGCGCAGTCGGTGGTGCTGATGGCGATCGTGGTGGCGCTGACCGTGGTGCAGTTCCGCTTCGTCGAACGCAGGGTGCAATACGCATGATCGAAAATCGCAAGGGCTTCGACCGGTTCTGCCACGCGGTGCTGATCGCGGGCGTGGTGCTGCTGCTGTTTCCCGTCTACGTCGGCTTCTGCGCCGCCACCATGAGCGCGCAGGAGGTGTTCACGGTGCCGCTGTCGCTGATTCCCAGCACGCACCTGTTCGAGAACATCGCGACCATCTGGCATCGCGGCAGCGGCGCGACCGTCACGCCGTTCGGCATCCTGCTGATCAACAGCCTCGTGATGGCGCTGGTGATCGCCATCGGCAAGATCGCCGTGTCGATCCTGTCGGCCTACGCGATCGTCTATTTCCGCTTCCCGTTCCGCAACACGGCGTTCTGGCTGATCTTCGTCACGCTGATGCTGCCGGTCGAGGTGCGGATCTTCCCGACCGTGCAAGTGGTGTCCACGCTCGGCATGACCAACAGCTACGCGGGCCTGACCTTGCCGCTGATCGCCTCGGCCACCGCCACCTTCCTGTTCCGGCAGTTCTTCATGACGCTGCCCGACGAGCTGATGGACGCCGCGCGCATCGACGGCGCCGGCCCGCTGCGCTTCTTCTGGGACGTGGTGCTGCCGCTGTCGCGCACCAGCATCGCGGCGCTGTTCGTGATCACGTTCATCTACGGCTGGAACCAGTATTTGTGGCCGATCCTGATCACCACCGACGGCGCGCTGTCGACGGCCGTGGTCGGCATCAAGACGATGATCGCGAGCGGCGACGCGGCCACCGAATGGCATCTCGTGATGGCCGCCACGCTGCTGACCCTGCTGCCGCCGCTGGCGGTGGTGCTGGCCATGCAGCGCTGGTTCGTGCGCGGCCTCGTGGATACCGAAAAATAAGCACCTGTCTGGAGAGTGTCGAAGCATGGCTGCACTGAGCTTGAACGGCGTCCGCAAGAGCTACGACGGCAAACACACCGTCCTGCACGGCATCGACGCCGAGATCGCCGACGGCGAATTCATCGTGCTGGTCGGGCCGTCCGGCTGCGGGAAATCGACGCTGCTGCGCATGATCGCCGGGCTGGAGAGCGTGTCGGAAGGCGAGATCGCGATCGGCGGCACCGTGGTCAACGCGCTGGAGCCGAAGGATCGCGACATCGCGATGGTGTTCCAGAACTACGCGCTGTACCCGCACATGACGGTCGCGCAGAACATGGGCTACGGGCTGAAGATCCGCGGCCTGGCGCGTGCGGAGATCGACGCGCGCGTGGCCGCCGCGGCGAAGATCCTCGAACTCGAACCGCTGCTCGCGCGGCGGCCGCGCGAGCTGTCGGGCGGGCAGCGCCAGCGCGTGGCGATGGGGCGCGCGATCGTGCGCGAGCCGGCCGTGTTCCTGTTCGACGAGCCGCTGTCGAATCTCGACGCCAAGCTGCGCGTGCAGATGCGGCTCGAGATCCAGCGCCTGCATGCGCGGCTCGGCACCACGAGCGTCTACGTCACGCACGACCAGATCGAGGCGATGACGCTGGCGCAGCGCGTGATCGTCATGAACCGCGGGCGCGCCGAGCAGATCGGCGCGCCTGTGGACGTCTACGAAAAGCCCGCGACGACGTTCGTGGCCGGCTTCATCGGCTCGCCGGCCATGAACCTGCTGCGCGGGCGGCTCTCGGCCGACGGCGCGCTGTTCGAGGTGGCGGGCGGCGGCCCGCATCTGCCGGTGGCCGGCGCGCCGGGCATCGGCCGCGACGTGGCGCCGGGCCGCGAGTGGGTGCTCGGCGTGCGGCCCGAACACATGACGCCGCAGCCCGGCATGCCGGTCGCCACGCTGCCGGTCGATTCGTGCGAACTGCTCGGCGCCGACAACCTCGCGCACGGCCGGTGGGGCGACTACGACGTGGCGGTGCGGCTGCCGTACGCCGAACGTCCGCCGGCCGGCTCGGCGCTGCCGGTGTCGCTGCCCGCGCACCGGCTGCATTTCTTCGACCCGGACACGGGCCGGCGCGCCAACTGATCCCCGCATCCATGCAATCGCCGTCGAACGAGGAGGCCGCCATGCCCGAGCACGATCCGCAATCCTGGCCGTATGCCGACATCGCGCGCATCGTCGCGCATCGCGGCGGCGGCAAGCTGGCGCCGGAGAACACGCTGGCGGGCTTCGAGGAAGGCGCGCGGCGCGGGCACCGGATGGTGGAGTTCGACGCGAAGCTGTCGGCCGACGGCATCAGCTTCCTGCTGCACGACGACACGGTGACGCGCACCTCGAACGGCGAGGGTGCGGCGGCCGGCATGGATTACGCCGCGCTGGCCGCGCTCGACGCGGGAAGCTGGTTCGACGCACGCTTCGCCGGCGAACGGATGCCGACGCTGGAGCAGGCCGCCGCGCGCTGCCTCGCGCTCGGCCTGGCGGCCAACGTCGAGATCAAGCCGTGCCCGGGGCGCGAGGCCGAGACGGGGGAGCGCGTGGCGCGCGACACGGCGCGTTATTGGCGCGGTGCGGCCGTGCCGCCGTTGCTGTCGTCGTTTTCGGTGGAGGCGCTGGCGGCGGCGCAGCGCGCGGCGCCGGAGCTGCC
>NZ_JAAGPF010000281.1 GCF_017104645.1 Burkholderia sp. Ac-20379
GCCGTGCGGCACCGCGCGCTCGATCGCGCCGCGCAGCCCGGCCAGCGAATCGGGCAGGTCGGCGGCCGTCAGCGTGGTGCGCGCGGCCATCATGCCGCAGCCCAGATCGACGCCGACCGCGGCCGGGATGATCGCGCGCTGCGTCGGGATCACGCTGCCGATCGTCGAGCCCTTGCCGAGGTGGACGTCGGGCATCGCCGCCAGGTGGCGGAAGATGATCGGCAGGCGCGCCGTGTTGCGCAGTTGCTCGCGCGAGCCTTCGTCGACGGGGACGCCTTCCGTCCACATCCGCACCGGCTTGCCGCCGGCGACTTCCATGATCTGATGTTCGGTGCGATGGGTTTGCATTGCAGTACTCCTTTCCTGTTGCGCGACGGCGGCCCGCTCAGGCCCGTGCACGTCGCGCGTTGTCGATACCGGTGCTGTCGGTCTTCCGGCCAGCTTCTCAGCCGGCCTTCAGGCTCACCAGCCCGTTGAGAACCTGGTCGAGGCCCCCGAACACGGAGATCCGGTCGATCCGCTCGGCGATCCGTTCGAGCGTTTCCAGCTCCTTCAACCGCAAGGCAACCGGATTTTCCTCCATGACCTTCGCCGTGTTCAGCAGCGAACGCGTGGCCGCGGTTTCCTCGCGGCGGCGGATCACGTTCGCCTGCGCCGATTTCTCGGCTTCCACCACCTGCGCGAGGATCGTCTTCATGTCGCCCGGCAGCACCACGTCCTTCACGCCCACCGCCTGCACCTCCAGCCCCGTGCCGGCCAGCCGTGCGGCGAGCCGCTCGGCCAGCGTGCCGTCGAGCGCCTGCTTGTCCTCCAGCAGTTCGTCGAGCGACTGGGTGCCGACCGCCGAGCGCAGCGCGAACTGCATCTCGCGATACAGGTGCTCCACCGGCTTTTGCAACTGCGCGAACGCATGCTGCACGTCGGTATAGCGCCAGGTGGCCGACAGGTTCATCCGCAGCGCCACCTTGTCGCGCGTCAGGATCTCCTGGCCGCTCAACTCCAGCGCCTGCGAGCGCAGATCCACGATCTCGACCGCGATGTCGCGGTTGTAGCGCCAGAAGCCCGTCACGCCCGGCTCGAGCAGTTGCTCGACGCGGCCGTCGATCTTCAGCACGCCGACATGGTAGGCCGGCACCTTCGCCAGCATGACGCCGGCCGTGCCGTCCACGGCGCGGGCGCGCAGTTGCGGCTGGGTCAGCTTCGCGGCCAGCTCGGCCGGCATGGCGTAGGTGGTGCGCAGGTCGATGCGCTCGACGCGCTGGCCGGCCAGCGCGCGCCAGTAGAGCCGGCGCGTGCCGGGCGGCAGGATCTCGACCAGCGTGCCATCGCGGTAGCGCAGCGCGGCCTCGTCGTCGGACAGGTCGATCGCGTCGAAATGCTGCGCGAGCACGTCCGGCGCCTCGGTGCGCAGCGCGTCGGCCAGCGCGGCATCGGCCAGCGGCGCGTCGAGCGGCACGGTCTGCACCGTCAGCCGGCCGAACGGATCGAATGCGCGGAACACGCCCGGTTCCAGCACCTTGACGAAGTCGCCCTCGTTCAACAGCAGCGCACGTTCGTTTTTCTTGATCAGGTAACGCTTCCACATGATGTGGTTCCCTCATGGTTATTGGTTTTCAGCCACCGGCAACGTGCGGCGACGGATCGCGGAACGGCGCGTTCGGGCGGCGCGGCGTGGAATCCGTTGCGCGCGCCTGGCGGCCGGGCGAGCGTGGCTCGCGTCGGCCGCGCGGCGTGCGCGGCGGCTTCCCGCCGTCCGGCCGAGCGCGCGGGACCGAAACCGGTCGTCGCACGGCGGGCCTTGCGGCCCGCGCCGGCGGGTACTGCGGTACTGCTTCGATAGGACGGGATTCGAACCCGCTCGCTCCGGCCGAAGCCTTCGCTTACCCGTGGATGTGCCGGGAATCGAACCCGGCGTTCTTCCAAAACACCCGTTTGCCGTTCGTCTTCGCCGGCGGCATACGCGCTCGCTACGACATCGGTCGGCGCTCGCGCACCAGGAGGACATTCGAACCCTCGCTCGTGGGCTGGCGGGACATCAGGCGTCTCTACTATTGCGAGGAGCGTGCCAGCGGCGTGGCGGCCGCGGCTGTGTTGCTGCCAATGTCTTGATCGGAAAGGGGAAATTTTTATTCGAAGGGGGGGCGAGGTAACTCGGGAAGGGCGTGGAAATCGATGAATTCTGATACGATCCGATCGGCTCTTATCCAAAAAGATAAAGATGAAACGTTCCGTCGCAATCGGTTTTCTCGGCACCGTGCTCGATCAGGGGGCCAACAAACGCCGGACGGCGCACAAGTGGCGCCCCACGATCTCGCTATGTGCGCAGCCCGACATGCCCGTCGACCGGCTCGAATTGCTGCACCCGCCGAGTTACGAGCGGTTGGCCAGACGCATCCGCGCGGATCTCGAGACGATCTCGCCGCACACCGAGGTCCGGCTGATTCCGACCGACCTGCGCGATCCGTGGGATTTCGAGGAGGTCTACGCGACGCTGCACGATTTCGCGCGGCATTACCCATTCGATCTCGAGCACGAGGAGTACCTGATCCACATCACGACCGGCACCCACGTCGCGCAGATCTGCTGGTTCCTGCTGGCCGAGGCGCGCTACCTGCCGGCCCGTCTCGTGCAAACCAGCCCGTCGCAGCTCGCCGAGGCCGACGACGACGAGTTTCCGCCGCCCGAATACGGCACGGCCTCGGTGATCGATCTCGACCTGTCGCGCTACAACCGCATCGCGCAGCGCTTCTCGCGCGAGCGCGACGAAACCGTGTCGTTCCTGAAGGCCGGCATCGCCACGCGCAACCCGGCGTTCAACGCGCTGATCGCGCAGCTCGAACGGGTGGCCGTGAAATCGCGCGAGCCGATGCTGCTGGCTGGCCCGACCGGCGCGGGCAAGTCGTTCCTGGCGCGGCGCATCTACGAATTGAAGCGCGGGCGGCATGCGCTCGACGGTGCGTTCGTGGAAGTGAACTGCGCGACGCTGCGCGGCGACGCGGCGATGTCCACGCTGTTCGGCCACGTGAAGGGCGCGTTCACCGGCGCGCAGGCGGCGCGCGCGGGGCTGCTGCGCGCTGCCGATCGCGGCCTGCTGTTTCTCGACGAGATCGGCGAGCTGGGCCTCGACGAGCAGGCCATGCTGCTGAAGGCGATCGAGGAGAAGCGCTTCCTGCCGGTGGGCGCCGATACCGAAGTCGCCAGCGATTTCCAACTGATCGCGGGCACGCATCGCGACCTGAGCCGGATGGTCGAGGCCGGCGCGTTCCGCGAGGATCTCTACGCGCGGATCAACCTCTGGACCTACACGCTGCCGGGCCTGGCCGAGCGGCGCGAGGACATCGAGCCGAATCTCGATTTCGAACTCGAACGCTTCGGCCGCGAGCACGGCGAGCAGGTGCGCTTCAACGTCGAGGCGAAGCGCCGCTATCTGGCGTTCGCGGCGTCGTCGGAGGCGGCGTGGCGCGGCAATTTCCGCGAGCTGTCGGCGTCGATCACGCGCATGGCCACGCTGGCCGACGCGGGCCGCATCACCGAAGCCGTGGCCGCCGAGGAAACCGGTCGGCTGCGGCAGGCGTGGCAGCCGCGCGGCGCGGCGCCGGGCGGGGCGCTCGTCGATGCGGTGCTGGGCGAGCGGGCCGCCGAACTCGATCTGTTCGACCGCGCGCAACTGGAGCAGGTGCTGAGCGTGTGCCGCCGCGCGGCGAGCCTGTCGGACGCGGGGCGCACGCTGTTCGCCGTGTCGCGCGCGCAGAAGAAGCAGCCGAACGACGCCGACCGACTGCGCAAATACCTGGCGCGCTTCGGCCTGGACTGGGAGCAGGCGAGGGCGGCCTGAACGCGGATTTCCGCCTGCCGCGCACGGACGAAAAAAAACCGGCCAGAAGGCCGGTTTTTTCATGCAGCGCGAGGGCGGGGCAGGTCAGACCTGTGCGCCTGCGTTCGGGTCGTTCGGATCGTGCGCGCCCTTCTTGTCGCGGATCAGATCCTCGCGGCGGATGCCGAGCCACATGGCCAGCGAGCCGGCCACGAACACCGACGAGTAGATACCGAACATGATGCCGACCGTCAGCGCCAGCGCGAAGTAATGCAGCGTCGGGCCGCCGAAGAAGAACATCGACAGCACCATCATTTCGGTCGACGTGTGGGTGATGATCGTGCGCGACATCGTGCTGGTGATGGCGTGGTTGATCACTTCCTGCACGTTCATCTTGCGTTCGCGGCGGAACGTTTCGCGGATCCGGTCGAAAATCACGACCGATTCGTTGACCGAGTAGCCGAGCACCGCGAGCACGGCGGCCAGCACCGACAGCGAGAACTCCCATTGGAAGAACGCGAAGAAGCCGAGAATGATCACCACGTCGTGCAGGTTGGCGATGATGCCGGCCACCGCGTATTTCCACTCGAAGCGGAACGACAGGTAGATCACGATGCCGATCACCACGCAGGCCAGCGCGAGCAGGCCGTCGGTGGCGAGCTCCTTGCCCACCTGCGGGCCGACGAACTCCACGCGCTGCAGCTGCACGTCGGGGTTCTGCGCCTTCAGGCCCGCCATCACCTGATCGCTCTGCTGGGCCGAGGTCAGGCCCGACTTCAGCGCGAGGCGGATCAGCACGTTGCGCGAGGTGCCGAAGCTTTGCACCTGCGCGTCGCCGTAGCCGAGCTTGCCGAGCGTGGCGCGCACCGGCTCGAGTTCGGCCGCTTGCTGGTACTGCACTTCAAGCACCGTGCCGCCGGTGAATTCGACCGACAGGTGCAGGCCGCGATGCACGAGGAAGAACACGGCGGCCAGGAACGTCACGAGCGAGATCACGTTGAAGATCAACGCGTGCCGCATGAACGGGATGTCTTTACGGATACGGAAAAATTCCATGGTCGTTCTCCGGCGCTTAGTTGGAGGAGCCGGGCGTCTTCGGCGGCACGCCGGGGCCGGAGCGGCGACGCGCCACCGGCTTGGCATTGCCGCGCGCAGCACCCTGCTTGGCGCCTTGCTTCGAGGCTTTGGCCGACGAACCGGCGGCGGCCTTGGCCGTGTCGGTGCCGGCGTCCTGCTCGAGGAACGGCTGGCTGGCGGCTTCGGCGGCCGGGGCCTTCCAGACCTGGCCGATCGCCACCGACTTGAGCTTCTTGCGGCCGCCGTACCAGAGGTTCACGAGGCCGCGCGAGAAGAACACGGCCGAGAACATCGAGGTCAGGATGCCGATACAGTGCACGATCGCGAACGCGCGAACCGGGCCCGAACCGAACGCGAGCAGCGCCAGACCGGCGATCAGCGTGGTCACGTTCGAGTCGAGAATGGTCGCCCAGGCGTGCGCGTAGCCTTGCTGGATCGCCACCTGCGGCGCGGCGCCGCCGCGCAGTTCCTCGCGGATCCGCTCGTTGATCAGCACGTTCGAGTCGATCGCCATGCCGAGCGCGAGCGCGATGGCGGCGATGCCCGGCAGCGTCAGCGTGGCCTGCATCATCGACAGCGCGGCCACCAGCAGCAGCAGGTTCACCGACAGGCCGATCACCGACACCACGCCGAACAGCATGTAGTACAGCGCCATGAACACGGCGATCGCGACGAAGCCCCACACGACCGAATGCACGCCCATGCGGATGTTGTCGGCGCCGAGGCTCGGGCCGATCGTGCGTTCCTCGATGATGTCCATCGGCGCGGCCAGCGAACCGGCGCGCAGCAGCAGCGCGAGATCGGTGGCGGCCTGCGGCGTGGGTTGGCCGGTGATCTGGAAGCGGTCGCCGAGTTCGGACTGGATCGTCGCGACCGTCAGCACTTCGCCCTTGCCCTTCTCGAACAGCACCATCGCCATCGGCTTGCCGATGTTCTCGCGCGAGACATCGCGCACCGAGCGGCCGCCGGCCGCATCGAGGCGGATGTTGACGGACGGGCGCTGGTGATCGTCGAAGCCGGCCGACGCGTCGATGATGCGGTCGCCGGTGAAGATCACCTGCTTGCGCAGCAGCACCGGCGCCTGCGCGCCCTGCGTGAACAGTTCGTCGCCCGGCGGCACCGGATCGGTGGGGTTCGGATGGAGGTTGACCGGATCGGCGAGGCGCGCTTCGAGCGTGGCCGTGCGGCCGATGATGTCCTTCGCCTTCGCCGTGTCCTGCACGCCCGGCAGTTCGACCACGATGCGGTCCTTGCCTTGCTGCTGGAGGATCGGCTCGGACACGCCGAGTTCGTTGACGCGGTTGTGGAGCGTGGTCAGGTTCTGCTTGAGCGCGGCGTCTTCCACCGCGGCCTGCACGGCCGGCGAGAACGTGCCGACCACCTGGTAACCGCCGCCGCCCGGCTGGGTGGCCCATTGCAGTTCGGCGATCGAGCCGGCCAGCATGCGGCGCGCTTGCTCGGCCGTGTCCTGGTCGGCGAAATTCGCCACCACCGACAGGTCGACGCGGTTCACGCCGCCGTCGCGGATGCCCTTGTCGCGCAGTTGCGTGCGCGCGTCGGTGGCGTCCGAGTCGAGCTTCTTGGTCAGCGCGCCGTTCATGTCGACCTGCAACAGGAAGTGCACGCCGCCGCGCAGGTCGAGGCCGAGATACATCGGCAGCGCGTGCAGGGCGGTCAGCCAGCGCGGCGAGGCGCTTTGCAGGTTCAGGGCGACGACGTACTGCGGATCGCTCGGGTCGCTGTTGAGCGCCTTCTGCAAGAGATCCTTGACGCGAAGCTGGGTGTCGGTGTCCTTCAGGCGCACGCGGATATTCGCGTTGTTCGCCGAATTGTCGAAGGTGATGTCGTCCGGCGTGATCTGCGCGCCCGTGAGCGCGGTCTGCACGTCGGCGAGCGTGCCCGAGTCGATCTTGACCGTGGCCTTGCCGCTCGACACCTGCACCGCCGGCGCTTCGCCGTAGAAGTTGGGCAATGTGTACAGAAGGCCGATCGCGAGCGCGACGACCATCACGACATATTTCCAGATTGGGTAACGATTCATGAGGGGGCCGAACGGGAAAGTTGGCTTGAAAAGCGTCGCGTCCGGCCGCCGTGCCGCCCGCGCTTCATGGCGTGGGCCGGCCCGGATGCCGGACGCTCGGGGTACCGCTTACAGCGACTTGATCGTGCCCTTCGGCAGGATCGTCGTCACGGCCGATTTCTGCACCGTGATTTCGGTGCCTTCCGACACTTCGACGCCGACATAGGCTTCGCCGACCTTCGTGACCTTGCCGACCAGGCCGCCGTTCGTCACGACCTCGTCGCCCTTGGCCATGGCGGCGAGCATGTTGCGATGCTCTTTCTGCCGCTTCATCTGCGGGCGGATCATGATGAAGTAAAGCACCGCGAACATCAGGACGAGCGGCAGGAAGCTCATCAGGCTCGATTCGGCGCCACCGCCGGCGCCTTGCGCGAATGCATTGGAAATGAACGACACCTTGGTCTCTCCGTTGGGGAAAATCAGAAAAATAGCCGGACATTCTACCACCGGCGAAAACCGCGACATCACTGCAAATGCGCTTTGGGATCAAGCAATTAAACCGAATCGCAGCGGATTGCCGTGTTTCGCGAAAGGCGATTGTAATGTGACCGTCGGGTGATGCGTGCGAAAAATGCAATCCGGGAGGATCGCTGCGGCATTCGACACCGGTGTGACGAACGCCGCATCCGACGCATTCGGGGCCGGGCCGGCGGCCCGGCGCTACTCGCGCTGTTCGACGCCGCGCGCGCGATCGGCCGCGAAACGGGCGCGGAACGCGTCGAACGTCTTGGTTTCGATCGCTTCGCGAATTTCGCTCATCAGCGTCAGGTAGTAATGCAGGTTGTGGATCGTGTTCAACTGCGCGCCGAGGATTTCGCCGACGCGATGCAGATGGTGCAGATAGCCGCGCGTGAAATTGCGGCAGGTGTAGCACGAGCAGCTTTCGTCGAGCGGCTTCAGCGAATGCTTGTGGGTGGCGTTGCGGATCTTCACGTCGCCGAAGCGCGTGAACAGCCAGCCGTTGCGCGCGTTGCGGGTGGGCATCACGCAGTCGAACATGTCGATGCCGTTCGCCACGCCTTCCACCAGATCTTCCGGCGTGCCCACGCCCATCAGGTAATGCGGCTTGTGCGCCGGCAGCTTCGGGCCGGTGTGTCGCAGCACGCGCATCATGTCGTCCTTCGGCTCGCCCACCGACAGCCCGCCGATCGCGTAGCCGTGGAAGTCGAGCTCGGCCAGGCCCGCCAGCGATTCGTCGCGCAGATCCTCGAACATGCCGCCCTGCACGATGCCGAACAGCGCGTTCGGGTTGCCGAGGCCGTTGAATTCGTCGAGCGAGCGCTTGGCCCAGCGCATCGACATGCGCATCGATTCGGCCGCTTCCTTGTGTGTGGTCGGCACGTTGTCGGTGGCGTACGGCGTGCATTCGTCGAACTGCATCACCACGTCCGAATTCAGCACCTTCTGGATCTGCATCGACACTTCCGGCGACAGGAACAGCTTGTCGCCGTTGATCGGCGAGGCGAACGTGACGCCGTCCTCGGTGATCTTGCGCAGATCGCCGAGCGAGAACACCTGAAAGCCGCCCGAATCGGTCAGGATCGGCTTGTTCCAGCCCATGAAGCGGTGCAGGCCGCCGTGCGCGGCGATGGTTTCCAGGCCCGGGCGCAGCCACAGGTGGAACGTGTTGCCGAGGATGATCTGCGCGTGCATCTCGTGCAGCTCGCGCGGCTGCACGGCCTTCACGGTGCCGTAGGTGCCCACCGGCATGAAGATCGGCGTTTCCACCACGCCGTGGTTCAGCGTGACGCGGCCGCGGCGGGCGTGGCCGTCGGTGGCGAGCAGTTCGAATTTCAGCCCGTTTTCGGGCGGGACGTGCGACTGCACGGGTTCCGGTTGGCGATCGGTCATCGCGGGACTCCTTGGCTACCGAAGAACAGTTCGGCGCTTGTTGCGGGCGCCGCGGCGGGATGCGCCGCGGCGATTTTCTGAGGGCAGGGGCTTATGCCGGCTCGCGGCGCGTCAGCAGCATCGCGTCGCCGTAGCTGAAGAAGCGGTAACGCTCGGCGATCGCGTGGGCGTACACCTCGCGGATCGTCTCCACGCCCGCGAACGCCGACACCAGCATCAGCAGCGTCGACTTCGGCAGGTGGAAATTCGTGACGAGCCGGTCCACCACGCGGAAGCGGTAGCCGGGCGTGATGAAGATGTCGGTTTCGGCGCGGGTGGCGGCGAGCGGACGGCCTTCGGCCTCGGCGTCGCGCGCCGCGGCTTCGAGCGCGCGCATCGAGGTGGTGCCGACCGCGATCACGCGGCCGCCGCGCGCGCGGGTGGCGGCGATCTGCGCGACCAGCGCGTCGGTCAGTTCGTACCATTCGCTGTGCATCTTGTGCTCGGCGATGTCGTCGACCCGCACCGGCTGGAACGTGCCCGCGCCCACGTGCAGCGTGAGCGTGGCGGTTTCGACGCCGCGCGCGCGCAGCGTGGCGAGCAGCGCGTCGTCGAAGTGCAGGCCGGCGGTGGGCGCGGCCACCGCGCCGGGGTTGCTGGCGAACACCGTTTGATAGCGCGTTTCGTCGGTCGCGTCGGGATCGTGCTCGATGTACGGCGGCAGCGGCAGGCGGCCGTGCCGCTCGATCAGCGTCAGGCAATCGTCGGGGAAATGCAGCGTGAAGAACGGCTCGACGCGCTCGCCGACCGTCACGTCGAACGCCTCGGCCAGCCGCAGCGTGGTGCCGGTCACCGGGCTCTTGCTGGCGCGGATCTGGGCCAGCGCCGTGCGCGGGCCGGTGATGCGCTCGACCAGCACCTCGATGCGGCCGCCGCTGGCCTTCTGGCCGAAGAAGCGGGCCTTCAGCACCTTGGTGTCGTTGAACACGAGCAGGTCGCCTGCGCCGATGCAGTCGGGCAGCTCGGTGAAGCGGCGGTCGACGAGGCGCGCCGGGCCGGCGCTGCCGTCCACCTCGAGCAGGCGGCTCGCGCTGCGCTCGGCGAGCGCGGTTTGCGCGATCAGCTCGGGCGGCAGATCGAAATCGAAATCGGAAAGCTTGAACATGAGAAATGGGGGCGAAGCGGCGCGGGCGCTGCGTCATCGCCGACGCGAGCCGCTATGATGGCGGGGTCGCGCGGCTCGCGGGCGCTGCCCGGTCGGGCGACGTCAAAGCCGTTATTGTACTTGCTTGTCCCTCACGAAATCCCGATCCGATGCCTGTACCCGCCCGCCGCTCCGTTTCCGTCGATGCCGCCGCCGATGCCGATTCCGGCACTGCGCCCACGCACGACGCGGCGCCGCGCGCCCGCACGCCGCGCCG
>NZ_JAAGPF010000282.1 GCF_017104645.1 Burkholderia sp. Ac-20379
TTCAAGCAGGAATTGTAAACTAGCTGAATCAGATTATGATCAAGATTACAGTGTATACGATGATATTAGCGATACGAGTAAATGACGCAAAGTGGAGTTCGTAGAGACATGAAGTAGGACAGGATTGGCGCGCGTGTGAGTGTGACATGCATTAACTCCAAAAAGACTTAGATGTAGAATTCGTTCGCTTAAAATTTGTCGAAAGAGAGTAGATGATTATTATTGTTTTTTTTTTTTT
>NZ_JAAGPF010000283.1 GCF_017104645.1 Burkholderia sp. Ac-20379
TGACCGTCTGCGCCGGCGCCATCACGGTCAGCCAGTTCGCGAGATTCTCGAGCTGGCGCACGTTGCCGGGGAACGGCAGCGAGGTCAGATAGGCCAGCGCTTCGTCGGACACGCGCTTGGGCTCGACGCCGAGATCGCGCGCGCTCTTCTGCAGGAAATGGCGCGTGAGCAGCGGGATGTCCTCGCTGCGCTCGCGCAGTGCCGGCAAGCGCAGCCGGATGACGTTGAGGCGGTGATACAAGTCCTCGCGGAACAGGCCCTGACGCACACGCGATTCGAGGTTCTGGTGGGTCGCGGCAATCACGCGCACGTTCGCGCGCTGCGGATTGTGGCCGCCGACGCGATAGAACTGGCCGTCCGACAGCACGCGCAGCAGACGCGTCTGCAAATCGAACGGCATGTCGCCGATTTCGTCGAGGAACAGCGTGCCGTTCTCGGCTTGCTCGAAACGGCCCTGGCGCGTGGTTTGCGCGCCCGTGAACGCGCCGCGCTCGTGGCCGAACAGTTCCGATTCGAGCAGGTCCTTCGGGATCGCCGCGGTGTTCAGCGCGATGAACGGGCCGTTGGCGCGCGGGCTGTGCCGGTGCAGCGCACGGGCCACGAGCTCCTTGCCGGTACCCGATTCGCCGGTGATCAGCACCGTGGCGGCCGAGTGCGACAGGCGGCCGATCGCGCGGAACATGTCCTGCATCGCCGGCGCCTGGCCCAGCATCTCGGGCGCGTCGGCAAGCTTGTCGTCCTCGGGCACGCCGCCGCGCAGGCTTTCCTCGACGGCGCGCCGGATCAGCTCGACCGCCTTGTCGACGTCGAACGGCTTGGCCAGGTATTCGAAGGCGCCGCCCTGGAAGGCGGCCACCGCGCTGTCGAGGTCCGAGAACGCGGTCATGATGATGACGGGCAGGCCCGGCAGGCGTTCGTGCATCGCCTGCAACAGTTCGAGCCCCGAACCGCCCGGCATCCGGATGTCGGATACCAGCACCTGCGGCGTTTCGTGGTCGAGCGCGGCCAGCGCATCACGCACATTCGAGAAGCTTCGGGTCGCGAAGCTGTCGCGCGCGAGTGCCTTTTCGAGCACCCAGCGGATCGATTGGTCGTCGTCTACTATCCAGATCGGCTTCATAGGTCGGTCAGATGTATCGGTGAGTCGCTGCAAGGCCGCTCAATGATCGAGCGGCAACAAAATCTGAAATTCGGTGCGGCCCGGCCGGCTCTCCACCTCGATCGTGCCTTCGTGCTGCTGCACGAAGGTCTGCGCGAGCGTGAGGCCGAGGCCGCTGCCGTCCTCGCGGCCCGACACCAGCGGATAGAAGATCCGGTCGCGGATCTCCTCCGGAATGCCGGGGCCGTTGTCGATGACGTGGAGATCCAGCGCCAGCTTGAACAGCTTCTTGCCGATCGTGATCTTGCGCGCGATGCGGGTGCGCAATTCGATCCGCGCGTCGCCCTGCGCGATGCGCTCGCGCAGCGCCTGCGCGGCGTTGCGCACGATGTTCAGCAGCGCCTGGATCAGTTGTTCCTTGTCGCCGCGCAGGTCGGGCACGCTGACGTCGTAGTCGCGCTCGATCGTCAGGCCGCGCGGAAACTCGGCCAGCATCACGGCGCGCACGCGTTCGCACACTTCGTGCACGTTGACGTCGCCGACGATGTGCGGATGCCGGTGCGGTTCGAGCAGCCGGTCGACCAGCGTCTGCAGCCGGTCGGATTCCTTGATGATGACCTGCGTGTACTCGCGCAGCTCGCCGCGCTCGCGCTCGCTCAATTCGAATTCGAGCAATTGCGCCGCGCCGCGAATGCCGCCGAGCGGATTCTTGATCTCGTGCGCGAGATTGCGGATCAGGTGCTTGTTGACGGCCGTGAGGTCGTGAATGCGCTCCTCGCGATCGGTGCGCGACTGCCGTTCGTTCTCGAACAGCTCGACGAGCACGTAATCGGGCGCCCCCTCGAGAAAGCCGACGATCGCATGCACGTGCAGCGCCTCGCGGCCCGGCCGTTCGAGCACCGTGTCCAGATGGGTGGCGTGAAAACGCCCTTCGCCGATCGCGGTGATGGTGGTGGCGAGTTCCGTCGAATTCGGGAACAGGTCGCTCCACGGCATATGCGCGAGCTGGCGGCGCGAGATGTCGAGCATCGATTCGGCGGACGGGTTCGCGAACGCAATCTGCAGCGTCCGGCGATCGATCACGAGCACGACCGTCGGCAACGCCTCGAGGCCGGTCAGCAGCCCCGAGCGCACCAGCCGCTCGTCGTCCGACAGCCGTTCCGGCTGTCCTGCCCTGGCCTTGATCAGATTCTTCAGAACCATCGTGCGTGGATGCTCGCTCTTGTCTTGAGAAACCGTGCAATGAAAAAGGGACGGCCGGGAGCCGTCCCTTTCGTGTAGCCGCGGCCGCCGGGCGTGTTTCGCTCCCGGCAACCCGACGACAGGACGGCGCTTCGCTCGATGACGTGACGAAGCGCCATCGTCACGCTTACAGCGAGTAGTACATCTCGAACTCGATCGGGTGCGTCGTCATGCGGAACTTCGCGAGTTCCTGTTCCTTCAGGCCCAGGTACGCGTCGATCATCGCATCCGTGAACACGCCGCCGCGCGTCAGGAATTCGCGATCCTTGTCGAGTGCTTCGATCGCCTGGTCGAGGCCCGCGCAGACGGTCGGGATCTTTGCATCCTCTTCCGGCGGCAGGTCGTACAGGTTCTTGTCGGCAGCTTCGCCCGGATGGATCTTGTTCTGGATACCGTCCAGACCCGCCATCATCAGTGCCGAGAAGCACAGGTACGGGTTGGCCATCGGGTCCGGGAAACGCGTTTCGATGCGGCGGCCCTTCGGGTTCGACACGTGCGGAATGCGGATCGATGCCGAACGGTTGCGTGCCGAGTAGGCCAGCTTGACCGGTGCTTCGAAGTGCGGAACCAGACGCTTGTACGAGTTCGTCGACGGGTTCGTGATGGCGTTCAGCGCGCGAGCGTGCTTGATGATGCCGCCGATGTAGAACAGCGCCATTTCCGACAGGCCGGCGTAGCCGTTGCCCGCGAACAGGTTCTGGCCGTCCTTCCAGATCGACTGGTGAACGTGCATGCCCGAACCGTTGTCGCCCACGATCGGCTTCGGCATGAACGTGGCCGTCTTGCCGTACGAGTGCGCGACGTTATGGATGATGTACTTCGACCATTGCGTCCAGTCGGCGCGCTCGACCAGCGTCGAGAACTTCGTGCCGATTTCGTTCTGGCCCTGGCCCGCCACTTCGTGGTGGTGCACTTCGACCGGGATACCGATCTGTTCGAGCAGCAGGCACATTTCCGAACGCATGTCCTGGAACGTGTCGACCGGCGCGACCGGGAAGTAGCCGCCCTTCGTGCCCGGACGGTGGCCCGTGTTGCCGCCTTCGAAATCCTTGCCCGACGACCACGGCGCTTCTTCGGAGTTGATCTTCACGAAGGTGCCCGACATGTCCGTGTTCCACTGGACCGAGTCGAAAATGAAGAATTCCGGCTCCGGACCGAAGTAGGCCGTGTCGCCGATGCCCGTGCTCTTCAGGTAGGCTTCCGCGCGCTTGGCGAGCGAACGCGGGTCGCGCTCGTAGCCCTTGCCGTCGGCCGGCTCGACCACGTCGCAGGTCAGCACCAGGGTCGACTCTTCATAGAACGGGTCGACGAACGCTGCGGCCGGATCCGGCATGAGCAGCATGTCCGACGCTTCGATCCCCTTCCAGCCGGCGATCGACGAACCGTCGAATGCGTGGCCGCTTTCGAACTTGTCTTCGTCGAAAGCCGACACCGGCACCGACACGTGCTGCTCTTTGCCGCGCGTATCCGTGAAGCGGAAATCGACAAACTTGACGTCCTCGTCCTTCACGAGCTGCATGACGTCGGCGACGGTTTTACTCATAACCTCTTCTCCTGATTTGAACAATTCCGGCGGACTGGGACCGCCTCCGTTAAGCGGATGACGCCGGCTTCCGTACTTGAGCGCTGCGACGGGCCGACTTGACCGATGCTTATAAAGCAGCTTCCATGCCACCCATGCGCCAGTTCGGCGCGAAGGGCCACAACCCGCGCCGGGACAGGGCTGCCCCGCGCGCTTTCGGGGCTTCGCCCACCCGGCGCGGCGCATCGCACGCACCAAATATAGGCAAAAATCCCGAGATTGCACCATCTCGATGCAAATTTATCGTGACTGGAGAAATATGCACCGAATCGGTGCTTTTGCGCGCCGCGGGCAGGCATGCCGCTAGCCCCCGGGCGGCCCGCGCGTGCGCGCCGCCCAGCGCGCTAGAATGGTCGTTTGATCCGGAGGAGACTTCCCCGCCATGACCACGCTCGACCAGCTCTACGCGCAAGCCGACGCGCGCCGCACCGAAAGCCAGCTCCAATACGCGGGCGCGCTGGCGCCGGCCGAAAGCTTCGAACTGCTGCAACTCGATCCGGCCGCGCGGCTCGTCGACGTGCGCACGCGCGCCGAGCTCGACTGGATCGGCCGCCCGCTCGTCGGCGACGGCCAGTACGTGCATATCGAGTGGACGCGCTACCCGGGCGGCGTGCCGAACCCCGATTTCATCGCGCAATTGAAGGACGTGGCCGACGCCGGCACCCCGCTGCTGCTGCTGTGCCGCAGCGCGGCGCGCTCGAAACTGGCCGCGGTCGCCGCCACGCAGGCGGGCTTCACGCGGGCGTTCGACATTCTGGAAGGCTTCGAGGGCGCGAAGGACGGGCAGGGTCATCGGAAGACGGTCGAAGGCTGGTGCTATCGCAAGCTACCCTGGATCGGCGCTTGAGCGTCGCTGTCTATCGTCCTGCCGGGCGATGACACCGGGATGACGGGCCGCGCGACGCGGCCCGTTTCGTTGTTGCGCGCGCGTTCTTCCGCTCGCCCGCGAAAACGGTGCGGCCCCGGCCGGGGCCGCTGAAGCCACGCAATCGATCAGCGCGCGGCGTCCGGCTCGACGATGTCGCCGCCCAGATGGTGCACGCCCTCGCGCAGCTTGACGAACGCGGCGGCCACCGCCTCCGGCTCGCCCTTCACGCCCAGATCGATATGGCGGCGCGCATACACGCCGCCGCGCTCGGCGTCGCCCACGCTCGGCAGGCTGAACACGCGCACGCCCGGAAAATCGCGCTCGATCTGCTCCATCAGCGGCGTCAGCGTGGATTCCGGCAGTTCGAACACCAGCACCGAGCGCTCGGCGAACGGCGTTGCGTGATGCAGATGCGCGTACTTCGTATCGAGCACCCATTCCATCATCGGCCAGGCCATGACCGGGAAACCGGGCACGAAATGCACGTCGCCGTACGAAAAGCCCGGGATCTTGTTGTAGCCGTTCGGGATGATGCTCGCGCCGCGCGGGAACGTGCCCATCTCGAAGCGGTGCCGGTTCTCGGGCGAATCGAGATCGACCGGCTTGGCGGTATCGGTGTGCGTGTCGCGGATCCGCTCCGAGATCAGCGCCTTCGCCTCGGGATGCAGTTCGAGCGGCACGCCGAGCGCGGCGGCCGCGCACTGGCGCGTGTGGTCGTCCGGCGTCGCGCCGATGCCGCCCGTCGAGAACACGATGTCGCCGGCCGCGAACGCGCGCGCGAGCGTGGCCGTGATCCGCTCGCGCGAATCGCCCACGTATTCGGCCCAGTCGAGCGCGAGCCCGCGCGCGCCGAGCAGCTCGATCAGCTTCGAGAGATGTTTGTCCTGACGGCGGCCGGAAAGGATTTCGTCGCCGATGATGATGATGCCGATGCTCATGCTTGCCTCGTCAGTGCGTGTGACTGCGCGGCGGCGGCCGCGCGCTGGTCCTGCAGCGCGTGCAGGCAATAGAAACCGAACCACAGGGCCGAGAAGACGAGGATGAACGCGTAGACCCAGATCATCGCCGCCGCGACGAACGGGAACAGCACCATCGTCCAGATCGACGATACCCATACGAAGGTCGGCACCGTGCCGAGCAGGCCGCTCGCGATGCCGATGCCGAGCAGCGGCCAGCGGTGCCGGCGCATCAGCGCGCGCCGCTCGTCCGCGCCCGCGTGCTGCGCGAGCGCGTCGTAACTCATGACGCGATAGGTCAGCCAGCCCCAGATCAGCGGCGGCAGCAGCGCGAAGAACGGCGGAATCAGCCAGAGCGGCAACGTCACGACCAGCACCACGATGCTGACGAGCGCCGTCCAGACGGCATTGAACGCGCTGCCATACCAGGTGCCGCCGCGTTTCTGTTCGAGATGGGCAAACTGGCGCCGCGACAGATGGCCGATCACGACCGGCATCGAAATGCCGGCGATCAGCATCAGCACCGTCAGCACGATCAGCGGAATGGCGGCCGACACCACCACGAACGGCGCCACCACGGCGTGCAGTTGCGGCACGCCGATCGACGAGAAGAAGCGGTAGAGCCAGGAGGTCAGCGTGAAGCCGTCGAGCGCGACGCGCGCGAGGCCGACGAGCGGTTGCCAGGCGAACCAGAGCACGAGGCCCCAGCCGAGTGCGGCGACGATGAACGGCAGGAACGTGAGCCAGAGCATCCGCGGGTGCAGCGCGCTTGCGAATGCCCGGCCGAAGGAGCGCAGCAGATCGGTCATGCGGGCGGGTACGTGGAGAAATGGGGTAAGGCGGCCCCAAGCATAAACCACTGCGCGTCTGGACGCCAAAACCGCGATGCGCGCCCGGTCGCCGCCCCGAACCGCCTGCCCTTCCCGCTCCCGTGGCCGGTGGCGGAACCCGGCGAGATCAGGCCGTCTCGACCGGCGACACGCGCGGCTTGCGCTGCGCGATGCGTTTCACGATCCGCACCATCGCGAGCCAGTGTTGCGACCAGAAGCCCTCGCCGTACGACACGCCTTGATATTGCTCGCGGATGCCGGTCGGTTCGAGCGTCTTGTTCCACGAGGCCGTGCGGAACAGCATGTCCCACCACGGGAACAGCACGCCGAAGTTGCAGCCGTAGGCCGTGCCCTCGTGGCCGTAACCGACCGCGTGATGGCGCCGGTGGAACGCCGGGCTGACGAGCAGGCGCTCGCCGAGCCAGCCGAACGGCAGGCGCGCGTTCGTATGCTGAACGCTCTGGATGAAATTCGACACAGCCGTCAGCACCACGAACTGCGACGGCGGCACCCCGATCACGAGCGCGATCGCCGCGAAGAAGCAGCCCTGGATCAGGTCGTCGAGCAGGTGGTTGCGATCGTCGGTCCACAGCGACATCTGCCGCTGGCTGTGATGCACGGCGTGCAGTTCCCACCAGACACCGAACCGGTGCTGCCAGCGGTGATACCAATAGCCAGCGAAATCGATCGCGACGAGGTAGATCGCGAACGCCACCAGCGGCTGCGAGGTCACGCCCGGCCACAGCGAATCGAGGTTGTAGTTCGCGACGCCCTTCAGGCGCAGCCACGACTGGAACTGGTCGAAGAACGGCTGCATCACGAAGAAGAAGAACAGCGTGAAGATGCCGAGCTTGGCGATCAGCGTGTAGATCACGTCGACGCGCGCCTCGCGGCGGTTCTGCCACGCCTCGGCGGGGCGCAACGCCTCCAGCGGGCGCAGCAGCACGAACATCACCACCACCTGCAGCGCGCCGACGATGACCCAGTACAGCGCGTCGTAGGTGTCCTCGTCGTAATCCATCAGGTCGAACTTGAACAGCGCCGGCTGCACGACATCGACGTACAGCCAGGTCTGCAGGTTCGACACGAACGTGTCGAGCATCGTGACGATCGCGTGAAACATCTGCGCTCCCGCGCCGTCAGGCGCCGTTCGGCGCCGTCACCGGCGCGCGGTCGAAGAAATAGATGCCGTGCGGCGAGCGGCCCACCGGAATCGTCTGGATCAGGCGGCGGCTGGCCAGATCGATCACGCCGACCTTCTTGGCGAAGCGGAACGTGACCCACAGCGTCTTGCGGTCGGCCGACAGCTCCATGTCGTCCGGGCCGGGCAACAGGCCCGAGATTTCGCCGACGTTGGTCAGCGTGTTCTCGTCGATGATGCTGATGGTGTTCGCGACCCGATTCGTGACGGCCACGTGGGTGCCGTCGGCGAGCGAGCGGAAGTTGTGCGCGCCCTTGCCCGTGGGGATCGTCTTGACGACCTTCTGGTTGCGCCAGTCGACCACGGCCACGTAATCGGCGCCGGTCATGCCGACCAGCACGTATTTGTCGCCGGGCGTCATCCACAGGCCGGCCGGCACCTTGCCGACCTTCATCTTCCATTTGACGGTTTGCGTCGGCAGGTCGATGGCGGCCAGTTCGCCCGACACTTGCAGCGATACCAGCACCGTGCGGGCGTCCGGGAACGCCAGGTGGCTCGGCATCACCTGCAGCGGCACGCGCTTGGCGAGGTGCACGTCATGGCCGTCGTAGCTGTAGATATCGACGCGATCGAGGCGCAGGCCGGCCGCCACGAACCATTTGCGGTCGGGCGAGAAGCCGAGCTGGTACGGATCGTCGATGCCTTCGACGGTGCGCTGCAGCGCGCCGGTGCGCGGATCGAGGAACATCAGGCTGTTCGAGACCGAATTCGCAACGATCAGGGACGAATTGTCGGGCGCCGCCATCAGGTGATGCGGCTCCTTGCCGGTCGGCATCGTGCCGACCACCTGATGCGTGTTCTGGTCGATCAGCGACAGCGTCGCCTCGGCCGAATTCAGCACGATGACGTTATTGGCGAACGCGGCGGGCGCCGCGGCGACGGTCAGTGCGCCGAACATCAGGGCAGCCCGACCGAGGGACAGGAAATTGCGCATGGAGACTCACGTCGAGGAACAACCGTCATTGTAGAACGTTCGAACGGGCCGCCGGTTGACCGGAAGCCCGTTCGATTTTCCGCGCCCCTCGCCGGATCCGTCAGCGTTGCAGCGATTCCCAGACCTTGTGCAGGCGCTTCACGGAGACCGGCATCGGCGTGCGGAGTTCCTGCGAGAACAGCGAAATGCGCAGTTCTTCCAGCAGCCAGCGGAATTCGATCAGCCGCGCGTCGGCCGCGCCGCCGCGCTGCGACAGCGCCCGCTGGTAGTGCTGCGAGAGCGGCGCGAACTCGGCCAACTGGCGCGCGTCGCGAGCCGCGTCGGCCTTCAGCTTGTCGATGCGCAGCGCGATGCCCTTCAGATAGCGCGGGAAATGCGCGAGCTGCGGATACGGCGTGTCGATCACGAAGCGCTTGCCGACCAGCGCGCCGAGCTGGGCCACCATGTCGGCGTGGGCAGCCGCGAACGGCTTGGCCTGCGCGAGCTTCTTGCCGAGCGACGCGTACTCGGTCAGGATCCCGCCCACCAGCCGCGCGATCTCCTGCGCGAGCAGGTTCAGGCGACTGCGGCCTTCGTCGCGGCGCGCGTGGAAGCTGGCGTCGTCGTCGGGCAGCGGATCCTGCAGGCAGGCGCGGTCGAGCGCGGTGTCGATCAGTTGGTCGCGCAGCTCGTCCTGGGTGCCGAGCGTCATGTATTGCATCGCCATCTCGCGCAAGCCTGGCAGGTTCTTCTCCAGGAAGCGGATCGGCTCCTTCAGTTGCAGCGCGAACAGCCGGCGCAGCCCGGCGCGGTGGATGCGCGCGGCTTCCTCGGGCGAATCGAACACCTCGACATCGCAATGCGCGCCGCGATCGACCAACGCCGGGTAGCCGTACAGCGTCTGGCCACGCCGGCGGATTTCGAGCAACTCGGGCAGCTTGCCGAAATTCCAGGTGGTCAGGTTCTCATACAGCGCGGTGGCACCGGATGCACTCTCCCCG
>NZ_JAAGPF010000284.1 GCF_017104645.1 Burkholderia sp. Ac-20379
GCGGGAACGTCAGCCAGTGCCGGCCGCCGCGCGGCTCGATGCGCAGCGCGCGGCTCGCTTCGTACACCTGCACGTTGGGCGGCAGCGTGGCCGCGAGGCCGCGCATCAGCGCCGCCGGCTGCGCGGTCGCGCAACCGGGCGTGAAGACCGCGCCGCGATACGCGGGGCTGCCCGTCACGTCGCGGATCGCGGCCGCGTCGAGCCAGTCGTAGCGCTCGCCGATCCGGTCCAGGCCGTCGGTGAAATGCTTGAGCGCGGCCTGGCCGCGCGGGTTGATCGCGCCGTGATATTTGCCTTCGTCGCGCCAGTCGCATTCGATGCCGTGCGCGCGCACCGTGTCGCGCACGTAATCGATGCCGTGGCGTTGCAGCCGCACGTCGGCGAGATCGGCCTCGATGCTGCGCGAGTAGCCTTCGCTGCTGATGTCGTGCGGCAGGTCGACGAAGAAGCCCGAATTGCGCCCGGCCGTGGCGCGCCCGATCCGGTCCGCCTCCACCAGCACGATCGCGGCGTCCGGGGCGAGTTCGGCCAGGCGGCGCGCCGCGCACAGCCCGGTGATGCCGCCGCCGATCACCACCCAGTCGGCGGCGATCTGCCCGCTCACCTCGCGCGCCGGCGCGGCGGCCGGCAGCGATTCCCACCAGCCGTTGCGTCCGTCGGCGGCCGGGAAGTGGGTGAATTCCAGCGTCGGACGCGTGGCGGCGTTCATGCGGCGTCGAGCAGCGGCCGGACGACCTGCGCGAACGCGGCCTGTTCGGCGTCGGTCAGGCCGCCGAGCGGCGCGCGCGCCGGGCCGACCGGCAGGCCGGCCAGCTCGCAGCCGTAGCGCACGTACTGGATGAACTTGCCGCCGCGCTCGAGCAGTTCGAGCACCGGCAGCAGTTGCGTCATCAGCTCGCGGCCTTTGTCGAAATCGCGCTGCTTCACGCAGGCGTCGAACAGCGCCGTGTGCGCGCCCGGCAGGAAGTTCGAGGCGCCCGCCACCCAGCTGCGCGCGCCCCACACGAAGAACTCGAGCGCCTGATCGTCCATCCCGCAGCTCAGCACCAGACGCTTGCCGAAATGCGTGGCGAGGTGATGCAGGTGGCCGATGTCGCCGGTGCTTTCCTTCATCGCCATGAAGTTCGGGCGCGCCAGCAGCGCGGCCAGCACCTCGTCGCCGATCGCCGTGCCGGTGCGCGCCGGGAAGTTGTAGAGCATCACCGGCATGTCGAGCCGGTCGTCCACCTTCAGGAAGTGGGCGAGCAGTTCGTCCTGCGTGGGCTGCGCGTAGTACGGCGCGGCCAGCAGCAGCGCGCCGATGCCGGCCTGCTTGGCGGCCAGGCCGAGGCGGATCACTTCCTCGGTGGTGGTGGCGTTGATGCCGGCCGTGATGCCGGTGCGCCCGCCGGCCGCGGCGGTCACCGTGTCGAACGTGCGCACGCGCTCGTCGAAGCTCAGCGCGTAGTACTCGCCGGTGGTGCCGCCGATGCCGATGCCGGCCACGCGCGTGGCCAGGTTGGCCGCGTGCCGGCCGAGCCGTTCGTGATCGATGCCGCCATCGGCGGCGAACGGCGTGACGAGCGGGGTATGGACGCCTTCGAAGTTCATGTCGGGTTCTCGAATGAAGGAGAGGGGATCGGGCGGGGCGGGGCGCTTACTGCGCCAGCCAGGCCTTCAGCTTCTCGGGGTGCGCATCGACGAACTTCTTCGCGGCCGTGGCGAAATCGTTGGTGTTGTTGCCTTCGAGCTCGATCGCCTCGACATCCGCCAGCGTCAGCTTGAAGTGCTGGAAGAACACGTGGGCGCGCGGGAACTTGCCGGCGAACTGCTTCGAGGCGAAGCCGTGGATATGCTCCTCGCCGCCGAGCGTGCCCTTCGGATCCTTCAGGTAGCGCATCTGCCACTTCTGGAACAGCCAGTGCGGGCTCCACACCGTGGCCACCACCCATTGCTTGCTCTGGTAGGCGCGCGATACGCTGGCCAGCATGCCGGCCTCGCTCGACGCCTGCAGCGTGTAGCCGTTCAGGCCGTAATCCTTGATGGTTTTCTCGGATGCCTGCATCAGGCCGCCGCCCGGCTCGATGCCCTGGATGATGCCGTTCAGGTGTGCCTTCACATCCGGCTTGTTCAGATCCGAGATCGACGACAGTTCGGACTCCGGCACATACGCGGGCACGGCCCAGCCGTTGCGGCCGCCGTCGTAGATCACGCCGGTGTCGTCCAGATCGTTCTTGTATTTCGCATAGTAGGTGCCGTGCGTCACCGGCAGCCAGCCGCCCACCATGATGTCGAGATCGCCGCGCGCCACGCCCTGGAACTGGATGCCGATCGCGGCCTGCACCAGCGACACCGGCTGCTTGAGCTGGGTTTCGAGCACGTATTTCGCGACGTTCGCGGTGGCCATCACGTCGGCCCAGTTGGTCACGGCGATCTTGACCGGTTCGGCGGCGGAGGCGGAAGCCGGCGCACCGGCGATCAGGGCGGCCGATACCGTCAGGCACGCGAACAGCGAGTTGCGCAGAGAGGTTTTCATCTAGGATTCCTATGGGTAATCGGCGGCGCCGCTAGCGTGTCGGTTGAGCCGGGTCGTGCAAGTTGCCGGTAAGGGTTCGGTTCTTGTATTGCCGGTGCTGCTGGGGTTGCCGTGCCTGCCGGAGCCGGCACGGCGGGATTTCAGGTGCGGGCCGCATTGCCGGCCGCGGCGGGCTTGGCCGCCACCGGCTTGCGGGCCTTGCGCGGCTTCACGCCGAAGCTTTCGGTCAGGCGGTCGAGCACGATGGCCAGCAGCACCACGCCGAGCCCGCCTTCGAAGCCGATGCCGATGTCGAGGCGCTGGATGCCGCTCAGCACGTATTCGCCGAGGCCGCCCGCGCCGATCATCGACGCCACCACCACCATCGACAGCGCCATCATGATGGTCTGGTTCACGCCGGCCATGATCGACGGCAGCGCGTTCGGCAGTTGAATCTTCCAGAGCAGTTGCGAATTCGTGCTGCCGAACGCGCGGCCGGCCTCGATCAGCTCCTCGCGCACCTGCAGGATGCCGAGCGTGGTCAGGCGCACCACCGGCGGCATCGCGAACACGATGGTGGCGATCACGGCCGGCACGCGGCCGAGGCCGAACAGGATCACGGCCGGGATCAGGTAGACGAACGCGGGCATGGTCTGCATGAAGTCGAGCAGCGAGCGCAGCACCACGCCGGCGCGGCGGCTGCGCGCGCCCCAGATGCCGAGCGGCACGCCGATCACGAGGCTGAACGCGGTGGCGGCCACCACCAGCGCGAGCGTGGAGACGGTTTGCGCCCACAGGCCCATGTAGTGGATCGCGAGCAGCGCGAGGCCGGTGAACGCGCCGAAGCCCGCGCCGCGCCGCCAGACGGCCAGCGCCACCAGCACCACCACCATCGCCGCGAACGGAATTGCCGCGAGGCCGTCCTCGAGCAGCTTGACGACCGCGCCGAGCGCGGCCGAGAACGCGTCGAAACCGCCGCGGAAATGCAGGAACAGGAAATTGACGCTGTTTTCGGCGAACTGGCCGATGATCGACGGGTTCATGCTGCCTTCCTTTCCATCAGGTGCTTGAGGATCGTGCGGCACGACACGGTGCCGGCGAATTGGCCTGCCAGATCGACAACCGGCACGTCGTGCGCCTGTTCGAGCGCGACGCTCGACAGGCGTTGCAGATCGGCGTCGGCCGGCAGCGCGGCGATGTCGGCCACCAGCGCGTCGCGCACCGGCTTCGTGCCGGCGTGGCGCAGCGAGGCGGCGGTGACCACGCCGCGGTAATGGCCGGCTTCGTCGCAGACGTAGCCGCATTCGAGGCCCGCGTCGAGCAGCGTGTCGAGGAAGCGGTTCGACGGCGTATCGGCGTGGCGGATCACGGCGCGGCGGTCGGCCGGCGTCATCAGCGTGGCGGCGTTCAGGAAGCGCGACACATCCACATTGCGGAAGAAGTCGCGCACGTAGGCGTCGGCCGGCGACTGGATCAGCTCGGCCGGCGTGCCCACCTGGATCAGGCAGCCGTCCTTCATGATGCCGATGCGCCCGCCGATCTTGATCGCTTCCTCGATGTCGTGCGAGATGAACACGATGGTGCGCTGCTCTTCCTTCTGCAGCCGCAGCAATTCGTTCTGCATCTCGAAGCGGATC
Source organism: Burkholderia sp. Ac-20379 (assembly GCF_017104645.1). Lineage (GTDB taxonomy): Bacteria > Pseudomonadota > Gammaproteobacteria > Burkholderiales > Burkholderiaceae > Burkholderia. Next base: position 4,132 of record NZ_JAAGPF010000284.1, read on the forward strand.
ATCGGATCGAGCGCCGAGAACGCCTCGTCCATCAGCAGTACGGAAGGATTGACCGCCAGCGCGCGGGCCAGCCCGACGCGCTGCTGCATGCCGCCCGACAGCTCGCCCGGCAGCAGCTTTTCGTAGGCGCCCAGGCCCACGCGCGTCAGCGCGGTGCGGGCCACTTCATAGCGGGCCGCCTTGTTCATGCCGGCCACTTCGAGGCCGTAGGCGATGTTGTCGAGCACGCTGCGGTTCGGCAGCAGGGCGAACGACTGGAACACCATCGCCATCTTCTCGCGGCGCACCTTGCGCAGCTCCGCCTCGGGCATCGGCGCGATGTCGCGGCCTTCGAGGATCACCTGGCCGGCGGTCGGCTCGATCAGGCGGTTCAGCAGCCGCACCAGCGTGGATTTGCCCGAGCCGGACAGGCCCATGATCACGAAGATCTCGCCCGAGCGCACGCCGAGGCTCACGTCGTTGACGGCCACCATGTTGCCCGTCTGTTCGAAGATCTCGTTGCGCCCGCAACCTTGGCGCAGCATCTCCAGCGCACGTTCCGGCTTCGCGCCGAACACCTTCGAGAGATTGCGCACCGACAGGATTTCGGTGGCCGCCATCGGCACCGATCGCGCCGACGACGGGCCTTGCGCGATGCCGGGGCCGGATCGCAGGGCGTCGCTGGGGGTAAAGCTCAGATTCGGGGTCATTCGATCTTCCCACCTTGCAGGTTGAGATACGACGGGTGATGCACGCATGAATTCGATAAATCGAGCAATAAAATTGCTCATTCAATCGACGTATGCGCAATATTGGTATGAAAAACCGTCGATTCGCGTTGCTTCATGCTTGAGTCAAAGCGTATCAAGTCAAATTCACGTCACCCGCGACATTTTCTGCATGCTTTCCCTCACATTTACTCATGCAGCGCGGTGGTGCAGCGCCGGGCGGTGCATGCGGTCGTCAACGAGGCATTCGAAATAACTATTTAAAAACAGTAGGTTGAGAAAATCGATGATGCGCTGCGGCGAGCGTGGACGGCGCTTTTACGCATGCGCTGCATAAGGGAAACTCAGGGAATGTCCTACGTGGGACGCGCCATGCCATGCAAAACGGCCAGCGACGGCCGCCGGCGGCAGGACAGGCCTGCCGCCGGCGCCGGGCCGACATGGGCGGAAATCGGGAGGGGAACGCGAACGACGACAGGCGGGCGCGGCGGCCCGCCCAAGGGGTCAGCGCACGCCGTGCGCGTCGAGCCGTGCGGCGTACCAGCGCGAGAACTGGTCGACGTAGGTTTCCGTGAACGGCGAGAACGTGCCGGGCCGGTAGGCCGGATCCTGCGTGCCGCTGTGCGTGATCGCCACCAGGTTCGCGTCCTGCGCGTTGGTGGCCACCCACACTTCCGTCAGCGTCTTCACGTCGTAATCGACGCCTTCCACCGCGTCGGCGTGCACCAGCCACTTGCTGCGCACCAGCGTGCGATCGGGCGCGAGCGGGATGATGTAGGAGATCACGGCGTGGTCGCTCATCACGTGCGTCCACGAGTTGTGCGTCCACATGTGGGTGTCGCCGAGGTCGCGGCGCGTGATCTCGCCGAACAGCTTGCGGCAGGCCACGCGCGTGTCGAGCGTCTGCGATTCGCCGTTGCCCGCGATCACGAGGCGCTGGGTGCGGAATTGCGTTTCCACGTGTTCGTCGAGCTGCTCGACCGTGTCGCCGACGAAGCCGTCCGCATCCCAGCTCCGCTGGCAGGCCGCGTTGCGCGCGTGATAGGCGTCGAGCGCTTCCAGCGATTCCGGGCTCAGGTTGTCGGGGCAGAAGCCGAAATCCTCCGGCAGGAACGAGGCCGTCAGTTCGGGGTGCGTACCTTCGCAGTGGTAGCACTCGCGGTTGTTCTCGATCACGAGCTTCCAGTTGCCGTTCTCGACGATTTCCGATTCGAACGCGATCTTGGTGCGGGTCAGGTCGTACGGCGCGAAGCGCGGCGTCATGGTGGCTTCGAGCGTGGCGATGTCGGCCGGGGCCTCGTCGGCGAAGCACACGAAGATGTGCGTGCCGACCACGCGCACATGCACCGGGATCAGGCTGCGGCAGGTGCGGTCGAAATCCTTGCCCATGTGCGCCGCGTGGCGCAGGCTGCCGTCGAGGTCGTAGGTCCACTGGTGATACGGGCACACCAGCATGCCGACCGTCGACTTGCCGGCTTCCTTCAGGCGCGCGCCGCGATGGCGGCACACGTTGCGGTAGGCGCGGATGCCTTCGTCGTCGTCGCGCACGATCAGCACCGAGGCGCGGCCGATGTCGACCGTCGACACGTCGCCCGGCTCCGGCACGTCGGCCGTCACGCCCACCAGGATCCAGTGGCGCTGGAAGAACACGTCCACGTCGGTCTCGAACACGTCCTGGCGTCCGAACAGCTCGCCGGGCATGCCATGCCCGGGTTGGCGGCTGCGCAGCAGTTCGGCGTGGGTCTTGATGGCGTCGACGGACATGGGGGTTCCTTCTTCGGTCGGTTTCGATGGGGGCCGGTTGGGCGGCGGGCGGTGGGGCCGCCCGGTCTCGAAATCAGTATTGAAGGGCCGAAAAACAGCGTCAACGCGCTTTCTTTTGCGTCTCGCATGACGCAGCGTTATGCGAGACGCGGCTCAGGCGTTGCCGAACGCCGGCAGCGCGGCCGCCGCGCGCACGAAATCCTGCTGGCGGCGGTGCCCGCTTTTCGACAGCACGGCGCGCAACTGATTGCGCGCGGTGGTCACGGTGATCGCCGCCGAGGCGGCGAATTCGTCGAGCGAGCGCCCCCGCGCCAGCGCATGCGCGAGCCGCGCCTCGGCCGGCGTCAGCCCGAACAACTGCGCCAGTTGGGCCTCGCCGGCGGCCGCGTCGCGCTCGGCGCGCCGCACCGTGATCATCAGGTCGGCGCGCAGCGGCGCCAGCAGCGACCGGGCGGCGAGGGGGCTGGACGTGCCGTGCGCGGGCATCGGCAGCACCGTCAGGTGCCAGGCGTCCGCGCCGGTGCGCATTGCGATGCTGACGGGGTGATGCGCGAGGCGCACGCGCGCGATCGCATCGCCGAGCGCGGGGCTCCAGGCGCCGGTCGATTCGAGCCGGCGGCCGGCCGTATCGATCCGGCGCTGCCGGCCGAGCCATGCTTCCGCGCTGCGGTTGCAGAACACGATGCCGTTGTTCGAATCGAGCGCGATCACGCCTTGCCCGAGCGCGTCGAGCGCGGCGTCGCCCGCGGCGATGCCGGCCTGCAGCGACGTGTTGCGCATCATCAGGCGGATGGTTTGCCGCAGATGCGGCATCAGGCGTTCGGCCGCATGGCGTTGCATCGGCGAAAACGACGGCTGGCCCACCGCGTGATTGAACACGAGATACACGTCGAGACCGCCTTCGCGATACACGCAACTGCCGAGCACGTAACGCACGCCGAATGGAATCAGTAAATCCTGATAAAACTCGCTGTGCGATACGAAACGGGCATCGAAATAATCGTCGCAGCTGAATATCTCGCCCACTTGCCGCGCTTGCGCAAGCGTGCGGCGCGGATCGATATGGCCGTAGTAATTCGCATAGGCGTCGCCGGCCGGCAGAAATTCCGGCCGCGTCATGACGCTGATCGGCGCGCTGCCGGTGACGCTGTCCCAGCCCACCATGTGAGCGACGCTGCTGCCCATCCAGTTGTCGAACGCCGTCAGCGCGCCCAGCAGGGCATCCGGTTCCAGCACCGCGTCGTAAAACCCTGCCAGCAGCCCCTCGAGCGCTTCCGCCTTGCCCGTTTTCACTTCCCGTAGTGCCATCCGCCCCCCGGCCCCGGCTCGCATTCTGGCGTGCGATGCCGTTTCTCTTTTCTGTCATGACGCATTTTGATCATGCGCCTCGATTTGCAACTCCGCAGAATGCCATAACGTCGATGCCAAGCGAAATAAATCCTAATCGACGAAAACGATTTCGCCGTGTTTACGCTTTGAAAGGCATGCGATTCGAAATGGACCGCGCGAACGGCGAATGGACGCCGCGGTTTTTTATTCAGAACGGTAGACCAATATGAAAAAGACTTGGATTTGCATCGGGGTGTGCGCAGTGCTGACGGCGTGCGGGGGCGGCGGCGGCGACAACTCGGGCACGACGGCCAGCTCGGGCGGGGCATCGGGCACGACGTCGGGTACCTCCGGCGGCACCGCCGGCGGCACCGCCACGCAGGCGACCGCGCAGCCGCTGGCCGCGCAGCAGACCTACATCGGCTCGGTCAGCTTCGGCGACACGATCTCGGTTCAGATCGACGCGCCCGCCAAGGGGCAGGTGACGACCACCTTCGTCAGCTCGAAGTTCGGCCTGTCGGGCAAGCTGGTGGGCAGCTATACCGTGACCAACGGCAACTACGTGGTGAGCGGCTTCCAGGCCAGCGGCACCGTGCCGGCCACGCTGTCGGCCGGCGCGAGCGCGGTGGGCATGCAGTTCACGGTGACGGCCGACGCCAGCAATCACGGCGTGCTGACCGGCCAGCTCAGCGGCGTGCCGAACGTGTCTGCGGGCAGCGGCCTGCTGGCCGGCCAGGTGACGGCCTCGAACAACGGCGTGACCACGGTGTCGAGCCTCGCCGGCACGTACAGCTTCATCAAGCTGTCGGGCGATTATTCGTCGAACGGCGTGCCGGTCGGTTCGCAGGATGTGGATTCGGGGCAACTGCGCATCAACGCCGACGGTTCGCTGCGCGTGTGCCTGAGCGCGCCGTATTCGGACAGCTGCATGGACGACGCGAATCCGAAGGTGGCCAACACCGGCAGCATCAGCGTCGATCCGGATCAGACCACCTATCCGGGCGCGTTCGACATGACCATCAACGGCGCGCCGTACGGCCGGATGTTCGTCAGCACGAGCGGCGGCAACAACACGATCATGCTCGACCAGGCCAGCACCAACAGCGGCGGCACCACGCGCACCGGCGCCTGGGTGCTGCAGAGCACGGCCGCGCTGACGAGCGGCAGCTACGACGGCACCTGGACCTGCTCCGAGCCGAACACCAACGACAACGATCAACTGCTCGGCAATATCATCGCCTCGACGGTCACGATCTCGGGCACCACGCTCACGCCGTCGGGCACCACGGCCAGCCCGATGACGCTGAACCTGAACAGCACGTTCAACGCCGCCTTGTCGACCACCACGCCGACCTATGCCAACGGCGTGAACGGCTTGATGGCCGGCCTGCTGCCGAACGTGTCGAACGGCAAGCTGGTGCAGAGCACGATGGTGTTTCTGCCGGTGTCATCGACGAACCTCTACTACATCGACGAGCCGAACGCCGATGGCTTCTTCGTGCAGGGGCTGTGCACGAAGCAGGTCGAGGCGAAGTAACGGCTTCGCCGGGGCGCACGGTTCGCCTTCGCATGCGCGGAGGCGGCCGTGTCGGCGCGTGACGCCGGATGAAGCAGGGCGGCGGGCCATCGCTCGCATGGATCGCGGGTGCCGCCCCGCCCGGGCCCGCGCCGAACCTGGATGCCGCCGCGCCCCGTACAGCGAGGTTCGCGCGGCGGGGCGCGCATCGCCAGATTCGATCGCCGCGTGATCGGCTGTCGATCGCGCAACCCGTCTTATCGTCCGTCGCCCCCCCACCTACGATGCTCCCAGGCCGGTACCCGCCGGCGTCTCATCACCGCGCCAGCGCGCGCAGCAACGGGAGCATCGACATGCATATCCAGCATCACGGCACACGCCTTCACGTCCGCGACAGCGGCACGGGCGAGCTCGCGCTCGTCTTTCTTCACTACTGGGGCGGCTCGTCGCGCACCTGGGACGGCGTGGCCGGCCCGCTGCGCGCGCGCTGCCGGACCGTCGCGATCGATCAGCGCGGCTGGGGCGAATCCGACGCGCCGGCCGGCGGCTACGCGATGGCCGACC
>NZ_JAAGPF010000285.1 GCF_017104645.1 Burkholderia sp. Ac-20379
CGGGCGAATCGCCACTCGCGGCCGCAGCGGCGCTGCGCCGGCGAGCCGGCTTCGTCGAACGGGAAGAACGCGGGGAGCGGGGACGGGATGGCACTCGGGATTCGTTCATGGTGCAAGGGCCGCGGACCTCGCGATCCGCGCCGCCCCGTCAGGCGCGACCGCTCGATGTCGGTCGCGTGCGGGCCGGCCCGGATGCCGGGCAACGGGCGGCCTCGGGGACGGAAAGGCCGCATTGTCGCACGGCCGCCCGCCCCGCCCGCGCGAAGCGCGCCTCATCCAGGCCGCACCCGCGCCGCGCCTCATTCGGCGCCGCTCACACCCTCCTGCTCCTTGAACATCTGCACGCCCGGCAGCTTGCGCAATTGCCCGGCGATCCGCTCGTATTCGAGCGACGAGACGCGCGCCAGTGCGATCGTCACGTCGTCGCATTCGGGCTGCTCCTCGCTCTGCTGCACGATGAACTGCTTGACGCGCGCGCTGTCGGTGCCGAGCGCGGCGTGCAGCGTCGAGAACGTCAGCGAGCCGCGCTCCACCAGCAGCGCCATGTGCCGGCGCTGCCGCACGGTGATGTAGCGCTTTTCGAGCGGCTTGATGCCCGCGAGGATCACCAGCACGATCACGGTGGCCGTGATGGCGGCCACGTAAAGGCCGCCGCCCACCGCCAGCCCGACCGCCGCCACCGACCACAGGCTCGCGGCCGTGGTCAGCCCGCGCACGATCTCGCCGCGCATCAGGATCGAGCCCGCGCCGAGGAAGCCGATGCCCGACACGACCTGCGCGGCGATCCGCGACGGATCGAGGACGATCTGCGGCTTGCCGAGCACATCGGCGAAACCGAATGCGGACACGATCATGATCAGCGCCGAGCCGACGCACACCAGCATGTGAGTGCGCAGGCCGGCGGCCCACGACAGCCGTTCGCGCTCGAAGCCGATCACGCTGCCGAGCGCGGCCGCGAGAACGAGCCGCATGACGAGTTCGAAGTTGTTGAGCATGCGTTCTCTCCTTCCTGTTATTGTGTCGGCGCAATGACGCCGGCCACGGGCGCTTCGCCCGGCCGCCGGCGCGCCGCCGCACCTTGATAGACCAACGAGTTTTGATGATGTCCGCTACCCGCCCCGCCATCGACCCGGCCGCCGACTTGCGCAGGCATTTCGCGGAAATCGTGCTGCCGCTGTGGCGCGGGCCAGGGTTCGACCCGTCGATGAGCCTTCCGTTCGAGGCCGTGGCGCCCGATACCCACGCCCCGCTGCCCGTCGCGCGGTTCCGCGCGATGGCCTGCGCGCGCCAGTTGTTCGTGTTTTCGGACGCGGGCGACCTGGCCCATGCGGATAGCCTGTTCGACGGATTGTGCCGGCATTTCCTCGACCGGCGGCACGGCGGCTGGTTCTACAGTATCGATGCGCAGGGCGCGCCGCTCGATCGCAGCAAGGATCTCTACACCCACGCGTTCATCGTGTTCGCCTGCGCGGCCTACTTCGCCGCCACCGGCAACCGCGACGCGCGGCAGCTCGCCGAGCAGACAGCCGCGCTGATCCAGGATCGCTTCGCCCCCACGCCCGGCGACGCCTGCCTCGACGCCGCGCGCGCCGAGGATTTCGCGCGGCTCGACGGCCCGCCGCTGCAAAACCCGCTGATGCACCTGACCGAAGCGTGGCTCGCGGCCGCCGGCGCGTTCGGCGACGCCGCCTTCGACGCCGCCCTGCTGCGCACCGCACGGGCCGTGGAACAACGTTTCGTCGATCCGGGCACCGGCTGCGTCGCGGAATTGCCGCTCGGCAGCGAAGGCAACCGCTTCGAGCCGGGCCATCAGTTCGAATGGTTCTATCTGGTGCACGAGGCCGGCGCGCGGCTCGCGCCCACCGGCCTGGCCGACGCGCTCGAGCGCGCCTACCGGTTCGCGGAACGGCATGGCGTGGACGCCGTCACCGGCGGCGTGTGCGCGGCCACCGACGCGCACGGCGCCTGCCTCGACGCCACCCAGCGGATCTGGGCGCAAACCGAATACCTGCGCGCGCTCGCCACGCGCGGCGCGCAGCCCGGCTCGCCCGATCTGGCCGTGCAGACCGAGCGCTTCGCCGCGCGCTTCCTGCATCCGCGCGGCTGGTTCGAATGCAAGACGGCCGACGGCGCGGTGGCGCGCGCCGACCTGCCGTCCACCACGCCCTATCACCTCGCCACCGCCTACGCGGCGCTGCCCGGCGCGCGCTGAGCGCCGAACACCGCGCCCAGCAAGCCGCGTGCCGCCCGCGCGGCGTTCATGCGGCAGTCTCGCCGCGAATCTCCTTGCGTATCGGCCGGGCGCTTCCTAGAGTGAAGCGCAAGCGGCCGGCCCCCGTCGGCCGCACGGGGCACGGCCCCGCCCACTGCGAAGGAAGGTGATGACGGACATCGTGGATCACGCGCGCGGCGCGCTTCTCGCCCAGCCGTTCAGCATGCTGCTCGGTACGGAACTGATGACCATCGGCGGAGACGAAGTCGCGCTCAGCCTGCCGATCCGGGACGACCTCAGGCAGCAGCACGGCTTCGTGCACGGCGGCGTGATCAGCTATCTGGCCGACAACGCGCTGACCTTCGCGGGCGCGCTCGCGCTCGGCCCGCGCGTGGTGACGGGCGAATACAAGATCAACTACCTGCGCCCGGCCACCCACGGCCGCCTGCTCGCGCGCGCGAAGCTGCTGCACGGCGGCCGCCATCAGGCCACCTGCCAATGTCATGTATTCGTGGTGAACGGCAAGGACGAGCGGCTGGTGGCGGTGGCGCAGGGCACCATCAACCGGCTCGGGGAAGATCGCGCCGATCTGGCGCAGGAAACGGCGGCCTGACAGGCAACCGGCGTCATTCAGATCACATCGCCCGGCACGCGCACCGCGCCTTCCATCAGCACGCGCGCGCTGCGGCTCATGATCGCTTTGGTGACCACCCACTCGCCGCCCACCTGGCTGGCCTGCGCGCCCACCCGCAGCGTGCCCGACGGATGCCCGAAGCGCACCGCCTCGCGCTCGCCGCCGCCAGCCGCCAGGTTGACGAGCGTGCCCGGAATCGCGGCGGCGGTGCCGATCGCCACGGCCGCCGTGCCCATCATCGCGTGGTGCAGCTTGCCCATCGACATCGCGCGCACCAGCAGATCCACATCCTTCGCGGCAACCGCCTTGCCGCTCGACGCGACGTAATCGGCCGGCGGCGCGACGAACGCGATCTTCGGCGTGTGCTGGCGCTGCGCGATCTCGTCGAGCGAGCGGATCAGCCCCATGCGCAGCGCGCCGTGGGCGCGGATCGTCTCGAAGCGTTCGAGCGCGGCGGCATCGCCGTTGATCGCGTCCTGCAATTCGGTGCCGGTGTAGCCGATCGCCTCGGCGTTCACGAAGATGGTCGGAATGCCGGCGTTGATCATGGTGGCCTTCAGCGTGCCGATGCCGGGCACCGCCAGATCGTCGACCAACTGGCCGGTCGGGAACATCGCGCCGCCCGCGCCGTCCTCGTCGGCGGCCGGATCCATGAATTCGAGCTGCACCTCGGCGGCCGGGAACGTTACGCCGTCGAGTTCGAAATCGCCGGTTTCCTGCACCTCGCCATTCGTGATCGGCACGTGCGCGACGATGGTCTTGCCGATGTTGGCCTGCCAGATCCGCACCACGGCCGTGCCGTTGTCCGGCACGCGCGACGGATCGACCAGCCCGCCCGCGATCGCGAACGGCCCGACCGCCGCCGACAGGTTGCCGCAGTTGCCGCTCCAGTCGATGAACGCCTTGTCGATCGCGACCTGGCCGAACAGGTAATCGACGTCGTGATCGGGCCGCGTGCTGCGCGAAATGATCACCGTCTTGCTGGTGCTCGACGTGGCGCCGCCCATGCCGTCGGTCTGCTTGCCGTACGGATCGGGGCTGCCGATCACGCGCATCAGCAGCGCGTCGCGCGCCGCGCCCGGCGTGCGGGCGGCTTCCGGCAGATCGTCGAGCCGGAAGAACACGCCCTTGCTGGTGCCGCCGCGCAGATAGGTGGCGGGAATCCGGATTTGGGGAACGTGGGCCATGGGAATGCTTCCTGAAATGACGAGGGCGGCATGCGGGCCGCCCGAACGCGAAGCGGCCTCAGCCGCCCCGCACGATGCAATGGGCCGGCGCCTGTGCCGGCCGTGACGCTCACGCCGTCTGCGACGATTCGAGGAAATCCTGCGCGAACCGCTGCAGCACGCCGCCCGCCTCGTAGATCGACACTTCCTCGGCCGTATCGAGCCGGCACGTCACCGGCACGTCGGCGCGCGTGCCGTTGCGGCGGTGGATCACCAGCGTCAGATCGGCGCGCGGCTTGCGCTCGCCGATCACGTCGAAGGTTTCGGTGCCGTCGATGCCGAGCGTCAGGCGGTTCGCGTCGGGCTTGAATTCCAGCGGCAGCACGCCCATCCCGATCAGGTTGGTGCGGTGGATCCGCTCGAAGCCTTCCGCGACGATCGCCTCCACGCCCGCGAGCCGCACGCCCTTGGCCGCCCAGTCGCGCGACGAACCCTGGCCGTAATCCGCGCCCGCGATCACGATCAGCGGCTGCTTGCGCGCCATGTAGGTTTCGATCGCCTCCCACATCCGCACCACCTTGCCTTCCGGCTCGATGCGCGCGAGCGAGCCCTTCTTCACGGCGCCGTCCACCACCGCCATCTCGTTGACGAGCGTGGGGTTGGCGAACGTGGCGCGCTGTGCCGTCAGGTGATCGCCGCGGTGCGTGGCGTAGGAATTGAAGTCTTCCTCGGGCACGCCCATCTTCGCGAGATATTCGCCGGCCGCGCTGTTGGCGAGGATCGCGTTCGACGGCGACAGGTGATCGGTCGTGATGTTGTCGCCGAGCACGGCCAGCGCGCGCATCCCGGCCAGCGTGCGTTCGCCCGCCAGCGCGCCTTCCCAGTACGGCGGGCGGCGGATGTAGGTGCTTTGCGGCCGCCAGTCGTACAGCGGCTCGACGCTCGCGCCGGCCGAGACGCTGCGCGCGAACATCGGCTCGTACACGCGCCGGAACTGCTCGGGCTTGACGCTCGCGGCGACGATCGCGTCGATCTCGGCGTCGTCGGGCCAGATGTCGGCGAGCTTCACCGGCTTGCCGTCCGCGTCCTCGCCGAGCACGTCGTTCTCGATGTCGAAGCGGATCGTGCCGGCGATCGCATAGGCCACCACCAGCGGCGGCGAGGCCAGGAACGCCTGCTTCGCGTACGGGTGGATGCGGCCGTCGAAATTGCGGTTGCCGGACAGCACGGCCGTGGCGTACAGGTCGCGCGAAACGATCTCCTGCTGGATGTCGGCGTCGAGCGCGCCCGACATGCCGTTGCAGGTGGTGCACGCGAACGCGACGATGCCGAAGCCGAGCGCTTCGAGATCGGGCAGCAACCCCGCTTCCTGCAGATACAGCTCGACCGTCTTCGAGCCGGGCGCGAGCGAACTCTTGACCCACGGCTTGCGCGCCAGGCCGCGGGCCCGCGCGTTGCGCGCCAGCAGGCCGGCCGCGATCACGTTGCGCGGGTTGCTGGTGTTCGTGCAGCTCGTGATGGCGGCGATGATCACCGCGCCGTCGGGCATCTGCCCGGCGATGTCCTCGTGCGGCGCGGCGATGCCGCGCTCGGCCAGCTCGCGCGTCGGCAGCCGCTTGTGCGGATTCGACGGGCCGGCCATGTTGCGCACCACCGTCGACAGGTCGAACGCGAGCGTGCGTTCGTACTGCGCGCCGGCAAGGCTGTCGGCCCACAGGCCGGCCGTTTTCGCATAGGTTTCGACCAGCGCCACCTGCTCGTCGCTGCGGCCGGTCAGGCGCAGGTAATCGAGCGTGCGGCCGTCGATGAAGAACATCGCGGCGGTGGCGCCGTACTCGGGCGCCATGTTCGAGATCGTCGCGCGGTCGCCGAGCGTGAGGCTCGCCGCGCCGGAGCCGCGGAATTCGAGGTACGCGCCCACCACCTTCTGCTTGCGCAGGAATTCGGTCAGCGCGAGCACGATGTCGGTGGCCGTGATGCCGGGCTGGCGCTCGCCCGTCAGCTCCACGCCGACGATGTCGGGCAGCCGCATCCACGACGCGCGGCCCAGCATCACGTTCTCGGCTTCGAGCCCGCCCACGCCGATCGCGATCACGCCGAGCGCGTCGACGTGCGGCGTGTGGCTGTCGGTGCCGACGCAGGTGTCGGGATAGGCCACGCCGTCCTGCGTGCCGATCACGGGCGACATCTTCTCCAGATTGATCTGATGCATGATGCCGTTGCCGGGCGGGATCACGTCCACGTTCTCGAAGGCCGTCTTGGTCCAGTCGATGAAGTGGAAGCGATCCTCGTTGCGGCGATCCTCGATCGCGCGGTTCTTGGCGAACGCATCGGGATCGAAGCCGCCGCATTCCACGGCCAGCGAGTGATCGACGATCAGTTGCACCGGCACCACCGGGTTGACCTTGGCCGGATCGCCGCCGCCCGCCGCGATCGCGTCGCGCAGGCCGGCGAGATCGACCAGCGCGGTCTGGCCGAGGATGTCGTGGCAGACGACGCGCGCCGGGTACCACGGGAAGTCGCTGTCGCGGCGGCGCTCGATCAACTGGCGCAGCGCGTCGTCGAGCCGCGCGGGCTCGCAGCGGCGCACCAGGTTCTCGGCCAGCACGCGCGACGTGTAGGGCAGCGTATCCCACGCGCCGGGCGCGAGGGCCTCGACGGCGGCGCGCGCGTCGAAATAATCCAGCCCGGTGCCGGGCAGCGGTTTGCGATTGGCGGTATTCATGTTCTGGGCTTGCGGGGAGTTCAACGAAGGGCGGCCCGCGGGCCGCCCCGGGCGCGATCAGCGTTGCTCGATCGGCACGAACTTCAGGTCTTCCGGCCCGGTGTAGTTGGCGCTCGGGCGGATGATCTTGTTGTCGACGCGCTGCTCGATGATGTGCGCGCTCCAGCCGGAGGTGCGCGCGATCACGAACAGCGGCGTGAACATCGCGGTCGGCACGCCCATCTGGCGATACGACACGGCGCTGAACCAGTCGAGGTTCGGGAACATCTTCTTGGCGTCCCACATGACCGATTCGAGCCGCTCGGCGATCTCGTACAGCCGCGTGTCGCCGGCGTCCTTCGACAGCTTGTGCGCGACCTTCTTGATGACCTTGTTGCGCGGATCCGAGATCGTGTAGACCGGATGGCCGAAGCCGATCACGACTTCCTTGTTCTCGACGCGGCGGCGGATGTCGGCTTCCGCGTCGTCGGCGTCGCGGTAGCGGCTCTGGATCTCGAACGCCACCTCGTTCGCGCCGCCGTGCTTCGGCCCGCGCAGCGCGCCGATCCCGCCGGTGATCGCCGAGTAGATGTCGGAGCCGGTGCCGGCGATCACGCGGGTGGTGAAGGTGGACGCGTTGAATTCGTGCTCGGCGTACAGGATCAGCGAGACGTGCATCGCGTCCACCCACGCCTTCGACGGCGGCTTGCCGTGCAGCAGATGCAGGAAGTGGCCGCCGATCGAATCGTCGTCGGTTTCGGTTTCGATGCGCTTGCCGTTGTGCGACCAGTGATACCAGTACAGCAGCATCGAGCCGAGCGAGGCCATCAGGCGGTCGGCGATGTCGCGCGCGCCGGGCAGGTTGTGATCGTCCTTCTCGGGCAGCACGGTGCCGAGCACCGACACGCCGGTGCGCATCACGTCCATCGGATGCGCCGAGGCCGGCACCGCTTCCAGGGCGGTTTTCAGCGCGGACGGCAGGCCGCGCATCGCGCGCAGCTTGCGCTTGTAGGCGGCCAGTTCGGCCACCGTCGGCAGCTTCTCGTGCACCAGCAGGTAGGCGATTTCCTCGAATTCGCAGGTTTCGGCCACGTCGAGGATGTCGTAACCGCGGTAGTGCAGATCGTTGCCGGTGCGGCCGACCGTGCACAGCGCGGTGTTGCCTGCCGCGACGCCCGACAGCGCCACCGATTTCTTCGGCTTGAAGCCGCCCGCTGCGGCCGGGGCCGCGTCTTTCGTCTCGCTCATCTGTCGTTCTCCTGATCCGGGGGGATGTCTCTGTCTCGTTCGTTCGATTGCGATGCCACGCCGCGGTTCAGCGCTTGCCCTGGCTGAACAGTTCGTCGAGCTTGTCCTCGTAGGCGTGATAGCCGAGGAATGCGTACAGTTCCGCGCGCGTCTGCATGGTCGGAACCGCCGCCTTCTGCGTGCCGTCGCGGCGCACCGTCTCGTAGAAGTTCAGCGCCGCCTGGTTCATCGCACGATACGCGCCGCAGCAGTAAAGCGCGATGTCGACGTTCACGCCGCGCAGCTCGTCGAGCGTGAACATCGGCGTGGAGCCGAATTCGGTCAGGTTCGCGAGGATCGGCACGCCGACCGCTTCCTTCACGCGGCGGAAATCGTCGAGCGTCTTCATCGCCTCGGGGAAGATCATGTCCGCGCCGGCTTCCACGTAGGCCTGGGCGCGCTCGATCGCGGCGTCCAGCCCGTCGGAGGCGGCCACGTCGGTGCGGGCCATGATCACGAACTGGTCGTCGGTGCGCGCGTCCACGGCCGCCTTGATACGATCGACCATTTCCTCGAGCGGCACGCATTCCTTGCCGGGCCGGTGGCCGCAGCGCTTCTGGCCGACCTGGTCTTCCAGGTGCACGGCCGCCACGCCGGCCTTGATGAACGAGCGGACGGTGCGCGCGATGTTGAAGGCGCCGCCCCAGCCCGTGTCGATATCGACGAGCAGCGGCAGATCGGTGGCGTTGGTGATGCGGTTCGCGTCGATCAGCACGTCGTCCATGGTGCTGATGCCGAGATCGGGGATGCCGAGCGAATTGGCGGCCACGCCGCCGCCCGACAGATACACGGCCTTGAAGCCGCTGGCCTCGGCCATCTTCGCGGCATAGGCGGTGATCGCGCCCACCACCTGCAGCGGCGATTCGGCGGCGACGGCGGCGCGGAATCTCGCGCCGGCGCTGGAAAGCGGGGAACTGCCCATCGGATGTGTCTCCTGACGTGTGTCGTTGCGGTTGGATAGTGCAAGGACCGGGCCAGCCTCGATGTTCGGCGCTAAGCCGCTGATTCGCAATCGAAATGCGATCCGGCCGCGCGAAAATCGGTTTCATTATGGAAACCCGCGATTTCAAATTTGAAATGCAGCGGTGATAATGCACGCCCGATTCCACCGATCGCCGCCGACCGCCGCCGCCATGACGCCCGATTCCGTTCCGCCACTTCGCCCGCGCATCTGGGCGGTCGGCATCAGCCGGCTGCGCGCGCTGTTCCGCGATCTGGCCGACGAATACGACGCGCGCGCCGATCTGCGGATCGTCACGAGCGGCTACGACGAGGCGATCGCCGCGCTGGCGACGGCCGGCGCGGAGCGGCCCGACGCGATCGTGGCGGCCGGCTCGAACGGCATGTATCTGAAAACCCATGTGGACGTGCCGGTGGTGCTGGTCAGCCCGACCGGCCACGACCTGCTGCATGCGCTGGCGCGCGCCCGTCGCGACGCCGCCGCGCCCGTCGCGCTGGTCAGCTACGGCGACACGCCGGCCGACCTGCGCCGCTTCGCCGCCGCGTTCGGGCTGGACATCGTGTTCGCGAGCTACCAGTCGCGCGCGGAGGCCGAGGCGCGCGTGCGCGAGCTGCAGGCGCGCGGCATCGAGACCGTGGTCGGCCCCGGCCTCGTGACCGATCTCGCCAGCGCCGCCGGCATGAACGCCGTGTTCCTCTATTCGCACGCGGCCGTGCGCGCGGCCGTGGAGACCGCGCTCGAAGTGGCTCACGCGACGCACGCCGAGGCGCTGGGCCGCCAGCGTCTCGACAACCTGCTGCCACCCTTGCGCGCCGGCGTGGGGGCCGCCGACGGCGGGCGGCGGGGTGGTGGCACACACGCGGGGGCGGGCGCGCGGCATCGAGACCGTGGTCGGCCCCGGCCTCGTGACCGATCTCGCCAGCGCCGCCGGCATGAACGCCGTGTTCCTCTATTCGCACGCGGCCGTGCGCGCGGCCGTGGAGACCGCGCTCGAA
>NZ_JAAGPF010000286.1 GCF_017104645.1 Burkholderia sp. Ac-20379
CCTCATGGCTACGCCTCCCCAAGCCCATCCGCCGCTGCAAGGCGGCCAACTCGTGCTCGGCACGATTGCGGTGTCGCTCGCGGTGTTCATGAACGTGCTGGACACTTCGATCGCGAACGTCGCGATTCCGACCATCTCGGGCGATCTCGGCGTGTCGTCGGATCAGGGCACCTGGGTGATCACGTCGTTCGCGGTTGCGAACGCGATCTCCGTGCCGCTGACCGGCTGGCTGACCGACCGGATCGGCCAGGTGCGCCTGTTCCTCGCCTCGATCATCCTGTTCGTGATTTCGTCGTGGCTGTGCGGGCTGTCGCCGACGCTGCCGTTCCTGCTGGTCTCGCGCGTGATTCAGGGCGCGGTGGCCGGGCCGATGATCCCGCTGTCGCAATCGCTGCTGCTGTCGAGCTATCCGCGCGCCCGCGCGCCGATGGCGCTGGCGCTCTGGTCGATGACCACGCTGATCGCGCCGGTGGCCGGGCCGATCCTGGGCGGCTGGATCTCGGACAACTACTCGTGGCCGTGGATCTTCTACGTCAACATCCCGGTCGGCATCGCCGCCGCGATCGTGACGTGGATGATCTACCGCAGCCGCGAATCGGTCACGCGCAAGGCGCCGATCGACGGCGTGGGCCTCGCCCTGCTGGTGATCTGGGTCGGCTCGCTGCAGGTGATGCTCGACAAGGGCAAGGATCTCGACTGGTTCGCCTCGCCCATGATCGTCGGGCTGGCGCTGACGGCCGTGATCGCGCTGGCGTTCTTCGTGATCTGGGAATTGACGGCCGAGCACCCCGTGGTCGATCTGTCGCTGTTCGGCACGCGCAATTTCACGGGCGGCACGGTCGCGCTGTCGGTAGGCTACGGGCTGTATTTCGGCAATCTGGTGCTGCTGCCGCTGTGGCTGCAAACGCAGATCGGCTACACGGCCACCGACGCCGGGCTGGTGCTGGCGCCGGTCGGCTTCTTCGCGATCATCCTGTCGCCGATCACCGGCAAGTTCCTGCCGCGCACCGATCCGCGCTATATCGCCACGGCGGCGTTCCTCGTGTTCGGGCTCTGCTTCTGGATGCGTTCGGGCTATACGACAGGCGTCGACGAATGGTCGCTGATGGCGCCCACGTTCATACAGGGCATCGCGATGGCCGGCTTCTTCATTCCGCTCGTGTCGATCACGCTGTCAGGGCTGCCCGGGCATCGAATTCCGGCGGCATCGGGCTTGTCGAATTTCGTGCGGATCATGTGCGGCGGGATCGGCACGTCGATCTTCCAGACGGCATGGGACCATCGCAACAACTTCCACCACGCGCAACTCGTCGAGCAGGCCAACGTCTACAACCCGGTGTTCAATCAGGCCATCGCGCAGATGAACAGCCTCGGGCTCACCGACCAGCAGGCGCATGGCCTGATCAACCAGATGGCCACGCAGCAGGCGGCCCAGCTCGGGGTGAACGACCTGTTCTATCTGTCGGCGGCGATCTTCGTGGTGCTGATCGGGCTGGTCTGGATCACCAAGCCGGAGAAAGCCGGCGGCGGCGATTCGGGGGCGGCGGCATCGGCCGCGCACTGAGGCGCCACTGCATCGGTTTGCGGCATCGCAAAGCACAACGCCCGGTCGATCGACCGGGCGTTTTTCATGGTGCCGTTGCGTTCACGGCAATCAGCCGGCTTCGCCGCTGACGACCAGCCGTTCCGGCGCCAGCACGCCATCCGTCAGACGCGCGACGCCCAGCAGCCGCTCCGCCTCGTCGTAGACGCGCACGCGCGCGCCCTCCTCGGCGTCGATCGCATGGGCCGCCGCGAGCCGCAAGCGTTGGCCGTGACGGAAACGCTTCGCTTCATCCGCATCGAGCGCCACGCGCGCGAACGTGGACAGCAGCGCATCGACCGGCTGCAGCCATGTGTCGCGCTCGGCGGCCGGCGCATCGGACAGCGCGTCGAGCGTGACGGCATGCTCGAGCGTCAACGCGCCGACGCCGGTGCGACGCAGCGCCACCAGGTGCGCGCCGCAACCCAGCGCCTCGCCGATATCCTCGGCCAGCGTGCGCACATAGGTGCCCTTGCTGCAGGTCACGCGGAACGTCACGTCGGGCAACGCGCACGCCAGCAGATCGAGCGCGTGGATCGTCACCTGGCGGCCTTCGCGTTCGACCGTCTGGCCGGCGCGCGCATATTCGTAGAGCGGCTTGCCGTCGCGCTTGAGCGCCGAGTACATCGGCGGCACCTGCACGATCTCGCCGAGAAAGCGCGGCAACACCGCCTCGACCGCGGCGCGATCGGCCGTGACATCGCGCGTTTCGAGCGCCTCGCCTTCGGCGTCGCCGGTGGTCGTGCGAATCCCGAGCCGCATCGTCGCTTCGTACGTCTTGTCGGCTTCGAGCAGATCCTGCGAGAACTTGGTGGCCTCGCCGAAACACAGCGGCAGCAAGCCGGTGGCGAGCGGATCGAGCGTGCCGGTGTGGCCGGCCTTCTTCGCCAGATAGAGGCGCTTGGCGCGAATCAGCGCATCGTTGCTGGACAGCCCGATGGGCTTGTCGAGCAGCAGCACGCCGTCGAGCATGCGGCGCGGCACGCGCGGGCGTTGGGGAGCAGTCGTCATGACAGGAATCGGCAGCCGGGCTCAGTCGTCCTTCGCGCGCGTCGAATTCGCCTGCTCGATCAAGCGCGACATCTCGACAGCCTTCTCGATGGTCTGGTCGTAGTGGAAATGCAGCGTCGGCACCGTATGGATGTGCAGGCGCTTGAACAGCAGGTTGTGCAGATGGCCGGCCGCGTGGTTCAGCGCATCCTGCGTCTGATGCGGATCGCCCGTCAGCGCCGTGAAATAGACTTTCGCGTGCGCGTAATCCGGCGTCAGCTCGACGCTCTGGATCGTCACGATGCCGATCCGGGGATCCTTCACTTCGCGCATGATCAATTCGGACAGATCGCGCTGGATCTGATCGGCGATTTGCACGTTGCGATTGGGAGAAGTACGTTTCTTCGTCATGGTAAATCCGTCATTCCGTTCATCGAACGGGCGACGGCCGTCGTGCCGTCGCCATGAAAAATGGGCGGGACAGGCCCACGCCTGCCCCGCCCATCAGCGTTCACGTCGGCCTTACAGCGTCCGAGCGACTTCCGTGACCTCGAATACTTCGAACTGATCGCCTTCGACGATATCGTTGAAGTTCTTGATCGACATACCGCACTCGAAGCCTTGCTTCACTTCCTTCACGTCGTCCTTGAAGCGCTTCAGCGAATCGAGCTCGCCCGTGAAGATGACCACGTTGTTGCGCAGCACGCGCACCGACGACGAGCGCTTGACCACGCCGTCCGTGACCATACAGCCGGCAACGAGGCCCACCTTCGGCACCTTGATGACCTGGCGCACTTCGACCGTACCGGTCTGGGTTTCGCGCTTTTCCGGAGCCAGCATGCCCGACATGGCCGCCTTCACCTCATCCACTGCGTCATAGATGATGTTGTAGTAGCGGATATCCACGCCATTCGACTCGGCAACCTTGCGGGCTTGAGCATCGGCACGCGTATTGAAGCCGATGATGACCGCCTTCGAGGCCACCGCCAGGTTGACGTCGCTTTCGCTGATGCCGCCCACCGCACCGTGCACGATCTGCACGCGCACTTCGTCGGTCGACAGCTTGAGCAGCGATTGCACCAGCGCTTCCTGCGAACCTTGCACGTCGGCCTTGACGATGAGCGGCAGGTTCTGCACTTCGCCTTCGCCCATCTGTTCGAGCATGCTTTCGAGCTTGGCCGCCTGCTGCTTGGCCAGCTTGACGTCGCGGAACTTGCCTTGACGGAACAGGGCGATTTCACGCGCCTTGCGCTCGTCCGGCAGCACGATCACTTCCTCGCCCGCGCCCGGCACTTCCGACAGACCCTGGATTTCGACCGGGATCGACGGACCCGCCGACTTGGTCGGCTTGCCGTTTTCGTCGAGCATGGCACGCACGCGGCCGTATGCCGAACCGGCCAGCACGACGTCGCCGCGCGACAGCGTGCCGGACTGCACCAGCACCGTTGCGACCGGGCCCTTGCCCTTGTCGAGCTTCGCTTCGATCACGATGCCCTTGGCGGCGGCTTCGACCGGTGCCTTCAATTCCAGCACTTCGGCTTGCAGCAGCACGTTTTCGAGCAGATCGTCGATACCGGCGCCCGTCTTTGCCGAAACCGGCACGAACGGCGATTCGCCGCCGTACTCTTCCGGCACGACGCCTTCGGCGACGAGTTCCTGCTTGACGCGATCCGTATTCGCATCCGGCTTGTCGATCTTGTTGATCGCCACGACGATCGGAACACCGCCTGCCTTTGCGTGGGCGATGGCTTCCTTCGTCTGCGGCATCACGCCGTCATCGGCGGCCACCACCAGAATCACGATGTCGGTGGCCTTCGCACCGCGTGCACGCATGGCCGTGAAGGCCTCGTGACCCGGAGTGTCGAGGAACGTGACGACGCCGCGCGGCGTTTCGACGTGATACGCGCCGATGTGCTGCGTGATCCCGCCCGCTTCGCCTGCTGCCACCTTGGCGCGACGGATGTAGTCGAGCAGCGAGGTCTTGCCGTGGTCGACGTGACCCATCACGGTGACGACCGGCGGACGCGGCAGTTGCTCTGCATCCGTACCGACTTCGTCGCCTTCGACCAGCAGCGCTTCCGGATCGTCGAGCTTGGCCGCCACGGCGCGGTGACCCAGTTCCTCGACGATGATCATCGCCGTTTCCTGGTCCAGCACCTGGTTGATGGTGACCATCTGGCCGAGCTTCATCATGATCTTGATGACTTCGGACGCCTTCACCGACATCTTGTGCGCGAGATCCGCCACCGAAATGGTTTCCGGCACGTGAACTTCGCGGATGATCGGTTCGGTCGGCGCCTGGAACGACGAGGCGCTGTCCTGATGGCGGCCGCGGCCCTTCGGACCACCGCGCCAGCCACGATCGACACCACCGCTCGAATCGCCACGCGTCTTGATGCCGCGGCGCTTCGATGCGTCGTCCTGCCAGCCGCCCTTGCCTGCGCCTGGCTTCTTGTTACGGTCGCCCGCACCCGGTGCTGCCGTGGTGGTGGCATTCGCGTTCGCCGGCGCCGGCTTCTTCGCTGCGGCGGCCGGGCGTGCGCCCGCTTCGCCTGCCGGCTTGGCGGGCTTGTGCAGCGTGCCCTTGGCTTCGGCGGCCTTCGGCGGCTCGACCGGCTTCGGCGGCTCGACGGCCTTGACCTGCGCACGGCGCGGCGTGGCCATCATTTCGCGAATCGCACGCGCTTCGGCTTCGGCCTTTGCGCGGCGCTTGCTGATTTCTTCCTGCTCGGCACGCGCCTTGTCGGACGCTTCGCGCGCCGCATCTTCCGCCTTCTTTGCCGCTTCGCGCTGGGCCGCACGTTCGGCGGCCGCACGCTCTTCGTCTTGCGACGACGATTCTGCAGCCTGCGGCGCCGCAGCCGGTACCGCTTGCGCCTGCTGCGCACGCGCGGCTTCCTGCTCGGCGGCCTGCTGAGCCGCTGCTTGCTGCTGTGCCGCAGCGGCCGCACGCTTGGCGGCGGCTTCTTCCTCGGCACGGCGGCGCTCGGCTTCCGCAGCCTCTTCGCGGGCACGACGCTCGGCTTCCTCGCGTTCGAGGCGTTCCTGGCGTTCGCGGAGTTCCTGCGCCTGCTTCTCGAGCAGTTCCGCTTCGCGGCTGGCCTCTTCCTCGCGGCGCTTGAGCTCCGCGTCGGCTGCCACGTCCTCAACCTGGTCCTGATCGCCGTCGACGCCGTTCTCCGCGACATCGTCGCGCTTCACGAACGTCCGCTTCTTGCGCACCTCGACCTGAATGGTGCGAGCCTTACCCGTCCCGTCGGATTGCTTGATTTCCGACGTATGCCGGCGGGTCAGCGTGATCTTGCGCTTGTCGGCGTCGGACGAGCCGTGCGATTTACGCAAATGATCGAGCAGACGCGCCTTGTCGGTTTCCGACAGCGCATCGTCTTCACTCGCTTTCTGGACGCCCGCTGCCTGCAGCTGCTCGAGCAGCACACCAGCAGGCATTTTCAGTTCCGCGGCAAATTGGGCTACGTTGTTACTCGCCATTCATTCCTCTTAGTGCAAGGACCGATTCCTTGCGGTTAGCATCGGGTCATGCGGCCTTCCGGCCGCCAAATATCAGTGCGCCATGGTCATTTCTCACTGGAACCAGTGTTCACGTGCCTTCATGATCAGCGCTTTCGCGGCTTCCTCTTCCACGCCGGTCATCTCGACCAGCTCATCGACGGCCAGCTCGGCGAGATCGTCGCGCGTCTGCACGCCGTTTTCCGCCAGCTTTGCCAGCAATTCGGGGGTAATGCCATCGAGGCTCTTGAGGTCGAGCGAAGCATTCTCCACTTTTTCCTCGTTGGCGATCGCCATCGTCAACAGTGCGTCGCGCGAGCGATTGCGCAGTTCGTGCACGGTTTCCTCGTCGAACGCCTCGATTTCGAGCATTTCGTTCAGCGGAACGTAGGCGATTTCTTCGAGGCTCGTGAAGCCT
Organism: Burkholderia sp. Ac-20379; assembly: GCF_017104645.1. Lineage (GTDB taxonomy): Bacteria > Pseudomonadota > Gammaproteobacteria > Burkholderiales > Burkholderiaceae > Burkholderia. The sequence continues at coordinate 6,498 of NZ_JAAGPF010000286.1, forward strand.
TCGTCGATCAGGATGTCGGCCACTTCCTCGTCGACATCGAGACGCGCCATGAACAGGCCGCGCAGGCGATCGCGTTCTTCACCCTGCTTCAGCGCGGATTCGTTCGGCGTCATGATGTTGATCTGCCAGCCGGTCAGTTCGCCGGCCAGGCGCACGTTCTGACCGCTGCGACCGATCGCGACGGCCAGTTCGTTCTCGTCGACAACCACGTCCATCGAGTGCTTTTCTTCATCGACGACGATCGACTGGACGGCCGCCGGCGCCAGCGCGCCGATCACGAACTGCGCCGGATCTTCCGACCACAGCACGATGTCGATGTTCTCGCCGCCGAGTTCGTTGCGCACGGCTTGCACGCGCGAGCCGCGGATGCCGACGCAGGTGCCGATCGGATCAATCCGCTTGTCGTAGGCGATAACGCCGATTTTCGCACGAACGCCCGGATCGCGTGCCGCTGCCTTGATTTCGAGCAGACCCTGCTCGATTTCCGGCACTTCCATCTCGAACAACTTCATCAGGAATTCGGGGGCCGTACGCGACAGCTCGATCTGCGGGCCGCGAGCGGTGCGATCGACCTTGGCGATGTAGGCGCGAACGCGATCGCCGACGCGAAGGTTTTCCTTCGGAATCAGTTGATCGCGGCGCAGCAGCGCTTCGACGCGGCCCGATTCGACGATGAAATTGCCCTTGTCGAGACGCTTGACCGCACCGGTCATGATCTTTTCGCCGCGCTCGAGATAGTCGTTCAGGATCTGCTCGCGCTCGGCGTCGCGAACCTTCTGCAGAATCACCTGCTTGGCGGCCTGCGCACCGATCCGGCCGAATTCGATCGACGGCACCGATTCTTCGATGTATCCGCCAACTTCGATTTCGGCTTGCTGTTCGCGTGCTTCGAACAGCAGGATTTCGCGATCCGGCTCCTGGAGGCCGGCTTCGTCCGGCACCACCAGCCAACGCCGGAAGGTTTCGTGTTCGCCGCTCTCGCGATCGATATGGACGCGAATTTCGGCGCCTTCGTCGAACAGCTTCTTGGACGCCGAGGCCAGCGCAGCTTCGAGCGCGCCCAGCACGACATCCTTGTCGACGTTTTTCTCGCGCGCCAGCGCATCCACCAGCATCAACACTTCGCGACTCATTGTTTGCGGCTCCTAAAGTCAACTTGCGGAATCAGGCGGGCTTTGTCGATGTCGGCCAGCGTGAAATCCAGCATGGCCGCCTCGCCCTTCTTCCTCTCGAATTCCAAACCGATCGTTTCGCCGTTCGGCGCATGCAGAATGCCGCGGTAGGTCTTGCGGCCTTCCAGCGGTTTTTTCAGGGTGACGGAGATTTCGCTCCCGGCGAACCGCTCGAAGTCGGCGAGCTTCTTCAGCGGTCGGTCGAGGCCCGGGGACGAGACCTCGAGCCGTTCGTAATCGATGTTTTCGACCGTCAATACGTGCTGCAGCTGACGCGTCACCTTTTCGCAATCGTCGATCGCGATGCCGGCGGGCTGGTCGATGTAGATGCACAGCATGCCGCGCCCGGTGCGCTCGAGATCGACCAGCTCGTAGCCGAGCGCGGTGACCGTGGTTTCAATCAATTCCGTCAGTTGCACAGTGTCCTCTCAGGTGTTCGCGCTCGCCGTTCGCGATTCACCCGCAGACGCGCGCCTTGCCGGCGCAGGAAGCGCTACCCGAGATGCCCAACCGTTTCAGCAAAAAAAAATGGGCGAAACGCCCATCTTCTTACTCTGGTGGTCGCACCTAGGCCGCACAACAAATCCGTACGCCCAGCGACTTTGCGATTATAGCGTTTTTAAATAAAAACGCAAAGTATCGCCTCATCAAGCCGGCCCGCCGGGCCGGCCTTTCATCGTATTTCCACGGCGGCCAGGCCGCCGCCGATCAGCGCCCGCGCGAGCGGTTGCGCTGTTGTTGCGGGCGTTGCTGGCCACCACGGGCGCCACCGGCCGAGCCGTTGCCGTCGGCCCGGTTGCCGTTCGCATTGCCGCGGGGCCCTTTGCCGGCGGCGGCGCTGCCGCCTCGCTTGCTGCCGTTCGCGCCGTACGACAGGCGATTGCCGTCGACATCGCCACCGCCGCGACGGTTGCCGCCCGGCTTGCCACCGCCATACCCGTTACCGGGCTGACCGCCACCGTAACCGCCCGTGCCCGCGCCGAAGCCGCCGCCACCCGGCGCACCACGACGGCCGCCGCGGCGCGGCTGGTCGAGTTGGCCGTGGGTCGTCAGCACCGGCTCGCGGTTGATGAAGCCCATCGAGGTTTCCATCGGATCCGGTTGGCGGCGCTCGCTCGGCGCGCCACGCTTGCCCCCCTTCTCTTCGGCGGCAATCTTCAGGCCGACGGTCGCCATCAGCTTGCGGACTTGCGCCTCGTCAAGCTCCTCCCAACGGCCGCGCTTCAGGCCGCGCGGCAGCGGGATTTCGCCGTGGCGCGTCCGGATCAGCCGGCTGACCATCAGGCCGACGGCCTCGAACATGCGGCGCACTTCGCGGTTGCGGCCTTCGGCCAGCGCGACGTGATACCAGTGATTCGTGCCTTCGCCGCCGCCGTCGCGGATGCGCAGGAAATTGGCCGGGCCGTCGTCGAGCTCGACGCCGTGCAGCAGCTTCTGGCGCGAGGCTTCATTCAGCTCGCCGACCACGCGCACCGCGTATTCGCGCTCGACGCTGTAGCGCGGATGCATGAAACGGTTCGCCAGATCGCCCGACGTCGTCAGCATCAGCAGGCCTTCGGTGTTGAAGTCCAGCCGACCGACCGCGAGCCACTTCGCCGTTTTCATCGGCGGCAGGCGGTCGAACACCGAGGCACGGCCTTCCGGATCGGCATGGCTGACGATTTCGCCGGTCGGTTTGTGATACAGCAGCACGCGCGGCGGCTTGCTTTGCAGCTTGCGGCGCACCGGCTTGCCGTTGATTCGAACCTGGTCGGTCGGCAGAATCCGCTGGCCGATATGGGCCGGCTCGCCGTTGACCGACACGCGGCCCGCCACGATCAGTTCTTCCATGTCGCGACGCGAGCCCATGCCGGCTTCGGCCAGCACCTTGTGCAGCTTCGGCGCGTCGTCTTCCGGCGTCAGCACGCGCTTGGCCGTCTGCTGGCCGCGGCGCAGCATCGGCGCACGCGCCCCATTGCCGCCCGCCGAATTGTCGGCGTCGAACGCCGGCGACGTGACATACGAGAAGATGTCGTCGGCCGACGGCGCGGCGCTTTCGGCGGCCG
>NZ_JAAGPF010000287.1 GCF_017104645.1 Burkholderia sp. Ac-20379
GGCCTGACGGTGCTCGACGCCGCCGCGCCGGCCGCTCGCGCGGACGCCCAAGCGGCCCCGGCCCCGCAGCGCGTCGCGCCGCACGCGCTCGCCTACGTGATCTACACGTCCGGCACGACCGGCAAGCCCAAGGGCGTGATGATGAGCCACGCGGCCGCCCTGAACACGATCGCCGACCTGAACGCGCGCTTCGACGTGAACCCGTGCGACCGTATCCTCGGCCTCGCAAGCCTCGCGTTCGATCTGTCCGTCTACGACATCTTCGGCACGCTCGCGGCCGGTGCGGCGCTGGTGCTGCCCGAACCCGCGCGGCGCGGCGATCCCTCGCACTGGGCCGCGCTGGCCGGCGCGACGGTCACGCCGTCCGGCGCAGGCGACCTCGCCCGCGCAGCCGCGGCGGGCAGCGCGCAAGCGGCGGGTATGTTCACCACGCGCGAAACCGTGCCCCAGGCACCGGTGGCCGACATGCCGAACGACGCTGCCCAGCCTGACGCGCCGCTCGCCTTCGAGATGGCGGCGGATAGCGACGATGCGGCGGCGAGCACGGATACCGGCGACGCAGGATCGGACACGTCGTCCGACGGCGTCATCGACATGAGCGCCTTCCTGCCGCCGGTCGACGACAACGCTGCGGCCCTCGGCCTCGCGCCGTCGATGCCGCGGATCGATACGCCGTCGCTCGCACCGCTCGCGAACAGCGTCGCCACAACGCGCGCCGCGCCGGTTGTATTCGGTGCATCAACGGATTCGCACGCCGATGTATCCGCTTTTACGCCGGTGACGCCTGCCGCACCGAGCTTGCCAGCCGAACCCGTAACGACGACGCCTTTTGCGCCGAACTTGCCGGTCGAAACCGTGACGGCAACGCCCACCGCGCCGAGCCTGCCGATCGAGCCCGCAACGACAGTGCCTGCTGCACCAAACCTGCCGATCGAACCCGTGACGACGACGCCCGCCGCGCCGAGCCTGCCGGTCGAACCCCTAACGACAACGCCTTTCGCGCCAAGCCGCCCGGTCGAAACCATTGCTGCGACGCCTGCAGAGCCGGCGATCCAACACCATGACGCACCGGCCATGACGCCGCTGCACTCGTCGGTCACCGTTAGCCCGGCGGCATCGCCCGCCGCATCGGCGCCGGAAACCGTCGGCACAAATCGCACCGATTCGCGCGTCACGCCCCCCATCACGCCGCACGACGCCCCGGCCATCGCAACGCCCTCACCGTCGTTTGCGCCGTCGTTCACGCCAGCGTCGTCGCCCCAACCGGTCGGCACGACCGCCGACCGCACACGCCAGATCGCCCCGCCGCCGCCAGCCGTCGTCGCGGAAGCGCCGCCCGCAAACCGCCCCGTCCCGCCGTGGGAAGCACTGCCGATCGAGCCGGCCACCGTGCTGCCCGCTGCGATCGAGCCGGCCGCCTCGACTTCGACATTCGCCGAAACGCTGAGCGCGCCGCTAACGGCCATCAGCCCGTCGGCGCCCTCGGCCTTCACGTTCTCGACGCCAAGCGACCACGGCTACGCCGCGCCGCAACCCTCGGTGCTGTCGACGGACGCGTCGTTCACGCTGTCGACGCCGGCCGCCACGCTCGCCTCCGGCCCGACCGCCCCCGAACCCCAGCTTGCGGCTCCGGCCGACGTGGCGCCGGCATTCCTGCCCAGCGCGTTCGCTCCGGCCGCCGCACCAGCGCAACCCGCCGCGCAGCCAGCACCGGCAACCCCGGCGCCGGCCGAGCCGCCCGCCCGCCAGGCGCCGCCGAACGCCTTCGAATTCCGCGCCCCGGCGGCCTCGAACGTCGAACTGCCGGGCCTCGACCTGCTTGAGCCGGCCGCCGACGATCTGCCGCCGATCTCCGACATCGATCTGGCTCAGACCGGCCAGGTCATCGAACAGCGCCTGCAGGAATTCAAGGTGCCGGTCACGGTGGTCGGTGCATCGGCCGGCCCGGTCATCACGCGCTTCGAGATCGAGCCGGCGCTCGGCGTGCGCGGCAGCCAGATCGTCGGCCTGATGAAGGATCTGTCGCGCGGCCTCGGCCTCACGTCGATCCGCGTGGTCGAAACGATCCCCGGCAAGACCTGCATGGGCCTCGAACTGCCGAACGCCAAGCGGCAGATGATCCGCCTCTCGGAAATCCTCGCCTCGCGCCAGTACCAGCATTCGTCGTCGCAACTGACGATCGCGATGGGCAAGGACATCACCGGCAACCCGGTCGTGACCGATCTGGCCAAGGCGCCGCACATGCTGGTGGCCGGCACCACCGGTTCGGGCAAGTCGGTCGCGATCAACGCGATGATCGCCTCGCTGCTCTACAAGGCGACGCCCGAGGAAGTGCGGATGATCATGATCGATCCGAAGATGCTGGAGCTGTCCGTCTATGAAGGCATCCCGCATCTGCTCGCGCCGGTCGTCACCGACATGAAGCTGGCCGCCAACGCGCTGAACTGGTGCGTCGGCGAGATGGAGAAGCGCTACCGGCTGATGTCGGCCGTCGGCGTGCGCAATCTCGCGAGCTTCAACCAGAAGCTGCGCGACGCGGCCGCCAAGGACAAGAAGATCGGCAACCCGTTCTCGCTGACGCCCGAGGCGCCCGAGCCGCTCTCGCCGCTGCCGCTGATCGTGGTGGTGATCGACGAGCTGGCCGACCTGATGATGGTGGCCGGCAAGAAGATCGAGGAGTTGATCGCGCGGCTCGCGCAAAAGGCGCGCGCGGCCGGCATCCACCTGATCCTCGCCACGCAGCGGCCGTCGGTCGACGTGATCACCGGGTTGATCAAGGCGAACATCCCGACACGCGTGGCGTTCCAGGTGTCGTCGAAGATCGATTCGCGCACGATTCTCGACCAGATGGGCGCCGAATCGCTGCTCGGCCAGGGCGACATGCTGTTCCTGCCGCCCGGCACCGGCTATCCGCAGCGCGTGCACGGCGCGTTCGTGGCCGACGAGGAAGTGCATCGCGTCGTCGAATACCTGAAGCAGTTCGGCGAGCCGCAATACGAGGAAGGCATTCTCGACGGCCCGACGGGCGAAGGCGGTTCGCCGCAGGACCTGTTCGGCGATGCGCCCGACGCCGAAGCCGATCCGCTCTACGACGAGGCCGTGGCCTTCGTGGTGCGCACGCGGCGCGCGTCGATCTCGTCGGTGCAGCGGCAATTGCGGATCGGCTACAACCGCGCGGCGCGTCTCGTCGAGCAGATGGAGACGGCGGGCCTCGTGTCGCCGATGGGCATCAACGGCAGCCGCGAGGTGCTCGCGCCGCCGCTGGCCGAGTAAAACAACGCGCCCAAAACACGCCGCGCGCGGCACCGAAATTGCTCCGGTGCACGCCGGGCGCTTCAAAAAAACGTTGCGCGGGCAAGCGGTCGGTTGCCCGCGCAACGATCGAAACACGTCATTCTTCATAAAAAAACGGGCGGGACGCCAACGCGTCCCGCCCGTTTTGTCATCCATCGCCCGGCTTACGGCTTACTGCTGCACCGGCACCAGCTTGAAGTCGACCGGCTTGCTCAACGCGATCTTGCGCGCATCTGGATCGAGCTTGCCCGTCGCCACGTCGCGGCGGAACACGTAGAACGCGCCGCTTTCCTGGTTGCCGACGATCAGCCACTTGCCGGTCGGATCGATCAGGAACTCGCGCGGCGTCTTGCCGAACGTCGACTGCCGGCTCACGAAGCTGAGCTTGCCGCTCGCGGCATCGATCCGGTAAGCCACCAGCTCGTTCGCGTCGCCGCGGTTCGTCACGTAGAGGAAGCGGCCGTCCGGCGAGGCGTGGATCGCGCCGCCGCCTTCCTGGCCGTGGAAGCCGGGCGCGGCCATCTTCACGCTCTGCAGGTGGGTCAGCGTGCCGTCCTGGTAGCCGTACACCTCGACGGTGCCCTTCAGCTCGGTGGTCAGATACGCGAAGCGGCCGTTCTGCGAGAACACCAGATGGCGCGGGCCGGTGCCCGGCGGCAGCGGCACGTAGCGCGAATCGGTCGGGCCGAACAGGCCGCGCGAGCCGTCGGGCGTGTAGCGGTATTCGAAGACCTTGTCGACGCCGAGATCCTGCACGAACAGGTACTTGCCGTCCGGCGAGAACACCGTCGAATGGACGTGCGCGCCGTCCTGGCGCCCCTTCACCGGGCCGCCGCCCTCGTGATGCACGTTCAGCACCGAGTTGCCCACCTTGCCGTCCGCCTCGACCGGGAACACCGTGAAGCTGCCGCCCGGGTCCGCCGCCACCGAATAGTTGGCCGTGACGAGGTACTTGCCGTCCGGCGACAGGCTCAGATAGCACGGATCGTTCCCTTCCGACGACACGCGATCGAGGAAATTCAGCGTGCCGGATTTCGCATCGAACGCAAACGCGCTGACGCCGCCGCGCACGCTGGCCGGGCCGTCGTCGCCCGGCAGCTCGTTGACGGCGTAGACGAAACGCCCGTCGCGGCTCGGCAGCAGATAGGACGGATTGACGGTCTTGGCGGTCGAGACGACTGGCGACACGTCGCCGGTACGCGTATCGAACCGGTACACGTAGATGCCCTCGCTGCCCGCGCCGGTGTAGGTGCCGACCAGCAGGTTGTAGACGGCATCGTTCGGCGCATTGGCGGTATCCTGCGCAAACGCGTGCGCGGCGGACAACGACAGCACCACGGCGATACCCTTGATCCAGTGACCCAGTCTCAGCGGTGTCATACGCGTAATCCTCTCGAAGTGGAGGGGCTGCGGTGCGGGAATATCGAGGCCGTTGGAACTTCCGTGCACCGAAACGCCTCAGTTGTTGTGATTGTTCACCGATTCGGGCGGCCCTGCCCGCCTCGGTCGAGCGAAGTATACGGGGCCGTGCGCGCCGGCGTCGATTCGCGGCACGCACGACCCGGAAAGCCAATCGTCAGCATCACGGAGAACTGCACACATGCCAGCCCTCATCGAAGATTACGCGCTCGTCGGCGACGGCCATACCGCGGCCCTGATCTCACGCGACGGCTCGGTCGACTGGCTCTGCTGGCCCCGCTTCGATTCGGGCGCCTGCTTCGCCGCGCTGGTCGGCACGCCCGACCACGGCCGCTGGCTGATCCGCCCGTCCGCCGACGCGAAGATCCTCTCGAGCACGCGCCGCTACCGCGGTGAAACGCTGATCCTCGAAACCGATTACGAATGCGAGACGGGCGCCGTCACGGTGGTGGATTTCATGCCGCCCGGCAACGGCTGGTCCGAACTCGTGCGGATCGTGATCGGCAAGCGCGGCCACGTGCCGATGCAGATGGAACTGGTGCTGCGCTTCGATTACGGCTTCTCGATTCCGTGGGTCACGCGGCTGTCGCGCGAAGCCGGCATGAAGGCGATCGCCGGCCCCGACACGGTGGCGCTGCGCACGCCGGTGCCGCTGTCGGGCGAGAACCTGCGCACCGTCGCCGAATTCACCGTGCACGCCGAGGAGCGGGTGCCGTTCTCGCTGGCCTACGCGCCGTCGCACCTGCGCCTGCCGCCGGCGCGCGAACCGCTGTCGATGCTCGCGCGCACCGAGAATCACTGGCTCGAATGGTCGTCGCGCTGCCAGATCCAGGGCCGCTACGCCGGCGCCGTGCGCCGCTCGCTGATCACGCTGAAGGCGCTGGCCTACGAGCCGACCGGCGGCATCGTGGCCGCGCCCACCACCTCGCTGCCCGAGCACATCGGCGGCACGCGCAACTGGGATTACCGTTTCTGCTGGCTGCGCGACGCCACCATCACGCTGCTCGCGCTGATGCGCGCCGGCTACTACGACGAGGCGCGCGCCTGGCGCGCCTGGCTCGGCCGCGTGATGGCCGGCTCGCCCGAGCAGATCCAGATCATGTACGGCATCGCCGGCGAACGCCGCCTGCCCGAAATGGAGCTCGACTGGCTGCCCGGCTATCAGGATTCGAAGCCGGTGCGGATCGGCAACAACGCGGCGAACCAGCTCCAGCTCGACGTGTTCGGCGAAGTGATGGCCGCGCTGCATCTGGCGCGCGTGGGCGGCCTGCAGGCCGACGATACCGTCTGGTCGGTCCAGTGCGCGCTGCTCACCCATCTCGAGAAAATCTGGCGCGAGCCCGACGAAGGGATCTGGGAAACGCGCGGCGGCCGCAAGCACTTCACGTTCTCGAAGATCATGGCCTGGGTGGCGTTCGATCGCGCGATCAAGTCGGCCGAGCAGTTCCGCCTGCCCGCCCCGCTCGATCACTGGCGCACGCTGCGCGACACGATCCACGAGGACGTGTGCCAGAACGCCTGGAACGAGAGCAAGCAGGCGTTCTCGCAGAGCTACGGCAGCGACGAACTCGACGCGAGCGTGCTGATGCTGCCGCTGGTCGGCTTCCTGCCGCCGTCGGATCCGCGCGTGGTGGGCACGGTCGAAGCGATCGAGCGCGAGCTGCTGCACGGCGGCCTGGTGATGCGCTATCGCACCACCGATTTCGACGACGGCCTGCCGCCCGGCGAAGGCACGTTCCTCGCCTGCAGCTTCTGGCTGGTCGACAACTACGCGCTGCTCGGCCGGATCGACGACGCGCACCGGCTGTTCCGCCGGCTGCTGTCGCTCGCCAACGATCTGGGCCTGCTGGCCGAGGAATACGACCCGATCGAGGAACGCCAGGTCGGCAACTTCCCGCAGGCGTTCTCGCACGTCGCGCTGGTGCACACGGCGATGAACCTGATGCACCACGAGGAGGAAATGGCCCAGGCGGCGGGCCAGCCGGTGGCCGTGGAAACCGACGGCCGCTGAGCCATTCCGGATCACGGGTTTGCGACACCGCCAAGTCAGTTCGCGGATTCGTAAAACATCGCAAATTCAACGCCGCATCGGGAAAATGCTGCATTGCGGCATGATGCGGAACCCGTTATGATCGTCGCGACTGGCCGGCCACCGAACACGGTGGTCCGGCCCCGGACTTGACTGCGCGCCGCGGCGAGGAGCGCTCCCCGCGACGCTCTCCCCTCGGGAGCCTTCATGCTTTACCAAATGCACGAATTCCAGCGGGCGTTGCTGAGTCCGCTGACCGCCTGGGCACAGGCCGCGTCGAAATCCTTCGCCAATCCGTCCAGCCCGCTGTCGCTGATGCCCGGCGCCACGCGCTGGGCCGCGGCCTACGAGTTGATGTACCGGCTCGGCAAGGATTACGAAAAGCCCGAATTCAACCTGCACCAGATCGAGAAGGACGGCCACCACATTCCGATCGTCGAGCAGACGGTCATCGAAAAGCCGTTCTGCCGGCTGCGCCGTTTCAAACGCTTCGCCGACGATTCGGTGGCGGTGGGCCAGTTGAAGGAAGAGCCGGTGGTGCTGGTGTGCGCGCCGCTGTCGGGCCATCATTCCACGCTGCTGCGCGACACCGTGCGCACGCTGCTGCAGGATCACAAGGTCTACATCACCGATTGGATCGACGCGCGCATGGTGCCGGTCGAAACCGGCCCGTTCCATCTGAACGACTACGTCGACTACATCCAGGATTTCATCCGCCATATCGGCGCGCGCAACCTGCATGTGATCTCGGTGTGCCAGCCCACGGTGCCGGTGCTCGCGGCGATCTCGCTGATGGCGAGCCGCGGCGAGGACACCCCGCTGACCATGACGATGATGGGCGGCCCGATCGACGCGCGAAAGAGCCCCACGTCCGTCAATTCGCTGGCCACCAACCATTCACTCGCGTGGTTCGAGAACAACGTGATCCACACGGTGCCGGCGAACTATCCGGGCGAAGGCCGTCAGGTCTATCCGGGCTTCCTGCAGCACACCGGGTTCGTCGCGATGAACCCCGAGCGCCACGCGCAATCGCACTGGGATTTCTATCAAAGCCTGATGCGCGGCGACGAGGAAGACGCGGAAGCGCATCGCCGCTTCTATGACGAGTACAACGCGGTGCTCGACATGGCCGCCGAGTATTACCTCGACACGATCCGCATCGTGTTCCAGGAATTCGGCCTGGCCGAAGGCACCTGGGACGTGCGCGGCGAGCGCGTCAAGCCGGCCGACATCAGCAACACCGCGCTGATGACGATCGAAGGCGAACTCGACGACATCTCCGGCAGCGGCCAGACGCACGTCGCGCAGGAGCTGTGCACCGGCATTCCCGACGAACACCGCCGCAGCCTGACCGCCGAAAAGTGCGGCCACTACGGGATCTTCTCGGGCCGCCGCTGGCGCACCATCATCTATCCGCAACTGCGCGAGTTCATCCGCGATCACCAGCCGGCCCCGAAGGCTCCGGCCGGCGCGCCGCCGGTTGCGCCGGGCAGCGACGACGCAATCGGCGCGACGGCATCGCAGGCTGCCGCCAGCCCGGCCGTCAGCGCCGCGGCTCAGGATGCCGCACCGGCCGCGCCGCATGCCACGCCGGCCAAGCCCGCGCAACGCACCACGGCCAAGCGCAGCGCCGCGGCCGGCCCGCGCCGCTCGCCGGCCCAACCGGCCACGTCGACCAAGCCCGCCGCGAAGAAGGCCGTCGCACCGAAGGCTTCGCCGGCTCGCGCGCCGCGCGCCCGCAAATCGGTGTGAGCCTAGCGGGCGCACCCGAGCGCCCGCATCCACACCGGCATACGACAACGCCCCGCCCGGCAATCCAGCCGAGCGGGGCGTTGCGCATTCGGAAGGGAAAAGCCGCGCTCAGCGGCGCAGCAGGTAGGACAGCAGAATATCGGTGTTCATGCGCACCATTTCGGCGCGTTCGTCGGGCGTGCTGAAATCGCGGCCGAGCATCGCGGCCAGCGTGTAGCGGTTCGAGACGATGTAATAGCCGAGCCCCGACAGCGTCACGTAAAAGCGCAGCGGATCGACGTCCGAGCGGAACAGCCCGGCCGCCTGGCCGCGCGCGAGCACGTTGCCGAGCGTCTGCACGAGCGGCGAGATCATCGCGCGCAGGCTCTCCGCCTTCATCATGTAGCGCGCCTCGTGCAGGTTTTCATTGTTGACGAGGCGCAGCAGCTCCGGATGATCCCGGTAGTAATCCCAAATGAAATGCGCAAGCCGCGTGACGGCCTCGACGGGCGGCACGCCGTCGAATTCGAGCACGCGCTCGGCTTCGTTCAGCGCGGAAAACGAGTGTTCGAGAACGGCCGTGAACAACTGCTCCTTGCTGCCGAAGTAGTAGTACAGCATCCGTTCGTTGGTTTCGGCGCGGCGGGCGATCTGGTCGACGCGCGCGCCGGACAGGCCGCCGCTGGCGAATTCTTCTGCGGCGGCCAGCAGGATGCGGCGCCGGGTTCCTTCCGGGTCTCTTTTGATTTTCGGCTGAGTCATGTGTTGGGCCCGCGTGATTCGCGTGATTCAGTCGGCATCGCCGGGGGCGTTCGATCCGCATCCGGCTCCGGGGGCCGACCCGGCCGGATAGGGAGTCGCGCCCTGCAGCGGTCGAGCAAAAAATGCGCCTTGATTATGCGCATAGGCGCAGCCGAGCGCAAGGCGGGAAATCGGCGATAATTGCGCTTTGCCGAACCCTGCGGGCCGCGCTGAAACGCCCTTCCCCCGGCGCGCGCCGCCCCCGCCGTCACCGTGACCGACATCCAAAAACTCGCGGATCGCATCGAAGATCTGCTTCCCCAGACGCAATGCACGAAGTGCGGCTACGAAGGCTGCCGCCCCTACGCCGAGGCGATCGCCAACGGCGCGGCCGGCTACAACCAGTGCCCGCCCGGCGGCCATGAAGGCATCGAGCGGCTCGCCGCGCTGCTCGGCAAGCCCGTGATTCCGCTCGCCGTCGAGCATGGCGAGGAGCGCCCGCGCCCGCTCGCCGTGATCGACGAACAGCTCTGCATCGGCTGCACGCTGTGCATGCAGGCCTGCCCGGTCGACGCGATCGTCGGCGCGCCCAAGCAGATGCATACCGTGATCGCCGAGCTGTGCACCGGCTGCGACCTGTGCGTGCCGCCCTGCCCGGTCGACTGCATCGACATGATCCCGGTCACCGGCGAGCGCACCGGCTGGGAGGCCTGGACCCAGCAACAGGCCGACGGCGCGCGCGCGCGTCACGACCAGCGTCTGGCCCGCCAGCAGCGCGCTCGCGAAGCCGCCGAGG
>NZ_JAAGPF010000026.1 GCF_017104645.1 Burkholderia sp. Ac-20379
ACACCTACGGCGGCTCGTTCCTGTATCACCTCGACAACAACCAGGTGGTGGTCGGCTTCGTGGTCGGCCTCGGCTACTCGAACCCGTATCTGTCGCCGTTCGAGGAATTCCAGCGCTACAAGACGCATCCGGAAATCCGCACGTTCCTCGAAGGCGGCAAGCGCGTGTCGTACGGCGCGCGCGCGATCACGGCGGGCGGGCTGGTGTCGCTGCCGAAGACGGTGTTCCCGGGCGGCGCGCTGGTCGGCGACGACGCGGGCTTCCTGAACGCCTCGCGCATCAAGGGCAGCCATGCCGCGATCAAGACCGGCATGCTGGCCGCCGACGCCGCGTTCGAGGCCGTCCAGGCCGGCCGCGAGCGCGACGAGCTGAGCGCCTATCCGGACGCGTTCAAGCAGTCGTGGCTGTACACCGAGTTGTACAAGGCGCGCAACTTCAAGCAGTGGATGGGCAAGGGCCTGTATCTGGGCACGCTGATGGTGGGCATCGAGCAGAAGCTGCTGGGCGGCAACGTGCCATGGACGCTGCATCACCAGCACGCCGACCACGAGATGCTGAAGCCGGCCTCGCAATGCACCCCGATCCCGTATCCGAAGCCGGACGGCAAGCTGACGTTCGACCGCCTCTCGTCGGTGTTCATCTCGAACACCAACCACGAGGAGAACCAGCCGGCCCACCTGACGCTGAAGGATCCGAGCGTGCCGGTGAACGTGAACCTGCACACCTACGCGGGCCCGGAAGCGCGCTTCTGCCCGGCCGCCGTGTACGAGTTCCAGAAGAACGACGACGGCAGCGACCGCCTCGTGATCAACGCGCAGAACTGCGTGCACTGCAAGACCTGCGACATCAAGGATCCGACGCAGAACATCGTGTGGGTCACGCCGGAAGGCGGCGGCGGGCCGAACTACCCGAACATGTAGCGGGAAACCATCCTGGAAGACAGAGCGGGCATCATCAATTGATGATGCCCGCTCTGATTGCATTACATGGTTGGCTAGGTCGACTGCTTGGTTGCCAGGCTTGATGCCATATCGTCAGGCCCTTGCGTTTCAATCTCTTCGAGCGATTGCTGACTCGTTTCAACACGGAGCAAGACGATGGCGATGGTAAGTAAAACGAATACCACGGTGACCATCGAGATGACGCCGGAGACACCGAACTTCTGATAGAGAAAGAGTGCGAGGTAGGGCGTACCAATCGAAGACGCGCGTCCGCACGTGCCCGCGATGCCGGTGCCACGGAGGCGCAGGGAGGTCGGGAACAGTTCCGGGATATAGCCGAACAGCCCCAGCGTCGTCAGCGTGTAAATCGACGTCACCAGGCCGAATCCGACGGCAATGATGGCGGCAGGCTCGCGCAGCGACACGTAGATCCAGCCGAGCACGATGCTGACCGCGAGCGAAAGGATGATGCCTCTTGCACGCCCCAGACGGTCAGCGATGGCGTAGCCAATCAGGCCGCCGACAGGCGAGCCAATCGACATCAGAAATACGAACCCCAGAGACTTCACGACCGACAGGCCTTCCGAAACGAAGAACGTCGGAAGCCACGCGATAAAGCCGTACAGACCGACATTGACGCCGACAGCAGTCAGCGCTGCCACGAAGGTGCGGCTGGCCATACCCTTCGCGAACAGGCGCGAAATCGGAACGCGGCCTGCTTTCACAGCCGTGATCTGGAGCGGCGGCGGCAACTCGCCAACTTGCGCGCGAACCTGGCGTTCAATGTCGGCCAGTGTCGCTTCGGCCTCCTCGATGCGGCCGACCGATTCGAGCCAGCGCGGCGACTCGGGCATGCGATGGCGAAGGAACCAGACGAACAGTGCCCCGATGCCGGCGAGCGCGAACATGTAGCGCCAGCCGAGGTGGGGGATGACCCAGTAGCCTGCGGCCAGCGCAGCGAACAAGCCGCTGTTGGTGACGACCGCCAGCAACGAGACCCACTTGCCGCGGGTAGCCGGCGGCACGAATTCGGCCAGTGTTCCTGCCGCAACGACCAATTCGGCACCCAGGCCGATACCCATGACAAATCGCAGGAAGATGAGCCATTCGATCGTCGGGGCGAAGCAGGCTGCAATCGAGGCGATACCGAAAACGGCGAGATTGAGCTGGTAGGAATAACGTCGTCCCAGCCAGTCGCCAACCTGGCCCGCTGCAAATGCGCCAATCATCATGCCGACGAAGGTCGACGAGATGAACATCGCGCCATGATGGAGGTCAGTGAAACCTTCCTTGACCATGGATGCGACTGCGCCGTTCGCCAGGTAAATGTCGAATGCGTCCAGGAAGGCGCCACCGGCGATGAGCCAGAGAATCTTCCAATGAAAGCGTGAAATCGGCAGGCGGTCGAGGCGGCCTGCCGCATTGACTGTGGTGGGCATATCAGTGTCTCCAATGTTTTCGGCCCCGACCTGGCTCAAGCAGAAGTGGGGCCGCTTTAATGTTGCGTTCCGGCTCGCCAGCTACACGGCGTTTTGCTCGTGGAGACCGGCAATCTGTTCTTCGTTGAAGCCGAGTTCGCGCAGGATGTCGTCGGTGTGCTCGCCGAGTGCCGGCACCGGGTCCATCCGCGGTGCGTCCGCCGCGAGAAACCCGGGGGGCAGCAGCGCCGGTACCTTGCCAGCCGGCGTATCGATGGTCGTCCACCGTTCGCGAGCAATGAGCTGTGCGTGTTTCCAAACGCTCGCCATGTCGTTCATATGGGCGTTGGCAATCTTCGCCGTCTCGAGCCTGTCGATGACGGCGTCGGACGTCAGGCTCGAGAACGCGCCCTCAATCAGCGTCTTCAGTTCGGAGCGGTGCGCGACACGACGGCTGTTCGAAGAAAAGCGGTCGTCCGCCGCGAGGTCCGGCTGCTGAATCACGGTGTCGCAGAACTGCTTCCATTCGCGTTCGTTCTGCAGGCCCAGCATCACGGTTTTTCCGTCACCGGCGACGAAGGGGCCATACGGATAGATGGTCGCGTGCGAGGCCCCGGCACGCTGTGGAGGCTGCTGCCCCTCGTAGGCGTAGTAGAGCGGATAGCCCATCCACTCGACCATGCTTTCGAGCATGGAGATGTCGATGTGGCGCCCTTCGCCTGTCTTTACACGAGCCAGCAACGCACCGAGGATGTTCGTGTAGGCGTACATCCCTGCGGCGATGTCGGCAATCGAGCAGCCGGCCTTGGATGGTTCGTCGGCGCCGCCAGTAATCGACAGAAAACCGGACTCGCTTTGAATGAGAAGGTCATAGGCCTTCTTGTCGCGATACGGGCCATTGAGTCCGTATCCGGAGATATCGCAGACAATCAGCTTGGGATACCGCTTGCGCAGGGTCTCGTAGTCGAGGCCCAGGCGCTGCGTGGCGCCGGGGGCCAGGTTCTGGACGAAGACATCGGCGTCAGCCAGCAGCCGATGCACGACGTCGAGCGCCGCAGCCTGCTTCACGTCGAGCGTGAGACTTTCCTTCGAGCGATTGGTCCAGACGAAATGTGAGGCAAGGCCATGCACACGTTCGTCATAGTTACGCGCGAAGTCGCCCACGCCCGGCCGTTCGATCTTGATGACGCGGGCGCCCAGGTCGGCGAGTTGACGCGTACAGAACGGTGCGGCGATGGCGTGCTCGAACGTGACGACACGAATTCCTTCGAGTGGCAACATGTCCAGGCTCCGGTTAGAACGACCGCGGCAGACCGAGGATGTGTTCGGCGACGTACGACAGAATCAGGTTCGTCGAAATCGGCGCGACCTGATACAGGCGCGTCTCGCGGAACTTGCGCTCGACGTCGTATTCGCACGCGAAGCCGAAGCCACCGTGGAATTGCAGGCATGCGTTGGCGGCTTCCCACGAAGCGTCCGCAGCCAGCAGCTTGGCCATGTTCGCCTGCGCACCGCATTGCTGGTGCGCATCGAAGCGACGGGCCGCCTCGAAGCGCATGAGGCTGGCGGCTTCGACGTTGATGTACGAGCGGGCGATGGGGAACTGGACACCCTGGTTCTGGCCGATGGGGCGACCGAACACGACGCGGTCCTTCACATACTGCGAAACCTTGTCGACGAACCAGTAGCCGTCGCCGATGCATTCCGCGGCAATCAGCGTGCGCTCGGCATTCAGGCCGTCAAGAATGTATTTGAAGCCCTTGCCTTCCTCGCCGATGAGGTTTTCGGCCGGAATTTCGAGGTTGTCGAAGAACAGCTCGTTCGTCTCGTGATTCACCATGTTGGGAATCGGACGCACCGTCATGCCGTTCTTGACCGCGTCGTGCAGGTCGACGATGAAAATCGACATGCCTTCGCTCTTCTTCTTCACGTCCGCGAGCGGCGTGGTGCGCGCAAGCAGAATCATCAGGTCGGAGTGCTGGATGCGGGAGATCCACACCTTCTGGCCATTGATGACGTAGCGGTCGCCCTTGCGAACAGCGGTGGTCTTGATTTTCGTCGTATCGGTGCCAGTCGTCGGCTCGGTCACCCCCATCGATTGCAGGCGCAATTCGCCGGATGCGATTTTCGGCAGATAGCGCGCCTTCTGTTCGTCGGAGCCGTGGCGCAGCAACGTGCCCATGTTGTACATCTGGCCATGGCAAGCGCCGGAGTTGCCACCGCTGCGATTGATTTCTTCCATGATGACCGACGCTTCGGTCAGGCCCAGTCCCGAGCCACCGTATTCCTGGGGAATCAGTGCGGCGAGCCAACCGGCTTTGGTCAGTGCATCGACGAAGTCGGCCGGATAGCCGCGGTCCTCGTCGACCTTGCGGAAGTATTCCGCGGAGAACTGGCTGCAGAGGTCGCGGACGGCGTCGCGGATGTCCTGGTACGGGTCGTTGATGAGGTCGTTCATGGTGATATTCCGTTTGATTGTTCGATTCAGGCGAGGACGGCATTGGCCGACATGGTCAGCCAGCCGTCGTGGTCCGCAGCCCAGAGCTGAATGGTCTTTCCGTCGTCCAGGCGCCGGCCGCTGACCGAGAAGCTCTCGCCCAGAAACGTGGGGCGTACGGCCTTGTAGGTGTATTCGCGCACGATGGCGCCCGGCACGAATCGCGCGACGGTGTCGAGCAGCAACGTCGCGATGAGCGGGCCGTGGACCACCAAATCCGGGTAGCCCTCGGTGCTTTGCGCGTACTGGCGGTCGTAATGGATCCGATGGCCATTGAACGTCAGCGCCGAATAGCGAAACAGGAGCACTTCGGTCGGGTCGATGATGCGTTCCCAGTCCGCACCGAACGGAGCGGCGGTGGGCGCTGGCTCCTTCTGGCCGGGCGTGGCCGCTTCGCGATAGACGATGTCCTGTTCCTCGCGAATCAGGCGCTCGCCGGCCGATGTGATGTCGTGGCGTACGGTAACGAACGCCAGGCGGCCGCTGCGGCCTTCCTTGTGCTCAGTGGCGACGATGCTGGATTCACGTGTGGCGGTCGAGCCGATGACGAGCGGGGCATGGAACGTGAACCGTCCGCCGGCGGCCATTCGTCGAGGCAGCCCGAGGTCGGGGAGAAACCCCCCCGTCTTCGGATGGCCGTCCTGGCCGATTTCCGCCTGAGGCGCGGCCGACCAGAAATACAGCCAATGCCACATCGGGGGGAGCGGTTGAGACGACTGCGGAACGGATGCACTGTCGAGCGTGGCCGCAAGCGCGGCGGCGGGTGCTGGGGCGATGAAGTCGGTCGTGGCCTGACTTGCCGGTTGCACGGGGATACTTTGCGGTGTCATTTCAGTCTCCAGCGCCGGTAGTCGGCGCTTTGGAATTGGAATGAACCGACTGTATGGGATTGCGGGCTGGGGCAGGAAATACCGATTGATTGTGCCCGTCATAGGGGTATCCTATGACCTGTTCCGGCAATCAAGGGCACCATGGACATTCGCCAGCTTCGTTACTTTGTGAACATCGTCGAGTACGGAAGCTTGGGGAAGGCTGCCGAGATGCTCTATGTGGCGCAGCCGTCCTTGAGCCAGCAGATGTCCAAGCTCGAGAATGATCTGGGCGTCGCGCTGCTGATTCGGAGTCCGCAGGGCGTCAAGCCGACGCCGTCCGGAGAGGCGCTTTACCGGCATGCCCGAACCGTTCTCCACCAGATGGAGCAGTTGCGGCAGGAAGTGGTCGAGGGCATCGGTGCCGAGTCGGGCACGGTGGCGATCGGGCTTCCCACCACGATGTCCGCAGTGCTGGCCATATCGGTGTTGAAACGGGTTCGCGAGCGTTTCCCCGGAATTCGGCTCCAGCTGATCGAGAGCATGAGCGGGTATTTGACCGAACTGCTGGTCAATGGTCGCCTCGATCTGGCGATTCTCTTTCGCGAATCCAATACGGTGGGGATAACAGCGATTCCCCTGTTCGACGAAGAGCTGTACGTGATGGGCGAAATCGAAGGGCTCCCCGAGCGCTCCCGTACTTGCCCGTTGGCGGCACTCGGTGGCCTGCCCTTGATCGCGCCAGGAGAAGCCAATGGCCTGCGGAGGCTACTCGAGCGGACCTTCGGCCGGGAGCAGGTTCCACTGAACATTGTTGCCGACATCGATTCGCTGCCTACGTTGCTCGCCGCGGCGAAGTCGGGCGAGGCTGCGACGATCTTGCCTGCCTCCGCCGTCGCGGCTCACTCGGCCAAGGACCGGCCGAAGATGAGGCGCATCGTGGATCCGGTTATCGAGCGGCCCGCGAGTCTTTGCTGGCCGAGCTGGTTGCCTGTCAGTTCGGCCTCTCTCGCGGTTCGGAAGGTCATCATTGAATTGGTCACCGAGCTCGGCGGCAGAGGCGACTGGATGGGGATCTCCCTGCGCGAATCGTCTCCTGATGCCGATTAACCGGCGGCAGTCGCAATCCAGCGAGAGGGCCAATCGTTATTGGCCACGGCCTCGCGGATAACCTCCACCAGCAGCTGCGTGGTGCAGCGGACTGGCGTCGCCAGACGCCGAAGGTTGGGTAGCGCGAGCGAGATTTGCCTGACGAGCTCCGGCTCGGTGAGCGGCGCGGCCTTGAGTTTTCCTTGGGCAAGTTCGTCTTGTATCGCAATGCTCGGGAGAATGGTATAGCCATGCCCACCGATGACCAGGCTCTTCTGGACATCCAGCGAGTTGGTCGCGGTAACCACGTCAAACTTCACACCGGTGTCGCGGCATGCGCGATCCAGCAGACTGCGAATGGCATGTGGCGAGCTCGTCACAATCATTGGCCAGCGGTCCAGTTCACTGAAGCGGACTGGCGTCTCGAGTTGCAGCGATGACGACGCCGAACCTACCAGCATCAGGTTTTCTTCAAGCAGAGGTTGGGCTTGAAGCGTCGGTAGCGTTCGTGCGTCGTAGAGAAGGGCTGCATCTATCTCGCCTGCTTCAAGCCATTGAAGCAGGTGGCCGGCGTAGCCGACCACGATGCGCAGTTCAATGGCCGGGTATTGAGCCTTGATGCGCCCGACGAGCGGCCCTGCCAGGAGGCCTGACGTGCTCGGGAGCAGTCCGATGGTCGCGATGCCCGAGACTGCCGCGGTGGAGGGCTGAATCTCCGCGCGTGCCCGATCCAATTCCAGCAGCGCGCGCCGCGCGTACTCGACAAGGATGTCGCCTGCATCCGTCAATTCCATTCCGTACCTGCCTCGCTCGAAGAGCGACGTGCCGATGTCCTCTTCCAGCAGCTTGAGCTGACGCGATACCGCCGGTTGGACGATGTGCAGCGCCTCGGCTGCCCTCGTTACGCTGCCTGCCTCCGCAACGGCAAGCAGCGCGCGGAGTTGCTTGATGTCCATAGTGGATACCCCTTCTCATCCATGCCGTTTTGTGATTTCTGAATCACAAATCTCTATTTCTGGGCCGTTTGTATGTGATTTTATGATAGCGCCATCCACCTAGTTGAGGAGTGAAACATGAGTCATGCGAGCGGACAGGTGCCCGAGTGGCAGAAGTCCATTTTTTCGGTGTTGAAAGCCGGCGGGGTTCAGCAGATTGCCTACGTCCCTGATGCGGGTCACTCGTACGTGATTCGGGCTGCCAAGGAGGACGCGGACATCGAGGACGTCGTGTTGACGACCGAAGAGGAGGGCGTGGCGGTCGTGAGCGGCGCCTGGCTCGGTGGCAAGCGCGCGGTGCTGCTGATGCAAAGCAGTGGCGTGGGCAACTGCGTGAACATGTTTTCGCTGCTGGAGAGCTGCCGATTCCCGTTTTTCACCCTCGTCACGATGCGTGGCGAATACGCGGAATTCAATCCGTGGCAAGGCCCGATGGGGCGCGCAACGCAAGGCGCGCTCGAGCTGATGGGCATCACCGTGCTGCGCGCGAATTCACCGGAAGAAGTCGAGGAGATCGTGAGTGCAGGGTTCGACGCCGCATTCGAAGCAGGCGAGCGCGTGGCGGTTCTGCTGTCGCAGAGCCTGATTGGCCGCAAGAAATGGGAGCGCAAATAATGAGCGAGCAAAACCAGAATACGCTGATCGAGCGTCGTTCTTTCGTGGCCAGGCTGCTGGCTGGCGTTCCCGAAGCACTCGTCGTGACCGGCCTGGGCTCGCCCTCGTACGACGTGTTCGCCGCCGGCGACCGCGACGAGAATTTCTACCTCTGGGGGGCGATGGGCGGCTCCGTGGCACTCGGCCTGGGACTGGCGTTGGCCCAACCCGACAAGCCGGTCGTCGTGGTGACTGGCGATGGCGAAGCGCTGATGGGTATCGGCGCGCTCGGTACGGTCGGCGTCAAACAGCCGAAGAATCTCACCGTCGTCGTGCTCGATAACGGTCACTACGGCGAAACCGGCATGCAACGCAGCCACTCGAGCCTCGGTACTCAACTGGTCGCGGTATCGAAGGGTTTCGGGATTGCCGATTCGTTCGAGGTGCACAACGCAGACGATGTCGGTCAGATTGTCGAACGCATCAATGCACGCGCGGGCACTGCGCTGGCTCAGGTACATATCCGCGCGGACGAGCCGCCGCGCGCACTGCCGCCGCGCGATGGCGTGTTCGTGAAGAACCGCTTCCGCGCGAACCTCGGTTTCGGACCTTACTGAGCCGAACAGCAGGCGACATCGCGCAACGTTGTCCCAACGACCTCGACGGCCCAGGCCGTACGTTTTGCAGGTACGGCCTGAGTGAGGCCGGCATTGACCAGGCGTTTGCAGCGCCGGCGCCAATCGCTGGTTGCCACCCGCGTCGCACCGGGATTGCGTTGAACCCGAAGTAAGTGAAGCTGGGCGCCCCGATACCCGATGGGTTGGGGCGCGTGCGCCCGTCAACGTGCGGCATCAGACCGTACAGGGCTTGATGGCAGGAGACAAGCATATGAAAACGCAGTCGGTGTCTGCGGAGGTGGGCTCGACCCCCGTCCGTACTTCGAGCCAGATTCGCGCAATTGTCGCGGCGTCATCGGGCAATTTGATTGAGTGGTTCGACTTCTTTGTCTACTCGTTCACCTCGCTTTACTTCGCGAGCGTGTTCTTTCCATCCAGCAATCCCACGGCCCAGCTGTTGAATACCGCCGGTGTATTCGCAACCGGTTTCCTCATGCGACCGATCGGTGGCTGGCTTTTCGGAAGAATCGCTGACCGACGCGGCCGGCGTACGTCGATGGTGCTGTCCGTATGGTTGATGTGCGGTGGGTCGCTTGCAATAGCGTTGCTGCCCGGATACGCCCAGATTGGAACGGCGGCGCCCGTGTTGTTGTTGCTCGCGCGCTGCTTGCAAGGCCTGTCGGTCGGCGGGGAATATGGCGCGAGCGCGACCTACATGAGCGAGATTGCTCAGGAGGGCCGGCGAGGGTTCCTGGCGTCGTTCCAATACGTGACGATCATCGGCGGCCAGATCGGCGCGCTCGTCGTGGTCCTGCTCCTCCAACAATGCCTCACGCCGAGCGAGCTGCATGCATGGGGCTGGCGTGTTCCGTTTGCACTGGGCGGCTTGGGCGCAATCTTCGCTTGGTACCTTCGTCGATCGCTTCAGGAAACCAGCAGCGCGAGTGAGCGTCGCCAGGATGGCGCGGGGACCATTCGAAGTCTGTTCACGCACAAGCGGGCGCTCCTGATTGTCATCGGCTTTACCGCAGGCGGCTCGTTGGCGTTCTACACGCTGACGACGTACATGCAGAAATATCTCATCAACTCGGTCGGGCTAGGTGCGAAGACCGCCAGCCTCGTCATGACGGTAGCGTTGATTGTCTACATGTTCATGCAGCCGGCGTTCGGCGCGTTGTCCGACAGAATAGGCCGTCGCCAATCAATGCTCCTGTTCGGCATTTTGAGCGCTATCGGTACGGTTCCGTTTCTTGAAGGACTGCGTTGGGTCACGAATCCCTATGCGGCGCTCGGGCTCATTCTGCTGGCACTTGCCGTTCTCAGCTTGTATACCTCGATCAGCGGCTTGGTGAAGGCGGAACTCTTCCCTGCTGGCGTGCGGGCGCTCGGAGTCGGCTTGCCGTACGCCTTGGCGAATGCCGTATTCGGCGGATCCGCCGAATACATTGCGTTGTCGTTGAAGGCGGCCGGCAGCGAACAACTGTTTTTCTGGTATGTCGCCGCGATGGGGGGCTTTGTCGCCATAGCGGCATGTGCAATGCGGGCGACTGGAAAGAAGGGCTCAAGCCTGCTGTGACTTGGGGCGGCGACGTGAATGATGACGCGTCGTTTCACGCCGACCGCTACAGTTCGCTCGCCCCCCGGCCGGGCATCGATCGGGGTGTTTGGGGCACCGATTCCATGACGTCTTGTCTTGTCTGCTTGGATGCAGACCCCTGATCTTTTCAGACACGCATCGTCGTCGAAAACACGCTTGCTGATCCGGTGCGGGCTTTTGAACCAGCAGCAAATCACAACCGCAATGTCTGCCCGCTGGCACCAAGCCTGCTCGCCAAGCTCCCTATGCCGAACTGGCCTTGGCGTGGATGCCGGCTATCTTTGCCCATTCGACCACGGCGGTAACTATCGGATGGTGGCGGCTTGCATTCCATGCAAGTGCCGCTGTAACGACCATCACCCTTTCCTTGAGAGGGCGAATGACCACGTTGTCGGATGCAAGTTGTTCCATCGAAGCTGGAACCAGCGCGACACCCTGGCCGCATCCGACATAGGCAATCTGCGACATCACGGACCGAACTTCATGCAGCACCCGTGGAGCGAAACCGTGACTCTGGCAAATCGAAGTCAAGAAGTCGAAATACGCGGGGCTGACTTGCCGCGACGACATGATGAGCGACTCGTCCGCGAGTGAGCGCAGACGAATCCGCGGCACTGCTGCGAGTGGGTGGCCACTCGGGACTGCAACCGCGAGCCGGTCCTCGGCCAGCGGTATCGTCGAAATCCCGTGATCTACGCTGCCATCGAGCCTCACAAACGCGACATCCAGCTCTCCGCTTTCGAGCGCCGGGATGGCGTCCACGCTATCGATTTCCCGGATGAACACTGTCAGATCCGGGTGATCTCGTTTCATGGCCGCCAACATCGCCGGAACCGTCTCCAGCATTGCAGACGTTATCGCCCCGACCTGCAGGACGCCGGTGTGGCCTGCTGCAACCTCTCGAACGACGCGCTCCAGGCGCTCGACCTGTTCCGCGAACTGTTTGACGGCGGGGAAGATGGCGGCGCCGGCCGCGCTCAATTGCGTGCCCCGGCGCGAGCGCTCGAACAGCGTGAGCTTGAGCGAGTGCTCGAGCACCTTGATCTGCTCGGTCAGCGGTGGCTGCGACATGTTGAGCCGCTGCGCGGCGCGCCCGAAGTGCTTCTCTTCCGCCACGGCGAGAAACATCCATAGCTGCCGAATCAGGCGGAAATCAATGGTGGACATCTCGGAGGCCTTGTCGAAGTGGGCGACCTGCCAGCTCCTGAGCCGGTTGCTCCGAGCAGGGTCGCTGATTGCTAAATCGTATCAGACAGATACTGTATCGATAATTTACATATCAGCTTGACGAGTCGACCATTGCGTCACCGTACCAATGGACGTCTTTCATGACTCACGCTTCCACCCTTGAGCGATTGGCTTCGCTCGATACCAACACCGTTTCCGATGCGCTCGATTTCCTGGGCCTTCCGGGGGCCACTTATGGCCTGCGGCCGCTTTGGGACTGCCCCAAAATCGTTGGCCGTGCGAGCACCATCCAGCTCGGTCCCAAAACGGACATTGCGCCCACTGTTCATCTCATCTCACCCGTCATCGATGCGGTGACGACCGACGACCGTGTGCTGGTTATCGGTGGTGGTCTCGAGGGCATCTCCTGCTGGGGCGACATCCTCGCCAACGCAGCGGTTGCAAAGAAGGTGAGGGGTTCGATCATCGACGGCGTGAGCCGCGACATCGAAGGCAGCGAAGCGGTGGGGTACCCGGTGTTCGGTCGCGGCGTCACGATGATCAGCGCGCGCAATCGGGTCGTGCAGGTCGCCTCTGGCAAGCCGGTTCAAATCGCCGGCATCACCGTCAATGAAGACGATTTCGTGATTGCCGACCGGTGCGGCACGGTGTTCGTGCCGGCAGCCAGGATTGATGAGGTCCTCGAGCTCGGCGAGCGCATCGTTCGTCGTCAAGACGGGATGGTCGCGGCCGTTCGGGCGGGGCGCTCCGTTGCCGAGGTCATGCACGACAAGGAATTCGAAGCCATTCGGGCTCGATAACTCTCTCTGGAGCTCCCTATGACGAATCCGAAATCCATATCCGCTGAAGACAGGGAACTGGTCGAACTTTTTGCCGGTCTCGACACGCCCGGCGTCTCCGATGCGCTCGACAAGCTCGGCATCCATGGACAGGCGCTGGGCATCGCCCCGCTTGCGGACTACACCCACGTTGTCGTCGGCCCGGCCTTCACGGTCAAGTACGTACCTGCGAGCGTGCCGCCCGGCACCGTCGGCGATTTCATCGATGAAGTCGCGCAGGGCGACGTCGTCGTCATCGACAACGATGGGCGAACCGACTGCACGGTTTGGGGCGACATCATGACTCAATACTCGGGCCTGCGCGGTATCGCCGGTACGGTGATTGATGGGGTCTGCCGCGACGTGAACAAGGCGCTGGGCGATGGCTACCCCTTGTTCACCGCTGGCCGCTTCATGCGCACCGGCAAAGACAGGGTCCAGGTCGAATCGGTCAACACGACGGTCGGCATCGGAACGGTGCGTGTGGCGTCACGAGATATCGTCGTCGCCGATGCGAACGGCGTGGTCATCGTGCCCCGAGCCCGTGCGAAAGAAGTCGCCGCGACGGCGCGCAAGATTGAAGAGACCGAGTCGCGTATTCGCGAGCTGCTCGTCGAAGGCAAGACGCTTGGCGAGGCGCGCGAAGCATTGGGTTATCACACACTGCAGAGGAAGTCATGAGGTTGACAAGCTGGAGAGCCTCGCAATGACGACGGAACTCCATACATTGAACCGCTTCCTTGCGGCCGCTCGTCCGTCTGCAACGTACAAGGTAATCGACCGTGTCGCCGCGCGCCGGGCCAGTGGTGCATCCATCATCTCGCTGAGCGCGGGCGAGCCCGATTTCGATACGCCCGAGCACGTTCGCGAGGCGGGAATTGCAGCAATCAAATCCGGCCAAACGCGCTACACGCAGGTTGCCGGTCTTCGAGCGCTGCGAGAGGCGATTGCGCAGAAGTTTGCGCGCGAGAATGGCCTGCCGACCGAGTGGCAGGACACGCTCGTTTGCAGCGGTGGCAAGCAGGTCATCTTCAACGCGCTGGCTGCGACCCTCAATGAAGGCGACGAAGTCGTCATCCCGGCGCCATACTGGGTGAGCTACCCGGAAATCGTTCAGCTTTGCGGCGGCGCTTCTGTCATCGTGCCTTGCACTGCGCAGACCGGTTTCAAGCTGACACCAGACGCGCTTCAGGGGGCAATCACGGCGAAGACCCGCTGGGTGATTCTGAACTCTCCGTCGAACCCGACGGGCGCTGTCTACAGCCGGGCCGAGCTGCAGGCATTGGCCGAGGTATTGCTGGCGCATCCGCAGGTGCTGGTGCTATCGGACGACATCTACGAGCACCTGATTTTCGACGACGTACAGTTCGTGACCATCGCACAGGTTGAACCCCGCTTGCGAGGGCGCGTTCTGACGATGAATGGCGTGTCGAAGGCGTACGCAATGACGGGGTGGCGCATTGGATATGGCACCGGTCCGCGTTGGCTCATCGATGCGATGGAGAAGTTGCAGGGGCAGCAGACGTCGGGCGCGTCGAGCATCTCTCAGCACGCAGCGCTTGCGGCGCTGACAGGGCCTCAGGACTTCATCCTTCAGTCGCGGGCCGTATTCCAGAAGCGCCGCGACCGGGTTGTCGAGCTACTCAATCAGGCACCTGGGTTGCATTGTCTCGTGCCGCAAGGCGCCTTCTACGCGTTCGCGTCTTGCGAGGGCTTGATTGGCAAAACGACGCGTGCAGGGGCCCCTCTAAAAGACGATGAGGCCGTAGTGAGCGCTTTGCTCGACGAAGCCGGTGTAGCAACCGTGCACGGCACCGCCTTCGGTCTCGGCCCGTACATCCGAATCGCCTATGCACTGGACGATGAGTCCTTGGCACGCGCGTGTGACGCCATCAAGCAGTTCTGCATGACGCTCTCGCACTGAACTCATGAGGAGCCGGCGGCACGGCCGGTAGTGTTCACTAAGGCAGGCCATCGATTTGCCTGCCAATCTTTCTCCACATCATGACGCCCGAATTCCAACATTCGAAAATCCCTCTGACCGTGGCTGAGTCGTCCGTCACCGTGTCCGCGATTTCCAGGCAAGGTCCAAGGGCACCGGTCCTGTTTCTCCACGGATTCGGCTCGACTAAGGAGGACTACGCAGACATCGTCCGTTATCGCGAATTTGATGGCCGAAGTTTCGCTGCTTACGACGCCCCGGGTTGTGGAGAAACCGTCTGCGACGACCTGGACAAGGTATGCATCCCGTTCCTCGTGGATACCGCTCTCGCTGTCGCCGGGCACTTCGGTTTTGAGCGGTTCCATCTCGTCGGCCATTCGATGGGAGGGCTCACGGCATTGATGCTGTCGTCGCAACACCCGGAGCGCGTTCTTTCCTTCACGGATATAGAAGGAAACATCGCACCGGAGGACTGCTTCCTCAGTCGCCAGATCGACCAATACCCGGCCGGCAGCGCGACGGAATTCTTCGACGATTTCATTGAGCGTGCACTGCATGCACCGGCATTCGCCAGTGCCCTGTATTCGTCGAGTCTGCGCCACAAGGTGCGTGCCGGCGCGGTCTCGGGCATCTTCAAATCGATGGTGCACCTGTCCGACCATGGAGCGTTGATGAGCAAGTTCCTCGGGCTCCCGTTTCCGCGCATGTTCATGTATGGGGCACAGAATTCACATCTGTCCTACCTTCGCCACATCGAACGTGAAGGGGTCGAGCTGGCGGAAATCCCCGCGTGTGGGCATTTTCCGATGTATTCGAATCCGGTCGCCATGTGGAAGGCAATCGGCGATTTCATTGGGCGGGCAGAGCCTGAGTATTGATTCAATTTTACAAACGTCAGGTTTCGCCACAGCACAGCTAATTTTCTAATTCGCCCGCTTCATCAATTCGTCGGCGCTCCTTTTCCGCTCGCTGTGGCGATCGACCATAAATGGATCGAGAGGCCGCCGAGTAGGTTGCCTACGCCGCTCAAGAATGCAACCGCTGGCGGCATCGCCTTGTATGTCGCTGGCTAGGCGAGCCTCCTCCGCATCGCTCGGACCGTCCGCGATACCTATTCCGCCGACCACCTGCTCGCGATAGCGAAACACGACCCCGACCACTGCTGGCACGATCCCCAGGATTGCCCCGATGAAGTGACAAACGGGATTGATGGCTGGCGGTTCAACGACAGTCAGCTTTGTTGACGCGCCGACGGAAGTTCGCCGACGGTATCAATGGGAACCGCCATCCAAGACGCTGTGGCCGTTGCGTTACGTTTGCGCGACCATGCCGGCAAGCAGCAACTCAACCATTCGAACCGCTGAAGGCTTCCAGTTTTCGCTCACCCTGATCGTTGCCACGCCGGATAGCGCGCGAAGCAGATCCAGCGGCTCGATATCGCGATGGCACTGGCCGGTTTCAATCGCGCGGTTCACCAGCGTCGTGATCGGTAACGCCAGCCGGTCGGGCGTCTTGCTGTACAGATCCTCCGGCCCCCCGATGAGCGTATCCATGGCTTCCGCCATGCCATGCTTCGCATCGAGAAAATCGACGAAAAGCATCAACCACGCTCGCAGCGCCGCCACCGAGTCGGGTTGCTCCATCAGGCGCTCCGCCGCTTCGATGAGCGCATCGACTTCCTGTCGATAGACCGCCGAGATCACCGCGTCCCGCGTCGGAAAGTGACGATAGAGCGACGCGATGCTGATCTTGGCCTCGCGCGCGATTTGCTCGAGGCTGGCCGACGCCCCCTTTTCCGCAAACACCTGCTTGGCCGCATCGATCAACCGCAAGCGGTTGCGTTCGCCGTCGGAACGCGGGCGACGGCTTGATTTGGAAGGCGGATCCGATTGCACCTCAGAAAGCTCCTTGTTAAACGTAGGCTTCCTACGTTACTATAAACGTAGTGTTCCTACGCATATTACAGGATCGAGCGAATGAGGCATACGACAGACAAAACCCGAGGCGAGGCCGTACTGGTCGGGGCATCGTTGTCGGGACTGATGACGGCACTGTCGCTGTCCCGTGCCGGGATGACGGTCACGCTGCTGGAGCGTTCGGGCGAAAAATCCCGAGCTGGGGCCGCTTTGCCGGTGGGCGAGGGTCTCATCCAGCGCTTGACCGGCCGGCATGCCAGCGCGGACGCGCTGCCTTCCGGGCCGCAGGCCTGGGCCGATGTCCATGCCCGCCTGCGCGCCGTCGTCGATGCCGATCCGGCTATCCGGGTTCGCGCGCCGGTGCGCGTGACAGGCGTCGAGCAGGACGATCGCTCGGCGTGGGCGGTCATGGAGGGCGGGGAGCGGGTGGGCGGCGACCTCGTCGTCGGCGCGGATGGTCACGCCAGCGTCGTCCGCCGCCACGTGGCGCCCGACCAGCCGCACGCGGTGTTCGCCGGTTATCTGATCTGGCTCGGCATCGTTGACGAATGCGAACTTCAGGCGCCGCCGTGGCCGGAATCGCTCGCGATACTGGACGCGCGCGGTTACTGCCTCAACGCCTACTACCTGCCGGGCACGGACGGATCGCTGGCGACGGGCCGGCGCCGGTTGGGCTTCGGCTGGTACGACGCCGGACGCGACGACCTGTTGCGCGCGAGCGGCGCCGTGCTCGGGGATGTGGTGCAACGGACAGTGCGCCCTGGCG
Source organism: Burkholderia sp. Ac-20379 (assembly GCF_017104645.1). Classification (GTDB taxonomy): domain Bacteria; phylum Pseudomonadota; class Gammaproteobacteria; order Burkholderiales; family Burkholderiaceae; genus Burkholderia. The sequence goes on from NZ_JAAGPF010000026.1 coordinate 17,188, forward strand.
ATATTCCCGATTCGGTATTCGACGATCTGGCGGCGGAAGCCAGGGCCATCTGGCCGTCTCCCTGGCGCGACGCCATTCTTCACTGCCTGTATCGGCGTGCCGTGATCGGCACGCCGATCGGGGAATACATGCCGTCTCGCCTGGCGCGCGGGCGCGTCTGTCTGGTCGGCGATGCCGCCCATGTGCCGTCGCCGATGACCGGCCGGGGCTTCGACGCCTCGGCGCTCGATGCGATGGCCTTGCGCGATGCGCTGCAGGACGAAGCGCGGCGCGATGGCATCGTCCGGGCGTTGCGTCGCTACGAAACTCGGAGGCTTCGGGCAGCCCGCGAACTCGTGCGGGCGGGATACGACTTCAGCGAGTCGTTCGCGTCGCATTGAATGCAACGATTCCGTGCCGTTTCCCGCAATCGGCAATACAAACCAGTGAAAAACAATGGACATGCCTCATCCGACCCAAGATCGCGGACGCGACGCGCCGCCGATGACCACACGACAACGGCTCGTCGTCGTGCTGCTGCTCGGTGCCAACTTCATGCTGTCCGCCGATTTCTCGATCCTGAACGTCGCCTTGCCCGAAGTCGGGCAGGCGGTCGGCCTCAAGGTGGGCGATTTTCCGTGGATCGCCACGGCCTTTGCGTTGCCGGCCGCCGGGCTGTCGCTCGTGTTCGGGCGGCTCGGCGATCTCTACGGCCTGCGCCGTATGTTTCTGATCGGCCTCGCACTGCTCGCGGCGTCGTCGCTGCTGGGGGGCGTCGCAAGTGAGGCCGTTCCGGTTCTGGCCGCTCGCGCGCTGCAGGGCGTTGCGACAGCGATGACCGGGCCGGCGGCGTTGGCATTGCTGATCTCCGCATTCGACGACGACCGTCAGCGCGCGCGGGTGCTCGGCCTGAGCGGCGCATTGCTTTCCGGCGGTTTCACGTTCGGCGCGTTGGTGGGGGGCGTGCTCGTCGACGGCTTGAGCTGGCGCTGGGCGTTCCTGATCAACGTCCCGATCGCGCTCGCGATCCTCGCCGCGACGCCGTTCGTCGTTGCCGCGGCCCATGCCCGAAGCGGCGTTCGCCTGGACGTCCCGGGCGCCATCTCGGGCACGCTGGGGCTGGTGGCGATCGTCTTCGGTTTCACCGAGCAGTCCGCGTTGGCGATCGCAGTGGGCGCGGCGCTGCTCGTGCTGTTTGTCTGGATCGAACGGCGCGCGCCGGCGCCGCTGGTGGCCATCGACATGTTGGCGTGGCCGTCGGTGCGCTGGGGCAACGTGGCGATCCTGGTCATTTTCTCGATGGAAGCCGGCCTGATTTATCTGGTGACGCTCTATCTGCAGGACGTCCTGCATTTGGGCGCGTTGGCGACCGGCCTGGTGTTTGGGATCCCGGGGCTGGCGTCGGTCGCCGCCGGCGTACTGGCCGGCCGGATCGTGGCCAGGCGCGGTGCGCGCGCCGTGCTGCTCGTGGCGCTGCTGGTGCAAGGCGGCTTCACGGCGCCGCTTCTGCTGCTCGGCGCCGATGCCAGCGCGATGTGGATATTGATTCCGGCGTTGTTCGTCGGTTTCTTCGGACATATCTCGGCGGTGGTGGCCGCCACGGTTGCCGCAACCATGGAGGTGCCGGAAGCCAGTCGAGGGCTGGCTTCCGGTCTGACGACGACCAGCCAGCGCGTGGCGTCCACCGTCGGTATCCCGGCCCTGGCGGCCGTGATGGCCGCACGGGCGGACCTGCTCGAAGGTGTGCATCTCGCGGTGGCGGCCGATGTGCTTGTCACGGCGGTCGCGGTGATGGCGATTGCCGCCGGTCTGCGTGCGCGCAAGTCAGGCGTCGCTGGATGAGCGTGCGTGTGCCTGTCTGACCGGATGTAGCGCCGCCGCTCGATCGGATCGGCAACGTTGCATCCATAAACAGAGGATTACTAATGATAGAGCGAAGCATATCCATGCCGGGTCGGCGCCGTTCGCGCTTTCGCGCTCGTCCGAGGTTGCACATGTGGAAAGGAACGCAACGATGATCGATGATCGAAAGGGCGCGTCCCGGCGGGCTCGCCTGCTGCGCCGATATTCCGGCCTGCTGACCATTTTCGCGACAGGCGTGGCGCTGGCTGCGTGGCTGCTGGTCGAGCATGCCGGCCGCAAGACGCAGGCAGCCGGGCCGAGCGAACAGCGCGTCACGGTCGCGCAGCCGCTGCAACGCGACGTGCGCGAATGGGACGCCTATACGGGACGATTCGAGGCGAGCCGGACCGTCGAAGTGCGCCCGCGCGTATCGGGGCAGGTGAGCGAGGTGAATTTCCGTGACGGCGAGATCGTGAAAGCCGGTCAACGTCTGTTTACCATCGACCCGCGTCCGTTCGAGGCGGCGTTGGCGGAGGCGAGGGCGGCCCTCGCCGGCGCGCGCAGCGACCTGGCCCTGGCCCGCGCGAATGCCGCCAGAGCCGCGCGTCTCACGGGCGACGACGCCATTTCCCGAAGCGACGTCGATGCGCTCGAGGCCAAGGTTGACGCAACCCTGGCGGCTGTCGGGCAAGGGGAGGCCGCGGTCCGTCGGCGCGCGCTCGATCTGGCGTTCACGCAAGTCCGGGCACCGATCGCAGGCATGGCTTCGTATCGGCGCGTGGACGCCGGCAATCAGGTGGCGGCGGGAAGTGCCGGCACGCTGTTGACGACCATCAACGTGGTCGATCCGATCTATTTTTCGTTCGACAGCTCGGAATCGCTCTTCATCAAGATGAAGCGGATCGGGACGGCGGGCGGCGCGCCGTTGTCCGTCGACATCCGTTTGCAGGACGAAACGTCGTATCCGTGGCACGGCGTGGTCGATTTCACCGACAACGCGCTCGACGATCGCTCCGGCACGATCCGGATTCGCGCGACCGTCTCCAATCCCCATCTGTTCCTGACGCCCGGCATGTTCGGCGATCTGCGATTGCCGATGGCCGGCACGCAGCGCGTCGTGCTGGTGCCCGACACGGCCATCTCGAGCGACCTGACCCGCAAGATCGTGTTTGTCGTCGGTACAGGCGATGTGGTCGCCGCGCATGCGGTCGAGCTGGGGGCGCGCGTCGACGGCCTGAGAGTGATCCGCTCCGGACTGACGCCCGCGGATCGGGTGGTGGTCAGCGGCGTTCAACTCGTCAAGCCCGGACAGAAAGTCCAGCCGCTTCCGGGCCGAATCGCCGCGCAGCCTCAGGCCGCCAGCGAGACGTTCTCCGTGCCGCAGGCCGGCGCGGCGACGATGGGGGTGCAATGAACCGTGACGTGTTTTGCGGCATCGCGCCGACGGGCTGCGATCTGTCTTGTCGCCAGGAGAGCTGACGCATGAGATTCTCACGCTTCTTTATCGACCGACCGATCTTCGCCGCCGTCATCGCGACCGTGGTGACGATCCTCGGGGCCATCTGCTACACCGTATTGCCGATCGCGCAATATCCCGAAGTCGTGCCGCCCACCGTCCAGGTCACGGCGACCTATCCGGGCGCGTCGGCGGAAACGGTCGCCGAGACGGTGGCGGCGCCGATCGAACAGGAAATCAACGGCGTGGACGGCATGCTCTATCAGTCGTCGCAATCGACGGGAGATGGCCGGCTCGTCATTACCGCCACGTTCAAGCAGGGCACCAACCTCGATACGGCGCAGAACCTGGTCCAGAACCGCGTGGCGACGGCGGTGCCGCGTCTTCCCGAGCCGGTGCAGCGGCTGGGTGTCGTCACGAAGAAGACGGCGCCCGACATCCTGCTCGCGATCAATCTGATTTCGCCCGATCACTCGCTCGACGAAGCGTATATCTCGAACTACGCCGTGACCCGCATTCGCGACGAACTGTTGCGCGTGGAAGGCGTGGGCGACGCCGAGTTGTTCGGGTCCCGCGAGCTGAGCATGCGCGTATGGCTCGATCCGCGGCGCGCCGCGGCGCTCGGTCTGACGGCAGGCGACATCGTGAGTGCGCTGAGAAACCAGAACGTGCAGGTTGCGGCGGGCACGCTCGGCCAGCCGCCCTCCGACGGCGACGCGTTCCAGCTCAACGTGCAGACGCAGGGGCGGTTCACCCAGCCGTCGCAGTTCGCGGACGTCGTGATCCGCACGGATCCCGACGGGCGGCAGGTTCGCGTCTCCGACGTCGCGACCGTGCAGTTCGGCGCGGAAGATTACGGTCTCGCCGCGTATCTCGGCCGCCAGAAATCCGTGGTCATCCGGGTCGTGCAACTGCCGGGTTCGAATGCGCTTGCCGCGGCCGAGGGCGTGCGCGCCGCGATGGCGCGCCTCGCACGGCAATTTCCGCCGGGGCTGACGTACCGGATCGCCTACGACCCGACCGAGTTCATCCGGAAGTCGATCGACGAAGTCGTGCAGACGCTGGTCGAGGCCGTGTTGCTGGTGACGCTGGTGGTGATCGTGTTCCTGCAGAAGTGGCGCGCCGCGATCATTCCCGTGCTCGCCATTCCGGTTTCGCTCGTCGGCACCGCCATCGTGCTGGCCGGAGTGGGGTACTCGCTGAACAATCTCTCGCTGTTCGGGCTGGTGCTGGCGATCGGGATCGTCGTCGACGATGCGATCGTGGTGGTCGAAAACGTCGAACGTCATATCGAGCAGGGGAAATCTTCCGGGGAAGCGGCCCGGATCTCGATGGACGAGGTATCGGGCGCATTGGTCGGCATCGTCCTCGTGCTGTGCGCGGTGTTTCTCCCGACGCTGTTCATGAGCGGGCTGTCGGGCGCGTTCTATCAGCAATTCGCGGTGACGATCTCGACTGCGACCGTCATCTCGTTGCTGGTGTCGCTGACGCTGTCGCCCGCGCTCGCCAGAATCCTGCTCGAGCCGCATCGCGCGGAACGGGCCCGCGGGCGCGGATGGCGGATGGTCGAGGCGGCCGGCACGCACTTCAATGCTGCGTTTTCCTGGGCGAGCGAGCGTTATGCACGGCTGACCGCGCGGCTCGTGCGCCGGCCGAAAATCATGTTGCTGATATACGGCGGGCTCATTTCCGCGGCGGCGGCGCTGTTCTGGATCACGCCGGTCGGCTTCGTTCCGGCGCAGGATCAGGGCTACTTCATCGCGGCGATCCAACTGCCGCCGGGTTCGTCGGCAGCGCGCACGCAAGCGCTGCTGGAAGCAGTGTCGGCGCGCGTGCTGCCGATTCCCGGCATCAGAACGAGTATCGGCTTCGCGGGCGTCGACGGCCCGTCCGAGACGCGCGCGGCGAGTTCGTCGGCCGCCTTCTTCATGCTCGACGACTACGATGCTCGGGCGCGTCGCGGCCAGACGCTCGACACGCTGATCGACGCGGCGCGCTCCGCGACCGCCGACCTCACGGATGCCAAGATCATGATCGTCAAGCCGCCGTTGATCCGGGGCATCGGATCGGCCGGCGGCTACCGGCTCATGGTGGAAGACCAGAACAGCGCCGGTTATCGTCAACTGGAACAGGCGTCCAATGCGCTGATTGCCCGGGCCAACGCGACGCCCGGGCTGACGGGTGCGTACACGTTTTTCGATACGGCCACGCCGCGCGTCACGGCGAACATCGATCGCGTCAAGGCGCAGATGCTGGGCGTGCCGCCCGAGCGCGTATTCGAGGCGCTGCAGGTGTATCTCGGCTCGGCGTTCGTCAACGATTTCAACCTGCTGGGACGGACGTTCCGCGTGACCGCGCAGGCCGACGCGGCATTCAGGCGAACCAAGGCCGACATCGCCAACCTGCAGACGCGCTCCGATTCCGGCGCGATGGTGCCCATCGGATCGGTTGCCACCTTCGGCGACGACACCGGGCCGTATCGCGTGATGCGCTACAACCTGCACCCGGCCGTTGCGGTCGACGGCGACACGCAGCCCGGCACCTCGTCCGGCGCGGCGCTCGCGGCCATGGAGCGCGCCGCCGGCTCCGCCTTGCCGGGCGGGTTCTCCTACGAATGGACCGGCATCGCGTTCCAGCAGCATGCGGCCGGCAACACGGCGCTCCTCGTGCTCGCGCTGTCGGTGGTGTTCGTGTTTCTTGCGCTGGCCGCACAGTACGAGAGCTTCACGCTGCCGCTCGCCGTCATTCTCATCGTGCCGATGTGTCTCTTTTCCGCCATGGCGGGCGTGAACCTGCGCGGGCTGGACAACAACGTCCTGACGCAGATCGGGCTCGTCGTGCTGATCGCCTTGGCGGCGAAGAACGCCATCCTGATCGTCGAGTTCGCCCGGCAGGCGGAGGCGCAAGGCGCGTCGCCGCAGGAGGCGGCCGTGATTGCCGCGAGAGAGCGGCTGCGGCCGATCCTCATGACCAGCTTTGCGTTCGTGCTCGGCACGCTGCCGTTGCTGATCGCAGCGGGCGCCGGCGCCGAGCTGCGCCAGGCGCTCGGCACGGCCGTGTTTTTCGGGATGCTGGGCGTGACCGCGTTCGGGCTGTTGTTCACGCCGACGTTCTATGTCGTGTGCCGGCGCATGTCGCGGCGCCCGGCCGGCCGGCGCGACAACGGCGCGGCCGCGAACCCGATGGTGAAATAGGAGAAACCGGATGCGCTTCTTATCTTGGACCGGCATCGGCCTCGCGCTCGCGCTGGCTGGTTGCGTGGCGGGGCCGGACTACGTGCGCCCCGTCGCGCCCGCCTCGGCGAACGGCGCGTTCGTCGCAACGATGGCCGCGGTCAGCACGGCCGACGCCGCGGACGACTGGTGGCGCCTCTATCGCGATCCGGTGCTCGATCGCCTGATCGCGGATGCGCTGACGGCCAATACCGACGTGCGCATGGCCGTCGCCCGGCTTGCGCGTGCCCGTGCGGCGGAGCGCGAGTCGGCTGCGGCGCGGCTGCCCGACGTGGAGGCGGAGACGAGCGCCACGTATGGCCGCACGAGCGCGGTCGACACGATACCCGGCAATGCGCGGCGCGGCCGGCGCATCGATCTGGGTCTCGATGTCGGCTACGAACTGGATCTGTTCGGCCGCGTGAGCCGCAGCGTGGAAGCGGGGCGCGACGACACCGCCGCGTCGGCCGCCGATCTCGACGCCGTTCGCATCGCCGTCGTGGCCGAGACGACGCGTGCCTATGCCGATGCGGCATCCGCGCTCGCACGCCTTCAGACGGAGACGCGCGCCATCGCGCTGCTCGATCGCAGCGTGACGATCATGACGCATCGCGTCGGGATCGGCCTGATCACGCCGCTGGAGCCGGCGCGTATCGCCGCGTTGCGCGATCAGCGCCGCGCGGACGTCATCGCCATCGAGGCGGAGCGGCAGGCGGCGTTGTTCAGGCTGGCGACGCTGACAGGACGGCCGCCGGCCGACTTGCCGGAAATCGCGGCCGAGCGTTCCATGCCGCTCGTCTACGATCAGCCGATCCCGGTGGGCGACGGCGCCCGATTGCTGGCGCGCAGGCCGGACGTGCGCGCGGCGGATCGTCGCCTTGCCGCGGCGACCGCGAGGATCGGCGTCGCCACTGCCGACCTGTATCCGCGCATCACCCTCGGCGGCGCGCTCGGCTCGACGGGGGCGGGCGTGGACGACCTGTTCGGCGGAGGGCCGCTCCGTTGGCTTGCCGGGCCTCGAATCAGTTGGGACGTGACCGGCGTGCGTGCGCGTGCGCGGATCGGGCAGGCGCAGGCCGATCAACGGGAAGCGCTGGCCGCATTCGACAAGACGGTGCTTCGTGCGCTCGAGGAAACCGAAACCGCGCTGTCCGATTACGCGCATCTGCTGGCGCGGCAACAGGCGCTGCGGGCGGCGCGGGACCAGGCGCAACGGGCTGCGGACATCACGCAGGCCCAGTTGCGGGAAGGGCGCGTCGACACGCTTGCCGCACTCGATGCGGAGCGAACGCTGGTGCAGGCTCAGGCCGACGTGTCGCGCGTCACCGGGCGCGTTTCGGATGCCCAGATCGATCTGTTTCGGGCGTTGGGTGGCCGCTGGCAGGATGCGCCGCTGCCCCGCGCTGAATCGGCTGGCGCACGCGTTTGGGTCGAGCAGCCGTAACCTTATCGAATGAGGCTTCCGATCCACCGAGGTATCCGGCCATGCGTCGCGGGAAAATTTTACGACCGACTAGGCTGTTCGCATTTTTTCGCGGCGCTCGGAAATGATGGTCTCGTAGTCGACTTCGAGGCTCTGCTTGTGGATGTGCTCGCTCCACACACGTTCCAGTTCCGATATCTCGCCTTTCTCGATCGCGTCGTACACCTCACGATGTTCGCCGACCGTCTTGAGCATGTCGTTCATCCCGGTCGTCAGGCCCAGGACGATGACAAGCTGGCGGGACGTTGCTTCCCAGAGATGGAGAACGGTTTCATTCCCGGCGATCTTGACCACTTCCCGATGAAATGCCACGTCGGCCAGCGCCAGCTCGTAATGGTCCTGACGTAGCGCCATCAGTTCGATCACGTCGATCCGATTGCGCAGCCGTTTCAGAAAGTCGGCTGAACGATGATGTTTGTCGGCAACCATCTTTCGAAGGGCGACCAGTTCGAGGGCAATGCGAGCCTCGAGCAAATCCGCGACCCGCTGACGAGTAACGGGCGTCAACCGGATGCCCTTGTTCGGAATGCTGCTGACGATTCCCTGCATCTCGAGCATGCGAAGCGCTTCCCGCACCGGAATGCGGCTCACGCCCAGTTTCTCCGCGATCTGGGATTCGACGATCCGATCGCCGGGCAGGATCAAACCCCGAGATGCGCCGGCGACGATGGCGTCGACCGCGGCATCAACCATGGTGCGCGCCTTCACAGGCTCCCACGTTGGGACTGCTCCACTCATATCTGCTCTCTCCAAACACGCCTCCCGTGCGAGGCCGTTCAAGCGGCTTTCGACGGCTCGACCGGTCAATCGGCGAGTCTCTCACAGATGTATACACGCATGCAATTGGGCGATTTGCTGCATTGCGCGATCCGGCGACGACGGGATTGATGTCCGCGCAGCGACCAAGTGCTCCGTGTAAACCCTGCGACTTTGCGCGAGTCAGTGTGCTTGACATGTGTATTCTTTCACGATTGTATACAGGTATGCGAAATGAGCGCGACGCAATCTGTCGGACGCTCCGGTGAAAGGGGCGGCCTCAGAGGCAAGGGCGAGCTTCCGGCATGACGATCAATACGAGGAGGTAGGCGATGGCAGTTGAACTGGTAGTCAAAAGCGGCGGGCGCGGCGTCGATGTCGATGTCGACACCGATGCGATCTGGAACGCGCGGGTTGAACTGGCGGCAGCGCTGCAAATCAGCGGTCACCACGGATACAGCGAGGGGGTCGACAACCATTTTTCGGCGGTGGTGCCGGGACGCAGCGATCTTTTCCTGATCAACCCGTATGGCCTGGCATTTCGGGAGGTCGTGGCTTCCTCGATCGCGGTTTGCGATTTCGAGGGCAATGTCTATTCGGGGAATGGCCGCCCCGAGGCGACGGCATTCTGGATTCACGCGCGCATCCATATGCGCCGGCCGGACGTGAAAGCCCTGTTTCACACGCACATGCCGTATGCCACCAGCCTGTGCATGCTGGATATCGATCCGTTCGACTGGTCGCTGCAAACGTCGATGAAGTTCTACGACCGGATTGCGATTGATCGCAACTACAACGGGTTCGCGCTCAGCGAAAACGAAGGCGATCGGATTGCCGATGCAATGGATGGCAAGCCGATCGTATTCATGCAGAACCACGGGGTGGCGGTGGGCGCGCCGTCCATTGCCGAAGCCTGGGACGATCTCTATTTCCTCGAGCGTGCGGCGGAAACACAGGTGAAAGCGCTGAGCACCGGATTGAAAACCGTGCCTGTCGACATCGGGATCGTCAAAACGGTGGCGGCCGCGGAGCGGGCGTCGGCCGTCGACAGTGCGCGGCTTCACTTCGCCAGCATCAAACGCTTTCTCGACAAGGCCCAATCCGATTACGCGTCCTGAGCCGCTCGTCGGCCTACGGACGCGATTTTATTATTTTTGATGAGGGAGACGACGATGTCGCTGATGGGAACGAAACAACCGAAGTGGTTGACTTTCGACTGCTATGGCACCTTGATTCAATGGGATGAGGGGCTGCGTCATGCTGTCCAGACAATACTCGACGATCGACAATCGGGCAGCCTGGACGTGACCGCGTTCATCGAGGCCTACGATCGATATGAGCACGCGCTCGAGCAGGAATCCCCGTTCCGCTCGTTCAGGGAAGTTTCCGGCCTGGGGCTGAATCTTGCATTGGACGCGTTCGGGCTCGATGGCAGCGCGCGCGACGCCGAGATTCTGACTTCCAGCATTTCGAGCATGCCGCCGTTCCCGGAGGTCGTCGAGGCATTGGGCGCCCTCAAGGCGATGGGGTACAGACTCTGCATCGTGTCGAATACCGACGATGAAATCATCGCGGGCAATGTCGCTCAGCTCGGCGGCCACATCGACAAGGTGATCACCGCGCAGCAGGCCGGTGCCTACAAGCCTTCCAAACGCATATTCGAATACACCTATGCGTCGCTCGGTGTTTCGAAAGACGAGGTTGTGCATATCTGCGCCAGTCCGCACCTGGACCACGCCGCCGCACGCGATATGGGATTTCGCTGCATCTGGATAGACCGAGGGACCGGCCGGAAATTGCTGCCGAATTACAGCCCGGATACCACGTTGTCGACATTGGATCAGGTGCCGAGGCTCTTCACATCGCTTGGCTGGTGATGGTCTTCTGTCCGTTGATGCGCGAAGCGATATCTCGCCAATAGCGCTGTCCCCAGAAGCCGGCTTGCGCGAAGCAACGGTTTTTGGGGATGTCGCGAGTCTTGAACTTGAAGCGGGGCGTGTGACGCGCCCCTCGCCAGGCCCACTCCGAAACCATGGGCTCGCTTGAGCGAATCCGCTCGCGAATGGGGTTGGTCCATGGCCCGGCTTTCTGATTCCCCATATTAAAAATGCGTTGGGCTGGTGGTTGGGTGTAATCGTCGCTTCATCTAATACGAAAAAATTGGAGGCATGCAATGAGTGTCGTTGAGTATGGAAAGGGTGGTGGTGTTCAATCGATGGCGCCATGCCGATTCGAGGATTCCGATCTTCGAACGATACATTTCAAGGCGCTCGCAGGCGCGATGGGCGGCCAGTTCGCCGATGGCTACATCATCGGAATCGTCGGGATTGCGCTGAGTCTGGCGACTGTTTCTCTGAAAATCGACGCGTTCTGGGCCGGGCTGATTGCATCCGGTTCGCTCATCGGGATACTGATAGGCAGTTTGATTTCCGGGCTGGTCGTCGATCGGTTCGGTCGAAAAAGCATCTATGTGCTGACCGTCGAAGTTTTCGTCGTCGTATCTGTCCTTCAGTATTTCGTTCATTCCCCTGCTCAGCTTCTGGTTCTGCGCGTGATTTTGGGGATTGCAATCGGCGCGGACTATGCCGTTAGCCTGTCTTTGATGAGCGAGCTGTCTCCGAAGCGTTATCGGGCGAGGATGATGAGCGCCATCATGGTCGCTTGGTATGCCGGCTTCGTTACTGCCTACATTGCCGGCCTCTATATCGGGAGATTGGGGGGCGACGCCTGGAAATTGGCCTTTGTCAGTTGCGCGGTGCCGGCGGCGATCACGCTTGTCGTTCGTCTTGGAACCCCCGAATCGCCGCTCTGGTTGCTTTCCAAGGGCAGGGTGGAGGATGCGCGACAGGTGGTGGTGCGGCATTTCGGTGAAGATGTGGCGCTGCCTATTTTGAGCAAGGAGATCAAGCCCGGATCGTTTTCCCAGTTGTTTGGTAAAAAATGGAGAAGAAGTACGTTTGTCGGATCGGTGTTTTATTTCTGTCAGGTCATTCCTCTCTTTGCGCTGGGTGCATTCATTCCGAGAATCATGGAAGCGATCGAGGTGAAGGATCCGAGCGTCGGCGTGGTTGTGTATAACGTTTCATTGTTCGTGGGGGTTTTTCTGGGGCTGTGGGTCGTTGGCAAAATCAGCCGTCGGGCTTTTTTGGCCGGGTCGTTCTACTTCAATGCCGCGGCGCTTGCAATTCTGACTTTTTGGGGAGGCATGCCGGCATTCTGGATTGTGGCAATATTCTGCGCGTTTGCATTGGTGATGTCCGGCAGCAGCGTGCTCGAATATGTCTATCTGCCCGAGCTGTTTCCGACTGAACTCCGGGGTTCCGGCATCGGGTTTTCCGTGGCCATGAGTCGCGTGGGCGGCGCTGGCGCGACGTTTCTTTTGCCGATCATCATGAGCGGATATGGGGTGCATATCACGCTCGGTTGCTGTGTGGCGGCGCTTGCTTTTGGCGGGGTGATTTGCCATCTCTTTGCGCCGGAGCCGGAAAAAAACTTTCACTGATCCGAGGCCGCGAGACGCTTCGTTGCGACGAGCATTTCGCGGGCTGACAACCGTGCCTGACGGCATCGAGATCGCCGAAGCTGCGAAAACGATCTTGGCCGCGTGGCCGGTCTCCGCGGTTGTCGGCGCGTCACTTCACTTCTCAAACCCAGGCCGCAGGGGACACGTTCCCTGGTTCGCATGGCAATCGAGGCTTCATGCCCGATCGTATTGCCTGCCCTGCATCCGGTGTCGGATCCGCAAGCCGGGAGCGCACGATGCATGTCGCGACGTGCGCTCCACACGATCACAGTGTTCTCGTGCCGAAGGTTCGAACGCCAGCCGCTTACAGCCCGGGTGATCGCGCGCAGCGGTGCCACGATAATCGGTGATATGCATGTTTTCTCAGGATTCTCCAATCGGTCAAATCGGTGAGGCGCCGATTCGCTTTGGCATCGTGCTCCTGCCGAATTTCACGCTGACGGCGTTCTCAGGGTTCGTCGACATGTTGCGGCTGGCCAGCGATGAAGGAGACTGCAGCCGGCCGGTGCGATGCACGTGGGTGATCGTCGGTGAATCGCTGGCGCCGGTACGCGCCAGTTGCGGAATTCAAGTCGCGCCGTGGAAGCACTTTGATGAAGAGGCGGCGTTCGACTACCTGATCGTAATCGGCGGCTTGTTGCACGCCGGTCCGGCCGCCAGCGACGCGACGCTGGCGTTCATCCGTGCAAGCGCGCAGTGCAAGACCGTGATCGTCGGACTTTGCACTGGCGCATTCGCGCTGGTGCGAGCCGGAACCATGGATCGATATCGGATTTGCGTGAGCTGGTTTCACTATGTCGATTTTGTCGAACGGTTTCCGGCTTTCGACGAGCGCGACATCGTTGCCGACCGGCTGTTCGTGGTCGATCGGGGGCGCATTACGTGTTCCGGCGGGCGAGCCTCGATCGACGTCGCTGCAACGATCCTCTTGCGCCATGTCGATGCCAGCGTTGTTCAGAAGGCATTGCGAATTTTGATCGTCAACGACACCCAAAAGGGCAGTGCGCCTCAACCGTATTCGACCCACGCGGCCGCGGCGATGCACCCGCGGATTCGCCGTGCCGTGCTGATCATGGAGCAGCACATCGGAAATCCGTTGTCGTTGGCCGAACTCGCACGGCGCCTGGATTTGTCCGTTCGGCAAATGGAACGCCTGTTCTCATCCGAAGTCGGAAAAACGCCCAGTGCGTTCTCAAGGCAGATGCGGGTGCGAAGCGCCGCATGGCTGCTTGCAAGCTCCGACCGGTCTGCATCGGATATCGCCATCTCGTGCGGATTTTCCGACGCGTCGCATCTTGGGAGGGCGTTCCGGAAGGAATACGGTACGTCTCCCGGGTCTTATCGGATGCGTCATGCTTCGGCGCATTGATTGTTCCAACCCTTGCGCACGCAACCGATGATCTGCTCTTCGGTGAACCGTGTCTTCACGCCCTGGCTGCTGGCGAAATGATTGGAGTCTAGAGCCGCTAACACAACCTGGGCGTGACGCTGCGAACGTCGTATTGTCTGAGCGACGTCCACCGCCCTCGAATCGCGCGACGCTTTAGCGTCCAATCACGTAGTGGCCGGTTCGCGTTCCGCGTCACGATACCGAGCACGGAGCGTCGCGCGGCCGCCTCGGTCACCGTGAATCGGCAATCCCGTCCCAGCCGCCGCCAAGCGCCTTGTTGAGCGCGATGTAGTCGTTCGCGATGAGAACCTGGCTTTGAATCAGCGCATCCCGGGCGGATAGCTGGGCGCGCTCGGCGATCAGTGCGTCGAGGAAGCCGGTCGAGCCGGCATCGAAGAGCGCCCGCGCCAGCGTCGCGGCCTGCTCGTACGATCGTGCGGACGCCTGAAGCGCCCGCACGCGCGCCGTTTCGCGAGACAGCGCGACGCCGGCGTTCTCCACGTCCTTCAGGGCCGACAGCACCGATGCGTTGTAGGCGATGAAGTATTGCTCGCGCTGCGCGTCCGCCATCTCGACGGCCGCCTTGAGCCTGCCCGCGTTGAAGATCGGAATACTGAGCGACGGCCCGATCGACCAGCCGATCGTCGAGCGGCTGCCGAGGTCGCCGAATTGCGTTCCGGACGTCACGATGTTGCCGGTCAACGTGACGCTCGGATAGCGCGCCGCTTCGGCTTGGCCCAGCTTTGCGGTGTATTGCGCATAGTGGCGCTCCGCCGACCGAACGTCCGGGCGTGCCAGCAGGATGTCGGCAGGCACGCCGGCCGGCACGGGAAGGTCGGGCTGCGGGATCGGGCCGGGCGCCGCCATGCGGTCGATGAGCGCGTCGGGGGCCTTGCCGCTCACGACGGCCAACGCGGCGACGGCCTGCAGATACGACGTCTCGAGTTCGGGGATCGAGGAACGGGTGGTCTGGGCCAAGCCGTCGGCATTGGCCACATCGAGCGCGGACACCGCGCCCGCCGCGTATCGCACGCGCGTGAGCCTGGCCGTCGCTTCCTGAGACGCCGCGGTATTGCGCGCGAGCGCGAGCCGCGCCTGATACCCGCGCGCCGCGACGTAGTAGGTCGCGACGTCGCCGATGAGCGTCAGTCGCGAGGCACGCAGCGTCCACTCGGCGGCGTCGAGACCGTATTGGGCCGATTCCGCCGCGCGGCGATTCGCGCCGAAGATATCGAGTTCCCAACTGGCATCGAAGCCTGCCTGATACAGGGACGACGGGCCGCTGGAGGCCTGCGTGTCGGCCGATGGCGCGTTGGTGAGGGCCGCCGCGTTCGTCGAGCCCAGGGCGGCGCCGCTGCCGCCGCCGCGTTTGTAGGACGCGGTGCCCGCGAGCGACGGGTAGCGCGCCGCGCCGGCCTGACGTGCGAGCGCGCGAGCCTCCCTGACTTTCGCCCGCGCGCTCGCCAGATCCAGGCTGCCGGCCGCCGCATCGGCGATCAGCGTGTCGAGCATGGGGTCGCCGAGCTGCTTCCACCATGCGCCCCTGCGCGGCGGGCGCGGATCGATGGCGGCGTCCTGCTCGGCCGTGGCGTGCCACTGCAACGGCACGCTCGGCACGACGGCGTGGTAATCGGGGCCGACCGCGCATGCGCTCAATATGGCCGGCGCCAGGGCGGTCAACGCGATTCGCCCGATGGCGGAATGCGTCGAGCGTTTGCGCAGCGTTGCGCCGTCGTCGTCTCGATGCGTGAAATCGTTGTCGATCATCGTCTTGCTTCGATCAAGTGTTGTCAATGTGCGTACCGTTGCGCCGGCCCGATGCGGCCTTGACCGCCACGAACAGCAGCGGCGCGAAGAAGATGCCAAGCACCGTCGCGGCCGTCATGCCGCCGAGCACGCCGATGCCGACGGCATTCTGCGCACCGGAGCCGGCGCCGCTCGCGATCGCAAGCGGCATCACGCCGGCAATGAACGCAAGCGAGGTCATGAGAATGGGCCGCAGGCGCTGCTGTGCCGCGTCGAGGGCGGCCTCCAGAAGCGGCGCGCCCTGGGCCAGCCGGTGCATCGCGAACTCGACGATGAGAATGGCGTTCTTGGCGGCAAGCCCGACCGTCGTGAGCAAGCCCACCTTGAAGTACACGTCGTTCGCCTGGCCGCCGAGGAAGGCCGCCGCCAGTGCGCCGGCGACACCCACGGGCACGGACAGCATCACGGCGAACGGAATGGCCCAGCTCTCGTAGAGCGCGGCCAGGCAGAGAAACACGACCAGCACGGAAATCGCATACAGCCCCGCCGCCTGCTTGCTTGCGCTTTGCTCCTCGAGGGAAATGCCGGTCCACTCGTGGCGGAAGCCCGGCGGCAGATGCGCGACCAGTTGGTCGATCGCCTTCATGGCCGCGCCCGAGCTGACGCCCGATGCCGGTTCCCCTTGAATCTGGAACGCGGAAATGCCGTTGTAACGCTCCAGACGCGTGGGGCCGTAAGTCCATCGTCCGTCGGCGAACGAGGAGAAGGGAACCATCTGGTTCGTACTGCTGCGCACATGCCAGGCATTCAGATCGCTGGGTTGCATCCGAAAGTCGTAGTCCGCCTGCAGATAGACGCGCTTCACGCGGCCGCGGTCGACGAAATCGTTGATATAGCTTCCACCCCAGGCCGCCGACAGCGTGTTGTTGATGTCGCCGATATTGAGGCCGAGCGCGCTGGCCTTGGCCTGGTCGATATCGACGAGGAATTGAGGCTTCGATTCCTGGCCGGTCGGCCGCACGTTGGCCAACAGCGGCTGCTTGCCCGCCGCCGCAATGAGCTGGTCCCGGACCTGCTCCAGGCGTTCTCGGCCCACGCCGTTGACGTCCTCGAGATAGAACTCGAAGCCGCTCGAGTTGCCGACGCCCTCGATCACCGGCGGCGCGAGAACGTACACCTGCGCATCGCGCAATTTGGCGAACGCGGCGCCGGCCCGCGCCGCGATGGCTTGTGCCGAAAGCGTGTTCGATCGGCGCGCGTCGAAATCCTTGAGGCGCACATAGACCATCGCCGAACTCTGGCCCGATCCCCCAAAGCCGTATCCCTCGACGGACAGCACGCCGTCCACGGCGGCCTTCTCGTTCTGCAGGAAATATTGCTCGACCGCATTCAGCACGTCGCGCGTTCGATAGTTCATCGCGCCGTTGGGCAACTGCACCGAGGTCAGGAGCGTGCCTTGGTCTTCCTGAGGAAGAAACGAGCTCGGCAGGCGCGCCATCATCCAGCCGGTGGCGGCAATGAGCGCCACGTAGATCGCCAGGAAGCGGCGGCCGCGCGCGAGCATGCCGGAAAGCCCGCGCCGATACGCGCGCGAGCCGCGCTCGAAGTGCCGATTGAACCAGCCCGAAAACCCGCCGGCGCGAGCGTGCTCGCCAGGCGGCCGAAGCATCGTCGCGCACAGCGCCGGCGAGAAAATCAGCGCGACGCCGACCGACAGCAGCATCGCCGTCACGATGGTGACGGAGAACTGGCGATAGATCGTGCCGGTTGCGCCGCTGGTGAACGCCATCGGCACGAACACCGCCGAGAGCACCGTTGCAATGCCGATCAGCGCGCCGCTGATCTCGCCCATCGACTTGAGGGTCGCGTCGCGCGGGGAGAGCCGCTCCTCCGCCATCACGCGCTCGACGTTCTCCACCACCACGATCGCATCGTCGACGAGCAGGCCGATGGCCAGCACCATCGCGAACATCGTCAAGGTGTTCACCGAATATCCGAACATCGCGAGCACGCCGAAGGTGCCCAGCAGCACGACCGGTATCGCCAGCGCGGGAATCAGCGTGGCCCGCACGTTCTGCAGGAACACCAGCATGACGATGAAGACCAGCACGACCGCTTCGATCAGCGTCTTCACGACTTCGTGAATGGACAACTGAACGAAGGGCGTCGTATCGTACGGATAGACCACCTCGACCCCGGGCGGGAACGTCGATTTCATCGAGGCCACCAGGCGCTTGATGGCCTTCGCGGTTTCGATCGCGTTGGCCCCCGCGGCCAGATTGACGCCCATCGACGACGCCGGCATGCCGTTGTAGGTCGAGGCGTAGTTGTAGTTCTCGGCGCCGAGCTGAACGCGGGCGACATCCTTGACGCGCACCACCGAGCCGTCGGACGCGCTCTTGAGGATGATGTCCTCGAATTGCGCGGGCGTCTGCAACCGGCTCTGCGACGTCACCGTCGCATTGAGCTGTTGCCCCGGCCTCGCGGGCAGCGAGCCGAGCTGACCCGCCGACACCTGTACGTTCTGCGCGCGAACCGCCGTTTCCACGTCGCCGGGCATCAGCGCGTACTTGGCCAGTTGATTCGGGTCCAGCCAGATGCGCATGGCGTAGCTCGAGCCGAACAACTGCGTGTTGCCGACGCCGTCCACCCGGCGTATCTGCTCCTGGAGCGTGCTTCCGACATAGTCGTCGAGATCGACGGCGCCGAGCTTGCCGTCCTTCGATATCACGCCCAGCACCATCGCGAACGCGGCCGACGATTTCGACACCGTGAGGCCGGTCGTTTGCACGACGGTGGGAAGCTGCGACGTGACCAGTTGAAGGCGGTTCTGAACCTGCATCTGGGCCACGTCCGCATTGGCCCGGTTGTTGAACGTCACGCGAATCTCGACCTCGCCCGACGAGTCGGAGCTCGCCGACATGTACATCAGGTTGTCGAGGCCGGTCATCCCCTGTTCGATGACGCGCGTGACGGAATCCTCGATCGTCTTCGCATCGGCGCCGTTGTACGAGGCGAGGATGGAGATGGTCGTGGGGGCGATCTCCGGGTACTGCGCGACGGGCAGACGCTGCAGGGCCAGCAGGCCCCAGAGCATGATCGTGATGGCGATGACCCATGCGAAGATGGGGCGCTTGATGAAGAATGCCGACATCGTCGTCCTAGTTCCGGGTAGCGTCAGGTTGGGCGTTCAGGGCGGGCGCGCCGCCGGCGCTGCCCGGGCGCGCGGGCGCGGAGGCGGCCGCCGCCTCGACGGGGCGCACCTTGCCCGTGGCCGGATCCAGCGCGACGTCCTGAACGTCGACCGCATCGCCGTCGCGGACTTGCTGGGACCCTTCGACAACGAGCTTGTCGCCGGCCACCCAGCCGTGCTCCACCAGCCAGTCGTTGCCGTGCTCCTTCGCGTCGGGCAACACCACGGTCATGACCACGCCGTGGCGAACGACCAGCGCGGTTGCCTCGCCGCGCGTATTCCGCCCGGCCGCGCGCTGCGGCACCAGATACGCATGCGGGATCGTGCCTTCCCGGATCACCGCCCGGACATACATGCCCGGCAGCAGCAGGTGCTTCGGGTTGGGCACCTGCGCGCGCAGCGCGTACGTGCCCGTCGATGGGGAGACGCTCGCTTCCCCGAATTCGAGCGTTCCCTGCTGCGGATACGTCGTGCCGTTTTCCAGCTTCAACGTGATGGGCAATTCGCGCCCGGCCCGGACAACCCGGCCGCTGTCGATGGCTTCGCGCAGGTCGAGGTAGCGCGTGCTCGACTGCGTCAAGTCCACGTACACGTTGTCGAGCCGTTGTATGGTGGTCAGCGCGGTCGTTTGATTGGCGCTGACCAGCGCGCCGGGCGTGAGCGACGAGCGCTCGATGCGGCCCGAGATGGGTGCGCGGATGACCGTGCGGGCGAGGTTGATGTTCGCGGTGTCGAGCGCGGCCCTGGCGGTCGCCACGCTCGCCCGCGCCTGAGAAAGCGCATCCGACGATTGCTCGAATTCCTGCTTGCTGATGGCGTCTTGCTGGAACAGCGACCGGTTGCGATCCGCTTTCGCGAGCACGGCCGGGATCGCGGCCTGGGCTCGGGTCAGCTCGGCCGCTGCGGAATCGCGGGCCGCCCGATAGCTGGCGGCGTCGAGCTTGTAGAGCGGCTGACCGGCCTGGACGGCGGCGCCTTCCACGAACAGGCGTTGGACGATGACGCCATCGACTTGCGGGCGAACCTCCGACTGCAGCTCGGCGACGATCCGCCCGGGGAGCTCCACCGTCAGCGGCACCGGCTGCGCTTGCAGCGTCATCGCCCCGACACGCACGCGCTGCGGCGCTTCCGCCGCGGGGTCGCGCTGCCGCGCGTCGCAGCCCGCGAGCAAGAGCAGCAGCGCCGCACCGACCGCGGTTCCCGCCGTCGCGACTGTGTGGTGATATGTCTTCACGTTCTGACTGAACCTTGACCATTGAAAGGTAAAGGCCGCATGCTCGCAGCGCTTCGTCGGCAATCGATGGAGGCCGTGTGGAGATTGTGCGAACGCGGCGAAATCCGCCGCCGGAAAGCCGTGCCGCGGCGCAAAAAGAGGGGGTTTCGTTGAGATATGATGGAGATTCGATGGAGGGGGTTGTGCCGTCTCGTTCCTCCTTTCACGATGTCGCATCTGTGTCGATGCTCTCTTTGAAATGACTGCCCTCATACTTATCGCGGAAGACGAGCCCGAAATCGCGGACATCCTGGACGCGTATCTGACTCGCGAGGGCTACCGCACCTACAAGGTGGCGAACGGGCAATCGGCCCTGGACGTTCAGCTCTTGCTGAAGCCCGACCTGGTGCTGCTGGACATCAAGCTGCCGGGCAAGGACGGGTGGGAGGTGCTGGCGGAACTGCGCCGCCGGGGCGACACGCCGGTCGTCGTGCTGACCGCGCTGAATCAGGATATCGACCGCTTGCAGGGGCTGCGCATCGGTGCGGACGACTACATCGTCAAGCCGTTCAACCCGGTCGAGGTCGTCGCCCGGGTCGGCGCCGTGCTCCGTCGCACGCTGACCTCGCGCAGCGAGCCGGTGATCCGCGTCGGGCGTCTCGAGATCGATACGGAAAGCTACGTGGCGAGCGTTCGGGGCGCGCATTCGACGCGCGAGAGCGGGCCCGGCGTGCAACTGTCCCTGACGCTCACCGAGTTTCGGGTGTTGACGCACATGGCGAAAAATCCGCACCGCGTCTTTACGCGCAGCGAGCTGATCGATGCGTGCCTGCCGGGCAGCGGGGCGCTCGAGCGCACCGTGGACAGCCACGTCAGCAACCTGCGCAAGAAGCTCGAGAAGGCCGGGGCGGCCGACATGCTCGCGGTGGTGCGCGGCGTCGGCTACAAGCTCACGGGGCTTTGATGCACGGCCCGGCGCAGAACGCCACGAAATCCCGCGGGCGCCTCGGGCGGCAGATCGTGCTGTCCATGGGGCTGGTGTCCGTTATCACGGCGCTGATTCTGTTCGTGGGGTCGTTCGTCATCTATGGCTTGCTGACGGCGGCTTCGCTGGCCCCGCCGGAGCCGCGGACCATCGAGGACGCGTTCATTCCCGACTCGCAGGATTACCTGATTTTCGCGATCCTGCTGCTGATCGGGCTGGTGGTCGCCGTGGTGGTGGCGTCGCGTTTGGCCAAGCGGATTCTGGCGCCGCTCAATTCGGTCGCGGAGAGCGCCCGGCGAATCGCCGCGGGGGACCTCGACGCGCGCGCCTTGCCCGGCGACCGCTCGCTTGGCGACACCGCGCTGCTCGTCGACGATTTCAATGGCATGGCGGTGCGATTGCAGCGCATGACCTCGGACATGACGGAATGGAACGCCGCGATCGCGCACGAGTTGCGTACGCCGCTGACCATCCTGCGGGGCCGCTTGCAGGGCATTCGCGACGGGGTCTTTTCGCCGGACGACGCCCAGATTCGCGGGCTGCTCTTTCAGGTGGAGGGCCTGACGAGAATCGTCGACGATCTCTACATCATGACGCTGCAGGATATCGGGCGGCTGGAGATGTTTATCGAACCGACACGGATCGACATCGAGATCCGGCGCGCGATCGATTCGGTCGGCGACGCCTTGAACGATGCCGGGTTCACGCTGGAAGTGGATTTGGCCGCCGAAGTGGCGCCGTGCGACGGCGCCAGGGTCAAGCAGGCCCTGCTGGCGCTGCTGGACAACGCCCGCCGCTACGCGGTGCCCGGCCGCTTGCGGATATCGCTGAGCGGGCGGGATACCTGGCTGTTGCTGGCGGTCGAGGACGAAGGCCCCGGCCTGTCCGCGGATTTTGCGCCGTTGGTTTTCGAGCCGTTCACGCGAGCCGATGCGTCGCGTTCGAGAAAATTCGGCGGCGCCGGCCTGGGCCTCTCCGTGGTTCGCGCGATCGCGCTGGCCCATGGCGGGAAGGCCGGCTATCGCACGTCGGCATCCGGCGGTTCGATCTTCGAGTTGAGCTTGCCGCGCGCCTGAGCCTGCGCCTGCGCTTGCGGCGCGTGATTGCGATCCGACGCGAGCGGATTCCCTCAACGCCCGGCGGCGCGCGCCTCGCTCAAGGAATACGTGCCCATGTTTTTCGCCGCCGCGCCGTTCTTTTCGATCAGGAAAAATCCCCGCTCCGGGCTGTAATACGATGGATCGAAGGCCTCGATGCCGATCGCTTCGGCATAGGCCTTGAGCGTTGCGGGCGTGAATCGGTCTTTGATCTTCAGAGCGGAATACAAGGACGAATCTTCGAACGCTTGAACCGCTCCCGATTCGGAAAAGCGCCAGCGCCGATCCTCCTTGATGCAGGAAATCGCGCGTTCGATATTGAGGAAATCGGTTGGGTTCGGGCTATAGATTTCCAATGTGCTGGATCGTAAGCGGTCCATCTTTAACGTCTGTCAAATTTTGACCGGTGCGAGGAGCATAGGTGTCCACCTATTTTGAGGTGGACACCTATGGCAGACAAACACTCAGAGTTAAGAGTTGTTCGGCAAAGCAGCGATGGACGTCGCCGCTACGACGAGAAGAGCAAGCGCGTGCTGATTGAAGCTGCGTTGCGTCCAGGAGCGTCGGTCGCGCGTCTGGCGCAGGAGCACGGGATCAACGCCAACCTGCTACGCAAGTGGATCACGAAGTACCTGATGGAGCGCGAGAAAGGCATGTCGTCGGTGCCGCAGGATCACGGCAACGATGAACGCGAGCTGACGCAGACCGATGAGAGCAACGACGGCGTGAGCATCGATCTGCCGGGTTCGCACAAATATACCCCCGTCACGGTAACGCCATCCGCGTTCGTGCCGGTCATCGCGGCACCGCCATCGACCACACGAGCTGAACCGTTACCACCGCCGTCGATGACGCTCACGTTGCATGTACGGCTGTCGAACGGTGTCGCGCTCGAGCTCGGTGGAGCGATCGCGACCATCGACGAACTGACGACGCTGGTCCAGATCCTGGGGAGGCTGCCTTGTTCCGCTTCGACGACAACCTGAAGGTGTATCTGCACCGCGACCCCGTCGACTTCCGCCACGGCATGAACAGCCTGTCGATTCTAGTCGAGCAGTCGATGCGGCTGAACCCGATGGACGCTTCGCTTTACATCTTCGGCAACCGCCGTCGCGACCGGATAAAAATTCTGGCCTGGGATGGCAGCGGTTTCTGGCTTCTGATGAAACGCCTGGAGACGAGCTGCTTCATCTGGCCCGACAACAAGGCCGTGGTCGTGAAGCTGACGACCGATGTGCTGCACGCGCTGCTAGACGGTGACGACATCACCGCGATCCGGCGGCATCCGAAGCAGGAATATCTGCGGGTGAGCTGAACACGGGATCGGCATGTCAGTCTAATCTGCATGCCGATCGAGGTCACCATCACTGCCGACGAACTTGCTGCGCTGCTCGCGATACGCGAGGAGCACGCAGCGCTTCAACACGAGCGCGATGAACTACGTGGCACGCTGCGTTTCGTGACAACGGAACGCGATCTTGCCGAAGAACGGTTGCGTGCCTACCGGCGCGAACTGTTCGGTGCGAAGAGCGAAGCGAGGGATTCCGACCAGCCGGGCCTGTTCAACGAAGCCGAAGCGCTTGGTGCGAACGCGACGCCTGCGCAGGAAGACATCCCCTCAACGACGAGCGCCGCACACACGCGCAAGAAGCGCGGCCACCGCACGCCACTCGATCCCCATCTGCCACGCGAGGTCGTGCGGCACGAACTTCCCGAAGCCGAGCGCTTCTGCACGAATGACGGTCATGCGCTCGTTGAGTTCGGCGTGGAGATCAGCGAGCAGCTCGATGTGATCCCCGAGCAACTGCGCGTGATCCAGCACCAGCGTGTCAAATACGCGTGCCCGTGCTGCGATCTGGGCATCAAGGTCACGCCGGCACCACCGCGCATCATCCCGCGTGGGCGGCTCACCGAATCAGCGCTGGCGTGGATCGCAGCGGGCAAGTTCCAGTTTGGCATGCCGATCTATCGTCAGGCGGGTCTGCTGCGCCGCTTCGGCGGCGACATCTCGTCGAACACGGTTGCCGTCAGCATGGTGCGCGCCGGTCTGGCCACGCAGCCTGTGATCAACCTGATGCGTGACGCGCTGCTCGAGGCCGCCATCGTCCTGAGCGACGAGACGACATTGCAGGTACTCAAGGAAGAAGGCCGCAAGCCGCAAACGAAGAGCTACATGTGGGCGCAGATGAGCGGTTCGGGTATCCCGATCCGCTGCTACAGTTACACGGCAGGACGCGGTGCGAAGCTCGCTGACAAACTGTTCGCCGGCATCCGCAAGGATGCGGTCCTGATGAGCGACGGATATGAGCCCTACAACGAGATCGCGCAGCGCTACCAGCTCGTGCACCTCGGCTGCTGGGTTCACGCCAGACGCTACTTCGTCAAGGCCGAGGACAACGTACCGAAGGCCGCACGTACGCCCGATCTGCTCGCGACACGCTTCATCAAACTGATCGGCAAACTGTTCGCCGCCGAAGCACGCAGTGAAACATGGGAGGCTGAGCGGCGGCAACGATTGCGACGACGATACAGCGTGCGTGTGCTCGATGCCATCGAGAAGCTGATGATCGAACAGTCACCTGGCGTCGTGCCGCAGAGCCTGCTCGGAAAAGCGCTCACCTATCTGCATGGACAATGGCCGAAGCTGGTCCGCTACGTCGAGAATGGCAACTGGCCGATATCGAACAATCCCTGCGAGAATTCCATCAGACCGTTCTGCGTCGGGCGCCGCGGCTGGCTGTTCGCCGACACCGTTGACGGTGCAAACGCGAGTGCAAATCTCTACTCGCTGGTCGAAACCTGTAAGGCTAACGGTATCGACCCGTATTGCTATCTCACCTGGCTGTTCCAGCATCTCCCGATGGCCAAGACCGTCGATGATTATGACGCGCTGCTGCCCTGGAAAATGCCCGTCGGCCTTCGTTGATCGTTGCTCCCCCAGGCTCTGTTTATATTTGCTGTAAGCGTTGCATCTGAAGACTTAATCGACAATACCAAGCGCAGACGCCGCGAGTTTCCCTACTTCCAATGTGCTGCCTGCATCGTCGCCATCTTCGAGCATCCAAACCGTCGATAGACCAGCCCACGCGAACACCCATTGTAGAAGTCGGCGACGCTCGATACGGGAGACCGTGCTAACCAACTCAATGCGCCGCGCGAAGACTCCCGGTGCCAATGCGCTTTCGCCGTCTGGATTGCAGAAGAGGTTCGCATAGTCGAAGCAGCGCTCACCATACAAGCCCTTTGGATCTATAGCGAGCCAGCCATAACGCTCAAAGTCGAGCACATTGCCGTGGTGAATGTCGCCGTGTAACACCGTGACGTCGCGAGGTGTTCCCAGCAGTTCGCGTGCAGTACGTGCGCAGTGATCGAAAAAGCGGCCGTGCATGCCAGTACTGGATAGCAGCGAGTCGAACCATTGCGTCAATGTAACCATTGCAGGAATCGGTTCGGCACGCGGCCTGTGTAGATGTGAGGCGGTTGTACACAAGATGTGTGTTGCCTCGTCATCGCGTCCCTGTTTTACCATCTGCGTGAGCGAGACTGAGCCTTGCGCACGCACCATAAGCAACGCTTCGCCGTCGTGAGCGAGCACGGGCGCCGCACCGTCACCGTCCCACCACACCATTAGGCGACTGCCTGCCTGCTCCTCGGGTGCTTGCGAGATCTTGAGCATGGCAGGTACGCCGCGTTGGCGTACAGGAAGAAGATTACCGTGGACTGCCCAGGGAATGCTAGACGCTGCCGGCCTATGATTTGAGCATAGGAGGGCGTCATGAGTGCACAGAGATTTACCCCGGAATTCAAGCAGGAAGCGGTTCGGCAAATCACGGAACGGGGCTA
>NZ_JAAGPF010000288.1 GCF_017104645.1 Burkholderia sp. Ac-20379
AGCGGCCACGACGGCGCGCCGACCCAGCGGCCGCCGTGCGACATGCGGCCGTCGGCGTTGCGGCGGCCGCTGCCGCCGCCCATCACGAAGATGCGGGCCACCGGCTCGGCCGCGGCATCGGCGGCATGCGTGGCCTCGGGCTTCAGCCAGCGGTCGAACCAGCGCGCGCGCATCGCGAGCCAATCGTCGGCCAGTTCACCCTCGATCGCCGCGTGTTCGCCGAAATCGACGTCGCCGCTGTGGCGCACGTTGCGATCGCCGTGCAGCCAGGGCCCCATGATCAGATAGGCGGGGGCTTCGGCCACGTCCGACAGCGCCGCGAAGTTCGCCAGCGTGCTTTGCACGTAGGCGTCGTACCAGCTCGACATCCAGATCGCCGGCACGCGCCGCATCGTGTCGTAGAAGTGCTCGGCGCAGATGCCGGGCTGACGCCAGTAATCGTCGTAGGCGTCGCGCGTCCACTGCTCGAACAGGTAATGCTCGTAGTCGGGCACGCTGGCCAGCGGCGAATGGCCGGGCCGCCAGGGCATGCGCGCGAACCAGTCGCGCAGGTCGTGCCCGGCCAGCGCGGCCGCCACCAGCGGATCGGCCTCGGCCGCCGGGCTGTTGCGCGCGCGGTTGAACGCCCAGGTGGCCTGCTTCAGCTCGAACGCGCCGCCCTGGCGGATGCCGCAGTGGTAGCCGTTCGCGAAGCCGCCCGAATCGAGCACCATGCAGGCGAGCGCCGGCGGGTTCAGGCAGGCGGCGGCCAGTTGCGTGTGCGCCGCGTACGACAGGCCCATCGTGCCCACCCGCCCGTCGGACCACGGCTGCGCGGCGATCCAGGCCATCGTGTCGAAGCCGTCCGGGCCTTCGGCGATGTATTTCTCGAACGCGCCTTCCGAGCCGTAGCGGCCCCGGCAATCCTGCATCACCACGGCATAGCCGCGCGCCGCGAAATAGCGGGCCACCTCGATGCGGTTCATCGGCGGCGCGCCGCGATGGATTTCCGAGCGCGACACGTCGGCCTTGCCGTACGGCGTGCGTTCGAGAATGGCCGGCAGCGGCGCGTCCACGCCGAGCCGGTAGCCGGGCGGCAGGTGGACGTCGGTGGCGAGGCGCACGCCGTCGCGCATCGGCACCATCAGGTCGGCCAGCCCGTGCACCGGCGAGGCGGCCGTAGCGGGGAAATCGGGAGCGGCGGTCGGCGAAGCGAAAAACGTCATGGTCGGGTCTCTACGTAGAGCAGGGAAGTGCGTTCGGCCTGGTTCGGATGAAAGATCACGCCGCCGCGCGCCGCCCAGTAATCGACGGGGAAATAGAGCGGCACGATCGCGTAATCGCGGAAGGCGACATCGGCCGCGTCGGCCAGCAACCGGCGACGCGCGGCGGGGTCGAAGGTTTGCGCGGCCTGTTGCAGCAGCGCGTCCACGCGCGGGTTCGAATAGCGCGTGCGGTTGAACGCGCCGGTGCCGGCCGCCGGGGCATGCGTGGCGATCACGTTGGTCAGCGCGATCGCCGAATCGCTGGTGCTGTTGCCGAAGCTGAAGACGAACGCGCTGTAGGCCCGCTTCGCGGCCGCGCCGGCATAGACGTTGTAGGGCTGCGTGACCACGTCGTCGATCCGGATGCCGCCGCGCGCCAGCATCTGGCCGAGCACCTGGCCCAGGTCGCCGTCGCTCGCGAAGCGGTCGTTCGACGCGTGCAGCGTGAGCCGGAAGCCGTCCGGATAACCGGCCTCGGCCAGCAGGCGGCGCGCGCCGGCCGGGTCGTACGCGTCGGGCGTCAGCTTCGGGTCGTGGCCGCCGAGGCCGGGCGGCGCGATCTGCCCGGCGGGCAGCGCCGCGCCGTTGAGCAGGTAGCGCGCGATCGCCTCGCGGTCGATCATCTTCGAGATCGCCTCGCGCACCCGCACGTCGCGCAGCGGGTTCGCGCCCGCCTGCGCGCCGGCCGCCTCGCTCGCCGAAACACGCACGAACGGCGACACCGGGCGGGCGCCGTCGAGCGCCAGATAGATCAGCCGCGCCGATGGCCCCGAGAACAACGCGACGTCGCGCGTGTGGCGCAGGCGGTCGAGCGTGACGGGCGGCACGTTGTCGATCAGGTCGACCGAGCCGGACATCAGCGCCGAGAGCCGTGCCGCGTCGTTGGCCACGAAGCGCAGCGTGGCGTGATCGAACGCCGGGCGCTTGCCCCAGTAATACGGGTTGCGTTCGAGCACCAGCCGGTCGCCCGGAATCCAGCGCACCAGCCGGTACGGGCCGGTGCCCACCGCCACGGCCGGCTGGCGGTAATCGCCGCTGGCGTGGCCGGCGGCGGCGTGGCGCGACACGATATACACCAGCCCCACCTGCTCGACGAACGCCGGCGACGGCGTTTTGGTCGCGATCCGCACGGTCAGCGGATCGATCACGTCGATGCGCGCGATCTCCGCCACCGCGCCGGAGAACGGCGCGGGGCTGTTCGGCACGTGGCCCGCGCGGGCCAGCGACCAGGCCACGTCGTCGGCCGTCAGCGGCGAGCCGTCCGAGAAGCGCACGCCGGGGCGCAGCTTGAATTCCCAGGTGGTCGGATCGAGGTTGCGCCACGATTGCGCGAGCCCAGGCCGCACCTGCAGGTTTTCGTCCTGCGAGATCAGGCGCTCGAACAGGTTCTCGGCCGTCTGCATGTTGTTCTGCGTGCGCGAGAACAGCGGATCGAGCGAGGCCGGCTCGGAGGCCAGCGCCATCGTGATGTCGCGGGGCGGGGCGTCCGTGGCGGCCGAGGCCAGCGCCGAGGCCGGGGCGGCGCTCGCCAGCACGCAGGCCAGCGAGGCGGCCAGCGTCAGCCGCACCGGCAACCGGCACCGCGCGAAGTTCGGGAAACGGCCCCGCATCATGCCGCCTCCACGAGGTGACAGGCGCTCCAATGCCCGCCCGCGGTCTCGCGCAGCAGCGGCCGCTCGCTGCGGCAGCGCGCGTTCGCATGCGGGCAGCGCGGGTGGAAATGACAGCCGGACGGCGGCGCGAGCGGCGAGGGCAACTCGCCGCGAATCGATTCGAAGCGATGCCGGCGATTCGCGAGCCGCGGCACCTGGCCGAGCAGCGCGATCGTGTACGGATGCTGCGGCCGCGCGAACAGCGCCTCGGTGGGCGCGGTTTCCACCACGCGCCCGAGGTACATGATCGCCACGCGGTCGCTCAGGTGCTCAACCACACCGAGATCGTGGCTGATGAACAGATACGTGAGGCCGAGATCGCGCCGCAGCCGCATGAACAGGTTGATGATCTGCGCCTGGATCGACACGTCGAGCGCGGCGATCGATTCGTCGCAGATCAGGAAATCGGGGTTCACGGCCAGCGCCCGGCCGATGCCGATCCGCTGCCGCTGGCCGCCCGAGAACTGGTGTGGAAAGCGGTCGCGGAAATCGGGGTTCAGCCCGACGCGCTGCATCACGTCCACCACGAACGCGTCGTAACCGGCGCGATCGACCAGCCCGTGCACCAGCGGCGCTTCGCCGATGATGTCGCGCACCCGCTTGCGCGGATTCAGCGACGACAGCGGATCCTGAAAGATCATCTGGGTGGCGAGGCGAGGCGCGCCGGGCTTGGCTGCCTCGGGAGCGTCGAACACGCGGATCGTGCCGTCGGACGGCGGCACCACGCCGGCCAGCATGCGGCCGAGCGTCGATTTTCCGCAGCCCGATTCGCCGACGAGGCCGAGCACCTCGCCGCGCCGGATCGTCAGATCCACGCCGTCGACGGCATGCACCACCGGCGCGGCCGGCTTCGCGCCGAGCCAGCCGGCGATCCGCTCGGCGTAATGGGGCCGCCGCGCGAAGCGCCGCGACAGTTGCCGCGCCTCCAGCAGCGGGGCGGTTTCGGGAAGGGTGCTCATTGCGAATCTCCGTTGCGCGGATGAAAGCAGCGCCAGGTGTGATCGTGGTCGGCCGCGACGGGCGGCTCGGTGCTGCGGCACAGGTCGGTCGCACGCGCGCAGCGCGGCGCGAACGCGCAGCCGGCCGGCAGCGTCAGCAGGTTCGGCGCGATGCCGGGAATCGGTTTGAGCGGCGCGCCGCGCGGCGCGTGCTCGGGCAGCGATTCGATCAGGCCGATCGTGTAGGGATGGCGCGGGCGGTCGAGGATCGCGTCCGCGCTGCCCGATTCGACGATGCGGCCCGCGTACATCACGCACACGCGCTGCGCGAGCCCGGCCACCACCGCCAGGTCGTGGCTGACCCACACCATCGCCGTGCGCGTGCGGGCGCACAGCGCCTGCATCTGCGCGAGGATCTGCGCCTGGATCGTCACGTCGAGCGCGGTGGTGGGCTCGTCGGCGATGATCAGATCGGGCTCGTGCAGCAACGCGATGGCGATCGCCACACGCTGGCGCATGCCGCCCGACAGTTGATGCGGGTAGGCCGATAGCCGTTCGTCGGGCGCCGGAATGCCGACCTGGGCGAGCGCGTCGCGCGCCCGTTCGCGCGCGGCGGCCTTCGACACGCGCGCATGGGCGCGCACCGATTCGATCATCTGCGTGTCGATCCGCAGCACCGGGTTCAGCGTCATCATCGGATCCTGGAAGATCATCGCGATGCGGTTGCCGCGCAGGCGGCGCAGCGCGTCGGGCGCGAGCGCGGTCAGGTCGTCGCCGTTGAACAGCACCTTGCCGCCGACAATGCGGCCCGGCGCGTCCACCAGCCCGAGCACCGAGAAGCCGGTGATCGATTTGCCGGAGCCGGATTCGCCGACCAGGCCGACCACCTCGCCCGGCGCGACGTCGAAGCTGACGTCGTCGACCGCGCGCGCGATGCCGTCGCCGGTGAAGAAATGCGTGCGCAAGTGCTGCACGGAAAGCGTGGGCGTCGTCATGTCGATCCTATTTCTGCAAACGCGGGTTGAGCGCTTCGCGCACGCTGTCGCCGACCACGTTCATGCTGAACACCAGCGTGAGCAGCAGCAGGCCGGGCAGCACGCTGATCCAGTAGTTGCCGGCCAGCAGTTGCTGAAAGCCGTTCGCGATCAGCAGCCCCAGCGACGGCCGCGTGACCGGCAGGCCGATGCCGAGAAAGCTCAACGTGGCCTCGGCCGAGATCGCCGACGCCACCTGCACGAGGCCGATCACGATCACGGGCGGCAGGCAGTTCGGCAGCAGATGGCCGAACAGCACGCGGCGGTGGCCGAGGCCCAGGCAGCGCGCGGCCTCCATGTATTCCTTGCGGCGCTCGACGGCGGCCACCGCGCGCACCGTGCGGGCGAAGTAGGCCCATTGCACCGTGACCAGCGCGAGCACCACCTTGTCCACGCCCTGGCCGAGCACGGCCAGCACCATCAGCGCGACGAGGATGGTCGGAAAGCCGAGCAGCAGATCGACGGTGCGCATCACGAGCGCGTCGACGGTGCGGCCGAAGTAGGCCGCGCACAGGCCGAGCGTGGTGCCGAGCGTCATCGCCACCGCGCCGGCCAGCAGCCCGACGCCCAGGCTGATGCGCAGCCCGTACATCATCGCGGCCAGCATGTCGCGGCCGAGCGCGTCGCTGCCGAGCAGGTAGAGATGGCCGCCCGCGCCGCGTGCGAACGGCGGCAGCCGCGCGTCGCTCACGCTCAGTTGGGCGAGGTCGTACGGGTTTTGCGGCGCGATCCACGGCGCGAGCAGTGCCACCGCGATCAACGCGATCAGCACCGCGCTGGCCACGGCCGTGCCCGGCGAGGCCGCCAGGCTGCGCAGCACGCGGCCGGCGGTGGTGTGCGGATCGAGCCGGGGCACGGCGAAGCGCGGCGCGAGACGCGTGCGCAGGGAGCGGGCGAGCAGGCCGATCATGCCGCCTCCAGCCGCACGCGCGGGTCGAGCAGCGATTGCACGATGTCCACCAGCAGGTTCAGCAGCGTGAACATCGTCACGACGATCAGCAGATAGGCGACGATCACCGGGCGGTCGAGCCGCGTGATGCTGTCGATGATCAGCTTGCCCACGCCCGGCCACGCAAAGATCGTCTCGGTCACCGTCGCGAACGCGATCAGCGAGCCGAACTCCATGCCCACCACCGTGACGATCGGGATCAGGATGTTCTTCAGCACGTGCACGCCGATCACGCGGCGCTCGGGCAAACCCTTGGCGCGCGCGAACTTCACGTAGTCGAGCGGCAGCGTCTCGCGCACCCCGGCCCGCGTGAGCCGCGTGACCAGCGACATCTTGAACAGCGACAGATTGAGCGCAGGCAGCAGCAGATGCATCAGCCCGTCGCGCGTGGCGAGACTCGTATGGATGCCGAACCAGTCGCCGAGCGCGCCGCGCCCGGCCGAAGGCAGCCAGCCCAGCGTGACCGAGAAGATCAGCACGAGCATGATCCCTTGCCAGAAGTTCGGCAGGCTGAAGCCCAGGATCGAGCCCGACATCACCATCCGGTCGAACCGCGAACCGGCGCGCAGCCCCGCCAGCAGGCCGAGCGGCAGGCCGATGCCGAGCGCCAGCACCAGCGCCACGAAGCCCAGTTCCAGCGTGGCCGGCAGCCGTTCGAAGATCAGACGAATCGACGGCTCGTCGAACACGAACGAGCGTCCCAGATCGCCGTGCAGCGCGTGCACGACGAAATGCAGGTATTGCTGCCAGAGCGGCTGATCGAGCCCCAGCGCGCGCACCGCCTGGGCGATCTCGGCGGGGCTGGCGTCGGCCGGAATCAGGATCGCGACCGGATCGCCGATCGCGTAAACGCCGCAGAACACCAGCAGCGACGTCAGCCACAGGACGCCGGCGCTCTGGACGATGCGGCGGATGATGAAGGCCATCATTGCGTGTCGAACCTCGAATGTTGAGAATGCGATGGCCGGCGCCGCGTTCGGGGCCGGTCGTTGGATGCGATGATTCGACGTCAATATGGCGGTCGCAAGCCTATGCGCGATCGGCATACGCCTATGCACAAACTGAGATGAACCTGAAACAGCTCGAAGCGTTCGCGGCCGTGGCCGCGCTGCACACCACCACGGCCGCCGCGCAGCGGCTCGGCCTGTCGCAATCGGCGGTCAGCCGGCTGCTGGCGCAACTGGAGGAGGATCTCGGCCTGACGCTGTTCCAGCGCGAGCAGGGGCGGCTCGCGCCCACCCGCGAGGCCGACGCGCTGGTGAGCGACGCCGAGGCGATCCTCGAGGCCGCGCGCTGCCTGGAGCGCCACGCGCAGCAACTGCGGCTGGCCGGCACGCGCCGCAAGCTGGTGCGCGTGATGGTGCCGAACACGCTCGCGCAATCGCTGCTGCCGGCGGTGCTCGGGCGCTTCTACGCAACGCACGGGGATGCCGTGCTCGAAGTGTTTTCGGGCACCTATCAGGCGTCGGAGCAGGCGCTGCGCAGCCGCGAGGTGGATCTGGCGATCGTGCGGCTGCCCGATCCGCAGCCGGGCCTGACGATGGTGCGCGAGTTCGTCAGCGAGGCGGTGTGCGTGATGCCGGCCGGCCATCCGCTCGCGGCGCTGCCGGAAATCGGCCCGCGCGATCTCGACGGCGTGCCGATGGTGCTGCTGTGGCGGCAAAGCTCGATGCGGCACGAGGTGGACGCGTCGTTCCGCAACGCCCGCATCAGCCAGGCGATCGCGGCCGAGGTGCATTCGGTCAGCGTGGCCTGCGCGATGGCCGAGCGCGGCATCGGCGTGACGATCGTGAGCCGGCTGATCGCGGGCGCGTGCGCCGGAAGCGGGCTCGTGATGCGGCCGTTCAGGCCGGCATTGGCGTTTTCGGTGGGGATCGCCGCGCTCGACAGCGAGCCGCTCGGGCCGGTGGCGCGGGCGTTTGCGGAGCAGTTGGGCGAGACGCTGGCGGCGCTCGACGGGCCGGAAGCGGGCGTGTGATTCGGCCGTTTCGCGCCGTTTTAGGCGGTGTTGGCGCTCAGGGCGGAAAGCGCGGCGCTCGAACGCGAACGGCTCGGTGGTAAGGACGGAATCTGTTCGGAGAGGCGCTGGCGGCGCTCGATATGCCGGAAGCGGGCGTGTGATTCGCGCCGTTTCCGGTAGCGTCGGCGCTCAGGGGAATCGCTGCGCGCGAACGGCTGGGGCCGATGGCGCGAGCGTTCGCGGAGCAGTTGGGAAAGACGCTGTCGCTTGGCTTGGCAACCGCGCCGCGCGATGCGCCGGAGGCAAACTCGGCGCACGACGGCGCCGGATCAGGTTCGGAACACGCCGGATCAACCGCCGTTCGACACGCCGCGGCGCTTGCCCGCCAGCAGCGGCAGCACCAGCGGCGTGCCCGTGACCGGATCGGCGATCACCTGCGTATCCAACCCGAACGCCGCGCGGATCACCTCGGGCGTCACGATCTCGCATGGATCGCCGCGCGCGACGATCCGCCCGCCGCGCATCATGATCATGTCGTCCGCATAGCGGCAGGCCTCGTTGAGATCGTGCAGCACCGCGACGATCGTCGTGCCGTGCCGCGCGTTCAACTGGTGGCACAGCTCGAGCACCTCGATGCGATGCGCGAGATCGAGGAACGTGGTCGGCTCGTCGAGCAGCAGGATGTCCGTCTGCTGCGCGAGCGACATCGCGATCCACACGCGCTGCCGCTGGCCGCCCGACAGTTCGGAAACCTGACGATCGGCCAGCTCGGCCACGTCGGTGGCGGCCATCGCGTCGAGCACCGCCGCGCGATCCGCGGCCGATTGCCAGCCGAACGCCGACTGATGCGGATAGCGCCCGCGCCCGACCAGCTCGGCCACCGTCACGCCGTCCGGCGCCTGCGACGATTGCGGCAGGAAACCCACCCGCCGCGCGAACGGCTTCGACGCGTAATCGCGCACATCGCGTCCGTCGAGCAGCACGCTGCCGCGCGCCGGGCGCAGCAGGCGGCTCAGCGCCTTCAGCAAGGTGGATTTGCCGCAGCCGTTCGGCCCGACGATCGCCGTGAAGCGGTGCGGCGCGATTGTCGCGTCGAGGTTCTCGGCAATCGAGGCGCCGCCGGGGTAGCGCAGGCTCAGGCCGCGGGCCTGCAGGCCCGTGTCGTTCGCGGCGGCCGCCGGCGTGGCGGACGCGGGCCGTGCGCCGTTCGCGGCGAGGCTCATCGCGCGGCTCCGTCGCCGGCGCCCGCGAGCGCGCGATCGATGCGCGGCACGAGGTGGTCGAGCGAATAGTCGATGCTGGCCGGCGAGCCGGTGGCGAACGCCGCGCGCAATTCGGCGTCGCGCTGGTTGTCGAGCAGCACCACACGGCGGCGGCGGAACGCGTCGAGCGCCTGCACCGCCGGCTCGCCGACGATCGACGCCGCCGGGCGCGCGAACGCCACCAGCAACACGAGGTTCGCATCGATCGCGCCGGTGCGCTCGATCGGCAGATCGGCGAAGTAGTTGCGGGCCGGCAGGCGCTTGACGCTCGGCGACAGCGTCAGGCCGATATCCTCGAGCAATTGCGGGCGCACGTCGCCTTCGATGTAGGAATGCCAGCCGTTCTGCACGCCCCAGTTGATCGTGAACGTCTTGCCCGCGAATGCCGGATGCGCGGCCTTCACGGCCTGGATCTTCGCGGTGGTGGCGGCGATCAGCGCGCGGCCGGCGTCCACCTTGCCGAGCGCCAGCGCGTCGATCATCACCTGGCGCTGCCACGGCAGGTTGTTGTTCGTCAGGCCGGGGGGCGACGCCACCGTCGGCGCGATCCGCGACAGCAACTGGTAGTTCGCCTGCGAGCTGTTGTCGCGGCCGTTGACGTCGAGGATCAGGTCGGGATGCAGCGCGGCGATCCGGCGGAAATCGAGATCGCCGCGTGGCAGGATCACCGGCGCGGGGCCGTGCACCAGCGCTTGCGCCCACGGATTGACCTGGCCCGGCTTCAGGCCGAGCTGCTGCCAATCCTGGATCGCCACCGGCGTGACGCCGAGCGCCAGCACCACGTCCGCCTCGTTCCAGCCGAGCGCGACCACGCGCAGCGGCGGGCGCGCGATGGTGGTCGAGCCCCATTGATGCGCGATCGTGACGGGGAACGCGGCGGGGGCGGGCGCCTCGGCGCCGGCCGCAGCGGCCACGCCCGTGCCGGCCGCCAGCAACGCGATACCGGCGGCAGCCG
>NZ_JAAGPF010000289.1 GCF_017104645.1 Burkholderia sp. Ac-20379
CCGCGAGCGGCCGGCCGCCCTCCCCGCCTCGAACGCCCGCCCGGCCCCGCGCCGGGCGGGCCGCATGACGCGCCGCCGGAACCGCCCCCCGCCGATGGTAAAATTCCCGGTTACTCTCTCCACGCCCGACCGGCCGCCCCATCATGTCCGACACCCGCCCCGACACCCTTTTCGCCCTCACCGCGCTGTCGCCGCTCGACGGCCGCTACGCCAGCAAGACGGAAGCCCTGCGCGACTGGCTCTCCGAGGCCGCGTTCATGCGCCATCGCGTGACCGTCGAGGTCCATTGGCTGATCGCGCTGTCGCGCGCCGGTTTCGCCGAAGTGCCGCGCTTCTCGGAAGCGTCCGAGCAATTCCTGCTGCAACTGGTCGAGCGCTTCACGGCCCACGACGCGGCGCGCATCAAGGACATCGAGCGCGTCACGAACCATGACGTGAAGGCCGTCGAATACTGGCTCAAGGAATCGGTCAAGGGCCAGCCGGAACTCGAGCGCGCCAGCGAGTTCATCCACTTCGCCTGCACCTCGGAAGACATCAACAACACCTCGCACGGCATGATGCTGTCCGGCGCGCGCGACAACGTGATCGTCCCGGCGCTGCGCACCGTGCACCAGCGCCTCGTCGCGCTGGCGCACGCCCAGGCCGAACAGCCGATGCTGTCGCGCACCCACGGCCAGCCGGCCAGCCCGACCACGCTCGGCAAGGAAATCGCCAACGTCGCGGCCCGTCTGGCGCGCGCGATCGATCGCATCGCCAAGGTCGAGCTGCTCGGCAAGATGAACGGCGCGGTCGGCAACTTCAACGCGCACCTGTCGGCCTACCCGACGTTCGATTGGGAAGCGTTCTCGAAGGACGTCGTCGAAAACCGCCTGAAGCTCAGCTTCAATCCGTACACGATCCAGATCGAACCGCACGACTACATGGCCGAGCTGTTCGACGCCGTGGCGCGCGCCAACACGATCCTGCTCGACCTCGACCGCGACGTGTGGGGCTACATCGCGCTCGGCTACTTCAAGCAGCGCACCAAGGCCGGCGAAATCGGCTCGTCGACCATGCCGCACAAGGTCAACCCGATCGATTTCGAAAACTCGGAAGGCAACCTGGGCCTGGCCAACGCCACGCTGCGCCACCTCTCGGAAAAGCTGCCGGTGTCGCGCTGGCAGCGCGATCTGACCGATTCGACGGTGCTGCGCAACATCGGCGTCGCGTTCGGCTACTCGCTGCTCGCCTACGACGCCCTGACGCGCGGCCTCGACAAGCTCGAAGTGAACCCGGCGCGCCTGAACGAAGATCTCGACAACTGCTGGGAAGTGCTGGCCGAGCCGGTGCAAACGGTCATGCGCCGCTACGGCATCGAGAACCCGTACGAGCAACTGAAGGAACTGACGCGCGGCAAGGGCATCACGCGCGAAGCGCTGCAGGAGTTCGTCGGCGGCCTGGCGATCCCGCAGGACGCCAAGGATCTGCTGCTGGCGATGACGCCCGGTTCGTACATCGGCAAGGCCGTCGAACTGGCCAAGCGCATCGCGTAACGCGCACGGCCGGGCATGCCCGGCCGGCAAGCCAATGAAAAGCGCCCGGGGCTTTCGCCGCCGGGCGCTTTTTTCATGGGCGCGGCCCGCGAAGGGCCACGCCGATTCCGATCGCCGGAACGCTCAGGATTGCGCGGCCAGGCCGAGTTTCGCCAGCACCTCGTCGACCATCTGCTCGGGCGTCTGCTCGATGCTGACCTGCACGGCTTCGTCCTCGCCCGGCACTTCGAGCGTGTCGAGCTGGCTTTGCAGCAGCTTCGGATCGAAGAAGTGGCCGGTGCGCGTCTTCAGGCGCTCGGTCAGCACCTCGAACGTGCCGTGCAGATAGACGAAACGCACGTCGTGGTCGCCGCCGCGCAGCACGTCGCGGTACGCACGCTTCAACGACGAGCAGGTGAACACGGCCGTTTCGCCGGCCTGCTGCTTCGCCTCGATCGCCTCGCGGATCGACTTCAGCCACGGCCAGCGGTCGTCGTCGGTCAGCGGAATGCCCTGATGCATCTTCTCCTTGTTGGCGGCGCTGTGGAACGCGTCGCCGTCGGTGAACGTACACCCGAGACGCTCCGCCAGCAGCTCGCCGATGCGCGACTTGCCGGCGCCCGAGACGCCCATTGCGATCAAAATCATTGACTACCCCTTCTTGCTGTTACAGGACGGTGGCCAGCGCCATCGTCAGACCCAGACCCAGCAGCGAAATGATGGTTTCGAGCAGGGACCAGGTCTTGAACGTCTGACCGACCGTCATTCCGAAATATTCCTTGATCAGCCAGAACCCGCCGTCGTTGACGTGCGAGAAGATCAGCGAGCCCGAGCCGGTGGCCAGCACCAGCAGTTCCGGCTTGACCGTCGAGGCCGAGGCGGCCGCGATCGGCGCGACGATGCCGCAGGCGGTGGTCATCGCGACGGTGGCGGAGCCGGTGGCCAGACGCATCAGCGCGGCGGCGAACCAGCCGAGCAGCAGCGGCGACAGATTCGCGGCCTTGGCCGTTTCGACGATCTGCGTCGAGATGCCGCTGTCGCGCAGGATACCGCCGAAACCGCCGCCCGCGCCGACGATCAGCGTGATGCCGGCGATCGGCGCCAGGCACTCGCTGCAGAACTTCTGGATCTGTTCCTTGTTGAAGCCCTGCTTCGCGCCGAACGTCCAGAAGCTGACGAGCACGGCGATCAGCAGCGCCACATCCGAATTGCCGGCGAAGCGCAGCAGGTTGTTCGGCACGGTTTTCGGCTCGAACACCAGATCGGCCCAGCTGCCGACCAGCATCAGCACCACCGGCAGCAGGATCGTGAACAGCGTGATGCCGAAGCTCGGCAGCGCGCGGTCGCGCTTGGCCTGGTCGCCCGAATCGATGAACTGCGAGGCGAGCGGATTGTTCGCCGGCAGCTTGACGTGCTTGTGGATCAGCAGCGCGAACAGCGGGCCGGCCACGATGGCCGTCGGGATGCCGACGATCAGGCCGTAGGCGATGGTCTTGCCGATGTCGGCGTGGAACGCCTGCACCGCGAGCAGCGCGGCCGGGTGCGGCGGGATCAGCCCGTGCACGACCGACAGGCCGGCCACCATCGGCAGCCCCACCAGCAGCAGCGATTTGTTGGTGCGCTTGGCGACGTTGAACGCGATCGGGATCAGCAGCACGAAGCCCACTTCGAAGAACACCGGCAAGCCGATGATGATGGCCACGCACATCATCGCCCAGTGAATGTTCTTCTCGCCGAACCAGCCGATCAGCGTGACGGCGATCCGTTCGGCGCCGCCCGATTCGGCCATCATCTTGCCGAGCATGGTGCCGAGGCCGACCACGATCGCGATGTGGCCCAGCGTGCCGCCGTTGCCGGTTTCGAACGATTTGACGATCTTGTCCATCGGCATACCGACCACGGCGCCGAGGCCGAGCGACACGATGATCAGGACCAGAAACGGATAGATCTTGAAGCGCGCGATCATCACGATCAGCAACACGATCGCGATCACCGTGCACCATAGCAGCCCGCTGCCTTGAACAGCACCCATGAACTCCTCCTTGCGATTATTGGAACCGGGCCGACGCACCACGACACCCGGCCATTCTTCGATGGGCCTGCGAGCGCCAAACCAGGCGCGCCCGACAGGACGCTGAATTCTACTTTCGTTTTAATCGGCGCGATAGAACCGGTTCCATTCGCATAAACCCCTAGAAAAGCGCCGAAAGTCTGAAGAATCGGGCACAGCACGACACGGCCCGCCAAGGTGGCAAGAGGTCGCGATCGCGCGGATCAACTATAGGGGATGGCGGCCGGTTTCGCCTTGCGGATGCGAGGCGTCGAGGCAGGATTCGGCAGGCGCGGCCACAGCGCGGCGGGACCGATGGTCGCGGATGCAACCATCGGTCCCGCCCGGACTCATCGCGCGCTCAGCGCGTCAGTTGGCTGGCGGCCTGCGCGAGGCGCGTGACTTCGGCCCAATCCTGCGCGGCCAGCGCCGCCTTCGGCGTCAGCCACGAACCGCCGACGCACACCACGTTCGGCTGCTTGAGGAAATCGGGCGCCGTCTGCACGCTGATGCCGCCCGTCGGGCAGAACTTCAGCGCCGGGAACGGGCCGTGGAACGCCTGCAGCATCGGGATGCCGCCGGCCTGCTGGGCCGGGAAGAACTTGACGACCTCATAGCCGAGTTCGAGCGCGGCGATGATGTCGGTCGGCGTCATGACGCCCGGCAGCAGCGGCAGGCCGGCGTCCTGCGCGGCGTCGTGCATCGCGCGCGTGAGGCCCGGCGAGACGCCGAACTGCGCGCCGGCCTTCTTGGCGAGCGCGCAATGCTCGGGCTTCGTGATGGTGCCCACGCCCACCACGATGTCGTCGGCCAACTGGCTCGCGCGCTCGATCGCCTTGAGGCCGGCTTCGGTGCGCAGCGTGATTTCGAGCACCTTCACGCCGCCTGCGTGCAGCGCGCGCGACACGTGCTCGCCCTGCTCGACCGTCTCGAACGCGAGGACCGGAATCACCGGGCCGAGTTTCACGATGTCGTGGATCGTCTTCATCTGCTGCTTCTCCTGTAACGGGATGGATCTGTTCGGATTCGCGGGTCGCTGCGTTCGGTTCAGTGCGCGCTCGTCACGCCGGCGCGAGCGGTTTCGCCCACCAGCGCGCCGAACACCGAGGCGCCCGCCTCGGCCGGCATCGCCGCCGCGCGGAACACGCCGAACAGCTCGCGGCCGAAACCCACTTCGTTGTCGGCCTGATGCGCCGGGCGCGCCAGCTCGCGCGCGGCCCAGTCGTTCGCGTCGATGTCGACGTCGAGGATGCCGGCCTGCGCGTCGATCACGATCGTGTCGCCGGTGCGCACCTTGGCCAGCGGGCCGTCGAGCAGCGCCTCGGGCGACACGTGGATCACCGCCGGCACCTTGCCCGACGCGCCCGACATGCGCCCGTCGGTCACCAGCGCCACGTGGAAGCCCTGATCCTGCAGCACGCCGAGCAGCGGCGTCAAACGGTGCAGCTCGGGCATGCCGTTGGCACGCGCGCCCTGGAAGCGCACCACCGCCACGAAATCGCGCTTCAGCTCGCCCGCGTCGAACGCG
The DNA here is from genome assembly GCF_017104645.1 of Burkholderia sp. Ac-20379. Taxonomy (GTDB): domain Bacteria; phylum Pseudomonadota; class Gammaproteobacteria; order Burkholderiales; family Burkholderiaceae; genus Burkholderia. The sequence continues at coordinate 5,090 of NZ_JAAGPF010000289.1, forward strand.
GCCTGCACGGCTTCCTGCGATTCGAACACGATGGCCGGCGCGACCACCTTGCGATGCTCGGGCGCGACGGCCGAAATCTTGATCACGCCGCGGCCCAGGCGGCCCTGCATCAGGCGCAGACCGCCGTCGGCCTGGAACGGCTCGCCGATCGGCCGCAGCACCTTGGCGTCCTGGCTCTCGGCCACGCCCGGCACCCATTCGAGCTTGCCGTCGAGCAGCTTCGGCTCATACGTGTAGTGCGACAGGCCCTTGCCGGCCACCGTGGTGACGTCCTCGTGCAGCAGGCCGCCCTCGAGCAGGTTGCGCACCAGGAACGCCACGCCGCCGGCCGCGTGGAAGTGGTTCACGTCGGCCTTGCCGTTCGGGTAGATCTTGGCGAGCAGCGGCACCACGGCCGACAGCTGATCGAAATCGTCCCAGTCGATCAGGATGCCGGCCGCGCGCGCGATCGCCACGAGGTGCATCGTGTGGTTGGTCGAGCCGCCCGTGGCGAGCAGCGCGACGATGCCGTTGATCACGGCCTTCTCGTCGACCACATGGCCGATCGGCGTGTAGCTGCCGCGCTCGACGGTCAGATCGAGCACGCGGCGCGCGGCCTGGGCCGTCAGCGCATCGCGCAGCGGCGTGTGCGGGTGGACGAACGCCGAGCCCGGCAGATGCAGGCCCATCACTTCCATCAGCATCTGGTTGCTGTTGGCCGTGCCGTAGAACGTGCAGGTGCCGTGGCCGTGATAGGCGGCCGATTCGGCTTCGAGCAGCGCGTCGCGGCCCACCTGGCCGGTGGCGAACTGCTGGCGGATCTTGGCCTTGTCGTCGTTCGACAGGCCGCTCGTCATCGGGCCGGCCGGCACGAAGATGGTCGGCAGATGGCCGAACTGCAGCGCGCCGATCAGCAGGCCCGGCACGATCTTGTCGCAGATGCCGAGGCACAGCGCCGCGTCGAACATGTTGTGCGTGAGCGCGATCGCGGTGCTCATCGCGATCGTCTCGCGCGAAAACAGCGACAGCTCCATGCCCGGATTTCCCTGCGTGACGCCGTCGCACATCGCCGGCACGCCGCCCGCGAACTGCGCGACGCCGCCGTTCTCGCGCGCCGCCGCCTTGATCAGGTCCGGATAGCTGACGTACGGCGCGTGCGCCGACAGCATCTCGTTGTACGACGAGACGATGCCGATGTTCGGCTCGCGCACCGACTTGATGACGAACTTGTCGTTGCCTTCGAGGCCGGCGAAACCATGCGCGAGGTTCGCGCACGACAGCGCGCCGCGCGCCGGGAAGCGGCCTTGCGCGGCGTCGATGCGTGCGAGATAGGCGGTGCGGGTGGGACGGCTGCGTGCGACGACGCGCTCGGTCACGTTCACGAGAGTGGGATGCAGCGAGGCCATGCTGGGCGTCTCCTCGGTGGCCGGCGGGGCCGGCATCGGAAATCGTGGGGTGGGGCCGGTTTTGACCGACCGATCGCCGCGAAGTTTAGTAGAAAAACTACACGCCTGCAATCTTGCGGCGCAGCATTCACTTGGTCAACTCTTGTACAAAGCTTGCTAATCATAGCTTATCGATTAGTGAAAACCCTGATCCGCAAGCTGCCAGTAGCATCGATCGACCCTAAATTTCATGTAGTTTTTCTACAATCCATCCGCAATACTACAATCCGTCATTTCCGAAACGAGCCGCCGATGCTGCCCCGAATCGAAGCGTTGCGCGCGCAGTTGCGCCCGTCCGAGCAGAAACTTGCCGACACCGTGCTGGCCGCGCCGCGCGAGATCCTCGACATGTCGATGACCGACCTCGCGACGCGCGCCGGCGTCAGCCAGCCGACCATCGCCCGCTTTTGCCAGGCGCTCGGCTGCAGCGGCTTCCGCGAATTCAAGATCCGCCTCGCGCAAAGCGTGGCGCCGGGCGTGCCGTCGGTGTATCGCGACGTCGAGCCCGACGAGCCGGCGCCCGGCATCATCGGCAAGGTGTTCGACCGCACCATCGGCGCGCTGATCGAGGTGCGCAACAGCCTGTCGGCCGGCAGCGTGGCCGAGGCGATCGCGCTGCTCGCGCGCGCCTCGCGCATCGAGTTCTACGGCGCGGGCGGCTCGGGCATCGCCGCGCAGGACATCCAGCACAAGTTCTTCCGGCTCGGCGTGCCGAGCGTCGCCTATTCCGATCCGCACACGTTCTCGATGTCGGCCGCGCTGCTCGGCCCGCAGGACATCGTGGTGGCGATCTCGAACACGGGCCGCACGCGCGACATCGTCGAGGCCGCGAAATCGGCGCTGGCCTGCGGGGCCAAGGTGGTGTCGATCACGCACAGCCACTCGCCGCTCGCGCAGGTCGCGAGCGTCAACCTGGCGTCGAACATCGCCGAGGAAACCGACGTGTTCTCGCCGATGACCTCGCGCATGTCGCATCTGGCGATCGGCGACATCCTCGCGGTGGGCGTGGCGCTGCAGCGCGGCCCCGAGCTGGTCGACCGGCTCGGCCGCGCCAAGGCCGCCATCGTGCGGCGGCGCATCGACGCCGAGGTGCGCCCCGGCGAGCGCCGCAGCACGCGCGAGGCGCGCGACGCGGCGAACGAAGGCAGCGGCGAGGCGCGAAAGGAAGAGACGGGCGAACGCTGAACGCGAGGCCTGCAAGACGCAACGCCCGCACGATCCGCGCCGGTAACAGTAACGGCGGCGGCCCGTGCGGGCGTTGTCATGTGGCGCGCCGCCGAATGCGGCGCAATGCGGGGCTCAGAACGGCTTGATCACGGCCAGCGCCACCGCGCCGAGCATGCCGAGCACCGGCAGTTCGTTGAAGAAGCGATACCAGCGATCCGAGCGGCGGTTCTCGCCGCGCTCGAACACGCGCAGCAGGTGGCCGCAGTAGACGTGATAGCCGATCAGCAGCAGCACGATCGTCAGCTTCGCGTGAATCCAGCCCTGCCCCTGGCCAATGCCGGCCACGAGCCAGAGCCACAGCCCGCACGCGAGCGCCGGCACGGCGATGAAGCTCATGAAGCGGAACAGCTTGCGCGCCATCGTCAGCAGGCGGCGCACCGCGCCGGGATCGCTCTCCATCGCGAGATTCACGAAGATGCGCGGCAGGTAGAACAGCCCCGCGAACCACGCGGCGATCAGCACGATGTGGAAGGTCTTGACCCAGAGGTACGTCATCGAATCGTCCGTTGGCAGTGGCGGGCGGCGATCACTGCCGGCCCTCGCCGTGCCCGAGCACGACGTATTTCAACGAGGTCAGCCCCTCGAGCCCGACCGGGCCGCGCGCATGCAGCTTGTCGTTCGAGATGCCGATTTCGGCGCCGAGGCCGTATTCGAAGCCGTCGGCGAAGCGCGTCGAGGCGTTGACCATCACGCTGGCCGAATCGACCTCGCGCAGGAAACGCATCGCGCGGTCGTGATCCTCGGTGACGATCGCGTCGGTGTGCGCGGAGCCGTAGGTGTTGATGTGCTCGACCGCGGCGTCGAGGCCGTCGACCACCTTGATCGCGAGCACCGGCGCGAGATATTCGGTGCGCCAGTCTTCCTCGGTGGCGTCGACCAGCGGGCCGACGCCGGCCGCTTCGAGCACCGCCTTCGCGGCCGCGTCGACGCGCAGCTCGACCGACTTGTCGCGATAGAGCCGGCCCAGCGGCGGCAGCACCGCCGCCGCCACGCCGCGCGCCACCAGCAGCGTTTCCATCGTGTTGCAGGTGCCGTAGCGGTGCGTCTTGGCGTTGTCGCACACCGTGAGCGCCTTGGCCAGATCGGCGCGATCGTCGACGAACACGTGGCAGATGCCGTCGAGGTGCTTGATCATCGGCACGCGCGCATCCTTCATCAGCCGTTCGATCAGGCTCTTGCCGCCGCGCGGCACGATCACGTCCACGTATTCGGTCATCGTGATCAGCTTGCCGACCGCCGCGCGATCGGCGGTGGCCACCACCTGCACGGCATCGGCCGGCAGCCCGGCCGCCGACAGCCCCTCGCCGATCAGCTTCGCCAGCGCCGTGTTCGATTCGAGCGCCTCGGAACCGCCGCGCAGGATCGTGGCGTTGCCCGACTTCAGGCACAGCGCCGCGGCGTCGATCGTCACGTTCGGGCGCGATTCGTAGATGATGCCGATCACGCCGAGCGGCACGCGCATCTGGCCCACCTGGATGCCGCTCGGGCGGAACTTCAGGTTCGAGATCTCGCCGATCGGATCGGCCAGCGCAGCCACCTGGCGCAGCCCTTCGATCATCGTGTTCAGCGCCTTGTCGGACAACGTCAGGCGGTCGATGAACGCGGCGTCCTGGCCGTTCGCGCGCGCACGTTCGACGTCGCGTGCGTTGGCGGCCTTCAGCGCCGGCGCCTCGCGTTCGATCGCGGTGGCGATCGCGGCGAGCGCGGCGTTCTTCGCGGCGGTGTCGGCCCGCGCGATCGCGCGCGAGGCTTGCCGCGCGCGGCGGCCGACGTCCGACATGTACTGATCGATATCCATCGTGAAACCCGAATCCGGAATGGCGGCCGCGCCGTGCGGCGGCTCGCCGTGGTGATGAGCGCCGCCGCCCGGCTCGGGCGCGGCGAGTGAAGATTGTATGCGCGCCGGCGCGCGCTTGC
>NZ_JAAGPF010000290.1 GCF_017104645.1 Burkholderia sp. Ac-20379
GAAAAAAAAAAACTAGTCTGCTACTACACCTTCTTCTTCTTGTTCTTCCCCACCCCTCTCCCTCTCCTTTCCGCCTCCATCCCCCCCCCCCCCTTCTTTTCCCATTACCAACCCCCACTTCCTCTCCTTTCTTCCCTTTTTTACCTGCAGCGCCTCAACTTACCTCTCCACTGTTATCCCAACCTACATCCCGCTTTTTCCTCCACTTCGTCCTCTACGTATCCATCCCTTCCTCTCC